>DASZIA010000431.1:0-32876 GCA_035949535.1 Planctomycetaceae bacterium | reverse complement strand
TGTTGATCGGTCAGTCTGGTGAAAAGCTCTTCACTAGACACGCCAGTCATATTGAACTGCCCTTTTTTGGGCAAATTGAAATACCAGGGATACAACTCGACGCCGGTGATCGGCTTGCCGGTTCGATCAGTCACGCGAACGGTCACAGTCCGAGCGCCGGTGAACACGAACTTGAGATTGTCGTCTTTGTCGGGTCCTCGGCCGCTCTTTCTCACCGAAAGGATTGACTCGACATAGTCGAAGCCCACGCCCGCCTTCATGGCAAAAATGGTGCGTGACGAAAGGCCTTCCGGGAGTCGCAAGAGCGCCTTGCCCTGGGCGTCCGTTTCTTGTCGGACCAGGACCGCGTTTTGCACAATGGCGCCGACAGTTGCTCCCTGGATTGCATTTCCCGACTTGTCGGTGACCGTGACCGTGATCCCTCGGGGCTTCTTCAAAACGATGCGGACGGGGTTCGATTTCTGCCCGATCAACACTTGGACGAAGCCCTGTCTGCCCGTTTGATCCGTCGCGTGAACCATACCCCAGGACAGCCCTTTTGCCGCGATTTTCATCTCAAACCTTCCGTCGGCGGCCGATTGGGTGCTCTGATTGACCCGGTATCCGCGTGCGGCGACCTTGGCGTGGGCGACCGGTTTGTCCGCCTCGTCCACGACAACCCCACGCAACTCGTTGCCCACGGCGGTCGCTTCCGACGGCGGTGCCGCGCCCGCGCTGACTGCGGCGGTATGCAGCACGAGACACATCGAGGCACAAGCCAACGCGCGGAATGCCGGCATGATTGCGTCCTTTCGTCTCGTCGATCGGCCTCGCGGGCGAGTCGTGGCAGTCGAAACGTCGAAAAAGCAATGCGATCTGAGCGACGGCCGCCAGTATATCACTGCCGTCGTGGCGGTGGCAGATGCCCCCGTCGCATCCCAGCCTCGCCAGAACCGATGTCGTGCTACGCCCTGAGCAACGCGTTCGTCTATAGTGCGATTTGTCGCCGTCGAAACTTCTCGGAGGACCTCGCGATGAAACTCGGCATGGTCACCTACCAATGGGGGGCAAACTGGGATCTTCCCACGCTGATAAAATACTGCGCCGAGGCCGGCTATGCCGGTGCCGAACTGCGCACCACGCACAAGCATGGCGTTGAGGTGTCGCTCAACCGGGACCAGCGGGCTGAGGTTCAGAAGCGATTTGCCGATTCTTCGGTGGAACTCGTCGGATTGGGGTCGGTCTGCGAGTTCCACAGCAGCGATCCGGCCGTCGTGAAGAAAAACATCGAACTCACCAAGGAGTTCATCGTCTTATCGCACGACGTCGGGGGCAGTGGCGTGAAGGTCCGCCCCAACGGGCTCGTCAAAGGCAAGGATCGACACGGCACCGCCGAACAGATCGGCCAAGCGCTGCGCGAGTGTGGTCACTTCGCCGAAGGATACGGCATGGAGATCCGGCTCGAAGTGCACGGCAAGGGATCGTCTGATCTATCGCTGATCGAAGAAATCATGCGCGTCGCCGACCATCCCAGCGTCGGCGTTTGCTGGAATTCCAACGGGAGCGACGTCGTTAGCGGATCGGTGAAGGCGAATTTTGATCGAATCAAGAAAAAGCTCGGGCGGACCTGTCACATCAATGAGCTCTATTCGGGGTATCCGTATCGCGAGCTGTTTACGCTCTTGCAGGCAGCCGGGTTCGACGGGTATTGCCTGGCCGAATGCCAGGCGACTGCGGATCCGAAGCAAGTGATGCGCTACTACCGCGCGTTGTGGCAAGAGTTGTCTCGACCGGCCGCAAGCCAACCGCGGCCAGCGTGACGAGCAAGTTCCTTACGGAGCCGGCGGGGCGGCACTCGGTGGCGGAGTCGGGGCGCTCGGCGGCGCCGAGGGGATGGAGGGGTCCAGGCGAGCCCCTGCCGGCTCGCTGACGCCCGGCACTCGGCGGGGATCGCCGCCAAAATCGCCCTCCGGCGGACGTTCGATCACCGGTTGATCCGAGGCAGCAACGCCGACGAACGGCCGCAGTTCGTCCTTGTCTTCCGAGGGGGGCGGATAGACCTCGCGGAAATCGGTGGCGTCGTCCACTTGCCTCAACAAGAGATAAATCACAGTGCTGGCGGTCCAGAAAAAGCTCACGGCGAATCCCGCCACCAGCAGTCCGACGAGTTGCAACCAAGCCCCCGCGATGCGTGTCCCGACGCCGATGTCCGCAGAGGGAAGACTACTGACAAAGCTCGCTCCGCCGACTGAGTCGGGCGAACCAAGCATCATTCCGCCGGTGCGCGCAGGTCCCAGCCCCGACGCGACTCCGGCAGCCGACAGATACACCGCGAGTGCCGCCACGAGCGAAATAAAGGTCGTCACAACCGCTCCGTAGGTGAGCGCCACGATGCTGAACCACAAGTAATGCCAGGGGCGCGTGAAGACGTAGCTGTACGAGCGGCTGAAGGCGTCGAATCCGTCGCTGGCTTCCGCTCCGATCGTCGCATACATCAGGGGCCAACCCGCAGCGGCGGCAATCAGAATGAGCGCCATCAAGAAACCGAACGCCAGTTCGACGCCCCACAGGAGTCCCAACAGCGGCTGCCCGATGCCGGGAATTCGTCCGATCCATCCGCCGATTGTGCAAAGCAACCAAAACAGACCGATGAAGACCGCTGGCAGCAACACAGCCGTCATGTACGAGAGGAAGTTTTCGAGGGAAAACCGCAGTGCGCCGGAGAACGACATGGGTGTATCGGTGGCTTGCTCGACGGCGGCAATCCGGGTCATTGCACCGCCAAGCACCGACCAAACGCAGAGTGCCCACAAGAGGCGGGTCCAGGCCAGCGCCTTCTGACTCCAGGACGCCTCGGGCTGGAGAATCGTGCGGGCCGGCTCGAGGACAGTCTGCGCCGGCTGCAGGAGCCGCTCCCAGCGCGATGCGATCCCCGTGAAGACTCCCCAAGGGTTGTGCACGACCTTCGCGGGGAAATCGATTGGGTTTTCCGCGGCTGGGTGGTCCCACTGGTAGGCAGCGTGCGATTCGGTCGCAGTCTTGTTCGCCGGGCTAAACAGCAGATTGGTAAAGACCCAGTCGCCAACTGACAGCGCGACAAGCGCCACGCAGCCGAGCGTCAACATCCGCAGGTCGACGGCCGTGCGGAACACGCGAAACAGCCGCACCCACGGCAAGATTCGTTTCCAATCGATCTTACCGACTTCGACGACGGTATCCGGCATGGGGCTCTAGTTCGGATCCTGGGTGTAAATCAACGAAGGGCCAAACCTCAATTATATTGCCGAAATCGCCCGCATGCCGCGACGAAACGGGGCAATTTCTCGATGTTTCGCTCAGCTCAGTTGTCGGGCGATGGAGCACCAAGACGGGCCAGGGGGATCGAACCCGTGAGTTCGCATCGCAGCCGGGCTTTGGCGTAAGCCCCATGCGCGTTGACCCGCCGCGCGGTGGACCAACTTCGGCACCTCCCTATTAAAGAAAATTGGTCCGGTCCGGCGGACCAAGAAACTTTGGTCCGCCGGACCAACTTGGTCCACCGCGATTAATGGAATCGGCAGCGAGAGCCCGCCGCGCGGTGGGACAACTTCCCGCCACTCCTATAACCGGAAAGTGTCCCGTCCCGGCGGGACAAAAGGTTTTGTGCCGCCGGGTCAATTTGTCCCACCGTCCGCGACCGGGTCGGCAGCTTCCTCCGACTTGTGCGGCACCTGATGAAATATTGTCGCACCATAATTATGTCGCGCCTGATCGGCGAGTCAAGAGGGGGCCCCGGGGGCGGCAGGCACAGCCCTGCCCTACAAGCCTAACGCCGCACTTATTCCCCGGATTCCAACTCGCAGCGGAGCCACGCTCGGGCATACGTCCAATGCCGGTTGGCAGTGGCCCGCGAGATCCCCAACACCTCCGCCGCCTCGTCGATCGAACAGCCGGCAAAGTACCGTAGCTCGACAACCCGAGCCGCCTCCGGCTCCTCAGCCGCGAATCGAGTCAGCGCCTCGTCGAGGGCCAGAATCTCCTCAGGAGTCGGGGCGACGGTCGGCTCGGCATCGTTGAGGGAAACCCGCTGCAACTCGCCGCCGTGCTTGACCCGCGATTTGCGCCGCGCGTTCTCCACAAGAATCCGCCGCATGGCCTCGGCGGCCGCCCCGAAAAAATGGGCTCGGCCGTCCCAGTGTTGTGCCGCTTTCTCCCCCGAGCCCACGAGGCGCAGATAGGCCTCGTGCACGAGCGCCGTCGCGTCGAGCGTCTGCCCGGGCAGCTCCGCGCGCATATTCCGAGCGGCCAGTCTTCGTAACTCTTCGTAGACGAGCGGCAGCAGTTCTGCCGCGGCGGCACGATCCCCGCCAGCCATTGCCTGCAGAATTCGGGTAACTTCGGGCACAGCAGTCCGATTTTCGCTCTGTAGGGATCGAATGCGGGACGAGCAGGCCGTCGGAAGGCGTCATTGCTTCCACAGGCTGATCCAGCCGGTCGCACGTTTCTTGGCGGTATTGACTCCGTCGACGCTCGCGACGATCCGCCTGCCAAGGAAGTAGCCCGTAAACTCGAGTGAGCGGTAGTCACCGCGGATCATTTCCGTGGTCCGGATCACCACGTGATTGCCGTCGCGCTGGCCCTCGACCTTCATGATGTCGGTCGCGGCGTTGCTCGTTTGCTCGAGCCGGCCCCGAAAGACGTTGCCGGCAACCTGGCCGATGTGCATATACAACTGCACCGAGTTGCCTTCCGGCCCCTGCCGCTTGCCGCGCCAATCGCTCCCTTCGGTGAAGTCGATCCGGCCGCCGAGCAACTTCAAGACCTTTTCTTCGAGCTTGGTCAGCGCCTCGGAGACATCGGGATCCCCCTCCTTGCGGATCGCCTTGTCCGCCAGTTTTTTGCGGAACTCATCGATGCTGGCGATGATTTGCTCGTTAGCATCGGCGTAGGCAATCACCGGCTCCAACAGCTCGTCGCAGCTCGGCAGCTCTTTCGTGGCGGCGAATTTCTTCTGGTCGCTTTTGATCCGCTGCAAGAGCAACCGCTTGGCGTCGGGATCGAGGTCCGACTGCTTGATTTCCTTCTGCACGCCATCGATCGCCTTGAGCAACTTCTTGCGGGCCGATTCCATCTGCCGTTCTTTGGTCTGCACAAAGCGATTGACGCGGTCGGAAAGCTTATCGGTATTCGGGCCGGCCGCGAGGAGCGACTGCGGCGAGCAGATCGTCCACCAAATCAGGCAAAGCGCCGGAAGCACAAGGTCTTTCGACACGAGAAATTTGCGACACATGAATCTCTCCTTTGGGGCGTGGGGAATGGCCAAAGAACAGAGATGGTTGGGTCGTTATCGCGAACCCCGCCAGGTCGCGGGGCAATTCGTCTCCAAATCAAAATCGGGCCAGTTCTGCTGAATCCAGGCCGCCGCATCGGCCAGATTGTGGAATCGGCGCGCCGGTGGTTGAGGTCCGCCTGGCTTCTTCTCCGCTTCACTTTCCGACTCGCCCATGCCACGGAAGCCAAATCCGCCACGATTTTGCGGCCTGGGGAAAATGGCCTTGCCGTCGTAGAAGACTAACTCTTCGAACCGATCCAGAAGGCGGCGCCGTAGATCCGAGACGCAACCAGGATGAGAGAGCAACGTGGCCAACGACCGCGGGCGCGGGATGCATCTCGCGAACTCTTCCGGCGACCCGTCGACCTCGACGTCGCAGCATGAGTAGTCGAGAAGGACCGCCGTTATTCTCTTCGCATCGTTATCCCGTGACGTCGGCTCCAAGCCGGGCGCGAGCGCCGCCAAGCCATGCCAAACCTGTACGTTCGGCATTTTGTCGGGGATAGCGCTCATAGTCTTCCAAGCACGCACGATCTGCAAGGGTGCCAACCGAGGCGCGACTGCAACCAAACCGGCAAGTGCGCCGTTGAGCGCGGTTTCGTTGGTCGACGATTCGAGCGTCACGATCAGCTCATTTCCGATCTGCGAGATCTGATCTGGCCCGAGACGTGAGAGTAACGCGTCAAGCGCAGCTGCCGTTCGAACCCCCGGACGGCCCCAGACACCCCCTCCCTGTGGGGGCCCTGTCTTCGTCAGAGTGGCAGTCACGCTGTCAGCAGCCGCGACGATTTGCGCTTGATCCGATAACGGGGCAAACTCGTGAAACGCGGCGGCTACCAATCCATCCGCGAGATCGTTGCGCGTCTTCACGTGCTTAATTACAGCATCCATCGCACGAGTAATCTGGGCACGCTTCAGGCGAGGCGCTAGCTTGATCAATTCCTGAAAGCCCGCTGGATGGGGCGACAAACCGATCTCAGGCGTTGGTTTCTCAAGCAATGCGATCAGCATGTCTCCAGCGCTCTCAACGTCCGGCGGGGTAAGCCGCGGTGAAAGCAACGCGAGCGCCTCCTCGACATACCCGTTCGGCAACATCGCAACGAGCGCCTCCCACGCTCGTTTGGCTTCAGTCGGTTCCAGCCGCGGGCTCATAGTTTTGAGTGCCCGGAATCTTGTATCAGCCAATTCGTCATTCGTCATTTTCTGCATTTGTGCGATTAGAGCAGTGGCGGCGCGCTTGACCTGCGATGGTTCCATTCGTGGGGTGAGCGCGATCAACCCGATGAGCAACCGACCGGTCTCTTTCGGATCGTTTGATTTCGACAACATGGGGATCAGGATGCCTGCCTCTGACACCGCCCGTCGCGGCTCCAATCGAAGCGCCAGTGCCTTCAGCGCGTCCGGCGCAGGATCCGGAGGTCCGATCATTGAATCCTCCGGATGCGGGTTACTAACGAGCTTCAGCACACGCTCCCAGGCGCTTGCGGCTTGAGCTGATTGCATACGTTTCGCCACGCCAGTCAACGCCTCGATCGCGAGCGGAGCCGGCAGACCCGCAATCAACCCGTTCGCGATGCGCCGGAGGTCCGCGTCCTCGAGCACCGGCTCCAAGGCAGAGAAACCCTCGACCATCCCGCTCGGCATCACCAATGGCGGTTTGGCAGCGATGCTCGCTAGGATGTCAGCGATGTGTGCGGCCTGCTTGGGTTCCAGTCGCGGTGCCAGGGGCTTGAGCACGGCCAGCAGAGTCGAAAGGTTGTTGGGATGGCTGGAAACAAAGTTGGGATTGCCGCCTCGCAGCTTCTCCAGCATTGCGGTTAGTGTGTCTGCGACGTGCGCGGCCTGTGGTTTGTCCAAGCGCGGCAGAAGTGCATTGAGCATTGATGAAATCATGCCTATCCGAGGCATATCAACGACGTCGTCATCCAGCACTTTCTCAAGGCGACTTATCAACGCTCCCGACGCATCTGCCACTCGCTTTTGTTCTGAGCGTGCTGCCAACAAGCCTAGCAGCTCTGACGCGTGGTCGACTCCTCCCGGCGGTTGCTGTCCTTTTTCGGTGCTGTATCTGACCAAGGCGTCGAAGGCGCGTTTCGCCTGCTCAGAGTCGAGTCGCGACTCCACCGCGAACAATGCGTTGCACGACCTCCCCCACACCACCGCATGCGTTGGTGTTTCGAGAAGGACCAGCAGCGGTTCGGCACTGAGCTGCGCAAGCTGCCCCGGATCTTGGCGTCTGGTCGCAAAATCGACGAACTCAACAAACCGGTAGGCTAGCTTATTCTGTCCCCCAAGGTAGCTACAGCTTTCGGCCCAGGCAGGCAGATCGACGGAACCGAGTTCCAATGCCAACCAGCAGGCGCCGACGCGAATCCGCGGGTCGGCGGTTCGGTCACGTTGACGCGCCGAGATGAATTCGATTGCTCTCGTGCGGCGTTTAGGGCTGACGCCGATGGCCGCTTGAATGACCTGTTCGCTCCGCCGCGCGACTCGCAAAGCAGTTTCAGGATCTTCGAACGCAATCTCCAGCACACGCGTTTTCAATTGGGAGTCCTTGATCGAGGACCAGTCGACAAAACTCCGCAACTCGGCCGGATTGGCGATCGCATCTTTTTTGGCACGGCCGAATCCGCCGATGCCCCCACCGAATCCGCCTAACCCACCTCCCTCACGTTGGGGTAAGTCGCCAAACCCGATTGGACGCAGCAGACCCCTCGCGAGCTCACGTTCAGCGTGATCTCGCTGAGCCTGCTCCTCCGCGAGGGCTCGTTCTTTCGCGTCGCGTTCCTTCGTCGTTTGCGCGAGCGCCTCGATTGCCTGCTGCTTCGATAGATCTGCCGCCTGCTCGGCTCGCTGAGCGCGGAAGAGGCCCCAGGTCGTCCCTGCAATCCCCAAAACCAGGATCGTCATGATCGCCGCCAGAGCAATCACTGGCCCGCGATGCTTCCGCGTAAACTTTCGAATCCGATACGCCGCTGACGGCGGTGACGCCTCCACCGGTTCATCGTTGAGATATCTCATCACGTCCGCAGCGAACGCATTGGCCGTTTCGTAGCGGCGGGTGCGGTCTTTTTCCAGGGCCTTCATCGCAATCCAGTCGAGGTCGCCGCTAAACATCTTTGACAGCTTGGCCGGCTCGGTCTTGCGCTGGGCGGCGATCGAGGGAAGCGTGTCGGTCGATTGGCTTAAGCGCACGCTCGGCTTCGGCGGCTCTTCTTCGCGGATGATTTTGAGCAGCTCGTCGTAGGCGGCCCTTGCCAGGCGCTCTTTGTTGAAGGGGGTCGAGCCGGTGAGGAGTTCGTACAACAGCACGCCGAGCGAATAGATGTCGCTCCGCGTGTCGATGTCGAGGCCGCTCATCTGGGCCTGCTCGGGGCTCATGTAGAGCGGCGTGCCGATCATCTGGGCGTAGCGCGTGTAGATCGTCCGCTCGGTGAGCGACTGGTAGAGGGCCTTCGCCACGCCGAAGTCGATCACCTTCACCACCGGCTGGTCGTCGTGCAGCGTAATGAGCACGTTCGACGGCTTGACGTCGCGGTGGATGATCCCTTTGAGATGAGCGTGCTGAATGGCGTTGCAGACCGGCACGAAGAGTTCCAAGCGCTCGCGAGGTGTGAGCTGGGCCTGGTCGCAATACTCGGTGATGGGGATGCCGCGGACGAGTTCCATCACGAAGTAGGGGCGGCCGCTCTCGGTCGTGCCGGCGTCAAGCACGCGGGCGATGTTCGGGTGGTCCATCAGCGCCAGGGCCTGCCGCTCGGCCTCGAAGCGGGCGATCACGTCGCGGGTGTCCATCCCGGGCTTGATGATCTTGAGGGCCACCTTGCGGCGGATCGGCTGCTGCTGCTCGGCGACGAAGACCAGCCCGAATCCCCCTTCGCCGATCTGCTCCATCAGTTTGTAAGGGCCGATGGTCGAGCCGACCTGCTCGCGGATCGGCTCGCCGAGTTGCGTGGGGGCGATGGCCGCAGCTAGCTTGTCGAGGGGCCCGCCCGATTCGCCGTAGGCGCGGAGCAGATCTTCAACGCGCTTTTGCAGAGGGTCGTCGCCTTCGCAGGACCGCGCGACAAACGCCGCCCGCTCGGCCGGACCCTGGATGTCGAGTGCAGCCAAGAAGATGCTTTTCGCATCTTTGGGTGTTTCCGACATTGCAGGCCCCAGAGGTAAGCAAACGGTTTTCGGCAAGCTCTTGCGAAGACGCCCCGAAGCTCGGGTGGAGGAGCATCCGGGGCTCCCATCATGACATGCGACAAATCGGGCGGAAACGTCTCAGAAAACTTTCGGCTCGATGGCGCACGGGCCGTTCGGTCCGCCGCACCCTTTCTGCCGCCTTGCCGAGGGGCCTATTTGTTCGGCAGTTCGAGGACGCCATTCCAACCGGGGGGAGGAATGCGGTTGTGCTGCGCGATGACAACGCCGAGAAAGTCCTGGGCCCGGTCGCTCGCCGGCATGCGGTGCAGATCTTGATAGGCGTCTTCCCAGCGGCCCGCGATGAAGTGTTCGACCGCCTTGTCGAAAGACGCGACCTGCTCATCGCTTAAAGCGCCCTCTGCCGAAACGGGGGGCAAGAGTTCGCTCACGACCACCGGAGTCTCGATCCCGTAAGGCAGAACTTTGGCGAGCCGGCGAGTTCGTCCTTCGCGGCGGTCCAAACGCGCATTGACAATTGCCGCAGTGGCTTCGTCGATGACGATCGGCACCCGAAGCTGTTTGGTCATTCCTTCGAGTCGGCTTGCCAGGTTCACGACCGGGCCAAAGACTGTGACTTTCACCTGTTCGGCCGTGCCGATCTTGCCCGCGACCGCCCGGCCGTGGGCGATGCCCAGTCCCACTTGAAAATTCTTCAGGGGGTGATCCTGTCGGCCGAACGTCTCCTGGAATGCGGCACGGATGCCGAGCGCGGCCCGGCACGCATCCAACGGAGCTTCGGGAGACAAAAGGGGCCAGCCCCAAAAGCCCATCGCGGCGTCTCCCTGAAAGTCGCCGGTCACTCCGCCGTGCTTGAGGATCTGGCTGGTCATCACGCCGAGGGCGCGGCTCACACGCTCCAGCAGGCCGCGCAAATCGTCGGCAGCCGCGACCGCCGTCCGGCTGAAACCGCGCAGGTCGCAGAACAAGACCGTCACGTCGCACTCTCGCGGCTCCAAGAGTGCCGTGTCGAGGTCGTCGCCCAAAGCCGACAGGATCGGAGGCGCGAAGAATTGCCGCAGTCCCGACTTTTGCCGCTCGAAGCGGTTCAGGCGCAGCACAGAGCTGACGATTTCCGCAACCAGCTCGGTGAACTTGACGTCGGCCTGCAGGAAGACGCCGTCGGTCCGCGACATCTGGCCGGGCGCCAAGGGCTGGTCGAGCCCGCCGGCAACATAAATGCCCCAGGACGATGCTCCGTCGGCGACCGGAGTGCAGTAGGCCCAGTCGAATTCCGCGGAAATCGTGTACTTGCTGTCTGCCAGCTTGGCCGACTCCCACACGTGCAGCACGCTACGGCGCCGGCGCAAGAGCGCATCGCCGATCAGCCGCGAGCTGGGCTGGACCAATCCGGCGGCCTCGCGGCGGCGGTCCCAATTCAGCACGCGGACGGTTCCCCCGTCATCGATCTCGACAATCGCCACCGCCTCGGCACTGCCGACTCCAGCCAGGATCAAGCTGGCCAGCCGGTGATAGAGCTCACCTTGGGTCCGCGCGCTCCAGATGACCTCATGCAGCCGCGTTAACACGTCGAACCGCCGGTCTGCGTCGCTGAAGCGGACGTTCCTCAGCATGTGCGGATCGAAAGTTACCTCCTCCAGCGGCCCGGTCTCGCTCAACCGCAAAGCCTGCCGCTCGAGCGAAAACGTTGTTGTTCCGATGACGAACCGTTCTCCTTCCTCGAGCGAAAACCGGGCGGCTTGCCGTCCGTTGACGAATACGGGGTTGCGGGCTTCCGGCAGGGCTTCGACGCTCAAACGCCCGTCCGCGATCGTCAATCGCGCGTGGCGACGCGAAATATGCCCGTCCCACGGCACCGAAAGATCGGCGCCCCCGTCGCGGCCGATCACGTAGGGCCGAGCGGACTCGAGAACCTGGCGCCAATGATGATCGCGGTCTAATCCCTGTGCGACGAGAACCAGCAATTCTGTTACCTTCAGCGGCAGCGACGATACACCCTAAGCGAAACCGTTCGTCGCTAGAGTCCGCGCGACAGTCCGCTCGGTGTCGGAGGACCGCTTGGGCCCGCCGCACCCGAAGCCAGACGATTCGGACGCATGGGCCATAACCGCGGAGTGCGATCGATCAGCGCGCGCCCCACAAAGTACCACAACACCCCGATCAGTCCACAGCTCGCAACCAACGCCCACAGGCCAGCGCGCGTCAGCCGCGATCTCATCTCCTGCACCGGCTCAAGCGCCGCGGTCCGGCGCTCCTGGACCACGGCCACCCAGTCGGTCCCGGGAACCGCAGCAAATGCGGCCAGCCATTCGCCTCCGAGATCTTTCGAGGCGATCTCGAGCTGACTAAGAGGATCGCTGTAATGATTGTCGACGTCGGAGTCGGATTTTCCCAGCGGGACGTCGGGAGGCGACAGTCGCTGGAGTTTTTCGCGCACCGACTCCGAAACCCGGAACGTTTCGAGCTGGTGCGGTTTTAGATTCTGTTGTTGTGATTCCTGGTGATGCTTGTCGAACCAGGTATGGTCCAGCACGTTGCCGCGAGTCCGCTCGATCAGGGCGATTTCACGGGTGTCATCGGGTGCCGCCGACCCCGTGTCAGACTGCGCGAAAATCGCGTGGCTGTAGACATCCAGCAGCGAGCGGATCTCGATCGTGCGCCCCAGGACGCCGATCACATTCTCGGACTCGTCGAAGATGGGAACCGAAACGGCAACCAGATGTCGCTCGTTCAGAACCTCGGTGAACCACTGGGAGATATGCGGCTTCTTGATCGGCTTCAAATTGGGCGGCTCTTTTCCGCGGTCATAATTGGTTCCCTTGCCGTGAAAGTAGTCGCGGCCCGCAAAGCTCTTTCCCAGGTAGTGCGGATATTTCCAGCTCTGGTCGAATAGCGGCGATCGCCATTTCTGAATCCCATGGTCGTCGGTCAAGAACCAACTGAAATCCTTCTGCAGACCCAGCTTGTCGAACCGCTCGTCCGACTCCTTGTGGGCCGCGTTGAGTTCGGCAAACGCCTGCTCGTTCCTGGTCTTGTCTGTCACCACGGGGGCAGTGATCGCCTCACGTAGATTCCTGAGCGACTTGTCGTTGGTGATCCGATCCGCGAGTTCGACAAGTTCCACCTCGCGTTCGCCGAGGTCGCGGCCGATGCTCTGCGCGGCGATCCGCGCGGACAAAATGCCGCTCTGATTCGCGCGTTTGGTCATCAAATGATTGGCGTCTGTTTCCGCCGTGCCCAAAAGGTCGAACACGAGCCAGGCCATCCCCAACAGCAGCAGGCTGGGACCGACGATTCCCAAGCTGATGAGCGGCCGCCGCGCCCGCGAACGGTCCCGAAGCACGAGCATATCCAGCACGGCCTGAGCGTTGGGAAAGCGACGTTGCGAATCAGTCTGCAGGCACCGATCGACGATTTCAGCCAGGCGTCGATCGACTCCCCGGGCGTTTCGCAGTCCGGTCGGCCTCGGGCTGTTGCGAATTCGTTCGCGGTAGACCACCAGCTTCTCGTCGAGCGTCGGGGCCGAGCGGATGGCCTCTTCGATCTCGGGCGTCCAGTAGGGAGGCTTGCCGCACAGCATGTGGTAAAGCAGAGCGCCCATCGCGTAAACGTCCCAACGGGCGTCCGGGATGGCCTGCAAATCAGCCTGCTCGGGCGCCATGTAAAACAGGCTGCCCAAGGCTGGATTTTGTTCGTTGGACAGACGCGATTGGCCGAAGTCGCACAACCGCGGCTCGAATTCGCTGTCCAAAAGCACGTTCGCCGGCTTCAGATCGCAATGCAGGATGCCGCTGCCATGCGCGTGAACCAGCGCGCTCAGCACGCCTTCCGCGATGCGCACAGCTTCGTTGACTGGCAGCGGTCCGGCCGCCAGGTGTGTGGCGAGCGATCCGCTGGCCAGGTACTCCATCACGTAATACGGCGGCTCGCTGTTCCAGCCGACGTCGATCAGCCGAACGATGTGCCGCGAGGTATACAAGACCGCGAGCTTTTCCACTTCGCGGTTGAGCAGCGACCAGTCGAGCCCGCGCTGGTGCGTATAAAACTTGATCGCGACCTGCTTGCCTGTGTTGTCCTCAGACGCCAGCCACACCGTGCCGAACGCCCCGCCTCCCAGCGACCGCAGAAGGGTATAGCCCGGCACTCCCCCCGGCGGTGTCTCAACCCAGCGGCTCAGGTCGGCCGCTTGCGCACTTTCGTGCTCATCCTGCACGAGTGTGTCGTGGAGTTCTGTGGGAGAGGGAGGGGAAGAAGACACGCCAGTCCGGAGGGCTAAAGCCGTGTGCTGCAAACGCGTACGCCGCACCTGCGCCGACCCTTAATATTTTCGCGTCGTGAAGCTGAAAAGCACAGTCCGCCCCCGGCCGCAAACCTGCTTAGTTCATGGGTGACAAGTCGGCCGGTGGACCATCTGTCCCTAATCATATCTTCCTGGTCAGCGCGACCCTAACGGCCGAGTTTCTCTAATCCGCACAGGCCGCGCAGTCGGTAGACGGTAGCCCGCGTCGTTCGGGAGCTGGCGGTCGGCAACATGCAGGTCGGTTCGCAGGTCACGCAGAAAGATCGGCGGTGAACCGTGATCTCCACTGAACGGGATCAAGGACTCGGTTTTCGAGCCAAGTAAACATGACGCGACAGCCGGCGCTCGGCG
Organism: Planctomycetaceae bacterium; assembly: GCA_035949535.1. Lineage (GTDB taxonomy): Bacteria > Planctomycetota > Planctomycetia > Planctomycetales > Planctomycetaceae > DASPSM01. The sequence goes on along the minus strand of DASZIA010000431.1, from coordinate 18,786 downwards.
CAGAGCCGATTGACGGTGGCCAGGAATCGCTGCAGTCCGGAATAGGTTTCGGCTCCCTCCAGCCGCGTCAGCTCGGCCGTCCGCTTCTCGCGCGCATCATGCCAGCGGCCCGAGACGATTGACTCCTGATCCGTGGCATCCTCTGTCGGTTCCAGTTCAAAACCAGCCTCTCGAAGCAGCCGCTCGTTCAGGCCGGGAGGACAGAACTCGAAATGGCCCGTGGAGCTGCGCAAAGCAAGTTCTTCCTTTGCGACAAGCCCGGTGACGACGACCGGGTCGGTCACGACCAGTCGGCCACCCGGGCGCAAGACACGGTGCCAGTCTTGGAAGAGGTCTCCGCGGTTAGCAAGATGGCACAGAACGTCCATGCAAACCAGCGCGTCGAATTCACCTTCGGCGAACTCAAGCGGTTCGCAGACGTCGGCCCGGCGAAAGGTGACGGTGTCCTGCATGCTCGATTGGCGCGCGAGCGCTTGACCCGCTTCGATGCCGGGTTCGCTGATATCGACCCCCGTCACGCGACAGCCCGTCTCTCTCGCCAAGAACAACGCCGGCCCACCGGAGCCGCACCCGACATCCAAGACGTGCTCGCCGGCACGCAGCCCGAGCAGCTGGAAGAAGCGCCGATACTCGTCGCCTGTGACCCAGCCGCTCTGTCCGAAGTCCTCTCCGTAGGTCTCTTTGCGGACCTCTTCGATCGCGGACGCCCCGAAGTTACCGTAAGCCGCGCCGTACAGATCGACCGACGGCGGCATGCGTTGCTCCTTCCGCGCTCGGACGTAGCGGCTGATTCCCTGACTTTACTGACGACTCGCTAGCGCGAAAATCAAGGCCGCAAGCAACGTCAGCCCGACGAGCACCACCGCCCAGAGAGTCCGAGGACTTGTCTTCGAGATCTTTGCCAGGAACGAGCGCCCGTTCGACTGATGTTGCACTTCGCACGCACGCGGGTGTCCCGGCTGCATCTTGAGCAGCACGCTGGATTTTTCCAGCGCTGCGACTCGATCGCCGCGACGCTCGGCTTCGTCGATCGCGGTGACCATCGCGGCAACCTCGGCCGTCTTGCTGCACGCATCTGCAAGCAGCCCCTGGAGCCTCGCCGGCAGCTGATCGTCAGGAACCTGTCCAAGTGCCTCGACGACCTTTTCGTACTGACGCAGGTCAAAATGCCTTCGAGCCGTTCTCTCAACCTCAGCGAGCTCTTGTTCGCTGAGAGACCTCTTCGCCAGGAACTGCGCGGCCAGCGAGTGGCGACGTTGCTTCGCGGCGGCGCGTTCGGGGGACAAGGGAGGGCCGGGATTGGCCTGCGCTGAACTTGGTGTCGGCTTTGAGTCGCGATTCTCGAGGATCGCTTCGAGCACCTTGGCAACCTCGGACAACGACGCAAAGCGATCTTCCGGTGATTTTGCCATCATTTTGAGGCACGCCGCGTTGATCGACGGATCGAGATCGCTGCGAAATTGGATCGGAGGAGGAGGCTCCTTCACCAACGCCTGAGCGATGATGGCCATCGACGAACCGCGAAACGGCAACTGCTGCGTAAACAGCTCGTAAAGCAGCACGCCCAAGCTGTATTGATCGGTCGCCGGTCCGATCTTGTCGAGATCGCCTTCGATCTGCTCGGGCGACATAAATGCCGGCGTCCCGACAAGGATTCCCGATTGCGTGAGCCGCACATTGTCGGGGCCCGTCGTTTGCCGTGCCAATCCGAAGTCCATCACGATCGGCTCGCCGTGCTTATCCAGCATGACGTTGGACGGCTTGAGATCGCGGTGCACGATGCCGTGTTCGTGCGCCTCGTGCAGCGCGAGGGCGATCTTGCGCGCGATGCCGACGGACCGTTTCACCGGTTGCAGCGGATCAGTCTCCATCAAGGCGGCCAGCGTTTGCCCTTCGATGTAGGCCATCGAGATGAAATGAGTGCCGTCAATCTGGCCGAAGTCATAGATCGGGCAGATATTAGGATGACGCAACGCGGCAGCGGCTCGTGCCTCGCGATGGAATCGCTGCAAGAGATCGCTGTCCTGGTCAAATTGCGGCGTCTTGAGCGCGACCTGCCGATCGAGCTGCGTGTCGATCGCCAGGTAGACGGTCCCCATGGCTCCGCGGCCCAAGACGCGCACAATGCGGTAGCGACCCAACTGGGCGCCGGGCGGGAAATTGCAGGCCGCGACCCCGCTGTGGCTTCGCGCATTTGGCGGAAGCGTATCGCCGTGGCGTGTAAAGGCTCCAGTCGAGCCGCCCGTGAGTTCGCCAGCCGACGCTGCCGCGGGGCCGCGCCGGCGGCGCGCGTCCTCATCATCGATGGCTGACCGCAGGCGGTGCGCGATCTCGGGATTCTGGGCGATGAAATTCTCACGGTCGACGGAGATGCCCCGATCGAGCAAATCGAAGTATTCCCGCAGCGCGGAGGCGACGCTGGGATCCTTCGATTCCGCATGCGTCGATTCTTCAGCCACAGTCTGCGAATCCGTAGATCGTCTTAAGCTGCCAATGGAATCCGACACCACGCCGCCGAACGCCAATGCGCAAAATACATCACGGCATTCGCCCAGGCAACGATTTTCTTAGCCCTGGGTGTCGAGTCCGACTGAACTAACAACTTGTATTGCTCCCAAGTGACAATTAGATTGTTTGGCGCGTGCTCATCAAACTGAGAGCGCGTGCTCACGCGTTGGCAAGCTCATCGGCGAGGAACGCCCCATTGTGCATTTTTTCGCACAAATGGAGTTTCTTGAATTGGCACCCCTCCGAGACTGACATCTGCTACTTTAGGCAGTGTTCATCTGTTTGGTGGGTGGTGCAATGGATGACCACAAAACAACGCCTGGACCGGAACGGGAGCGAGACTCCGCGGCCACGCACCAGTCGCAGCAGCGCGCGGAATGCGACGAGCGGATCGCGCCGAGCTTGAGCACGCAGGATGCGGCCGCAGATGAGGTCGAGGTCTTCGACGCCGCAATGAGGCGGATGCCGGCTGACTTTCAGGCCGTCATCGAGCTCACATGCCTCGAAAGAAAACCTCTCGAGCGGGTCAGCGGGACTCTGAATCGCTCGATCGAGGAGTGCCGCGAACTTTGGTTGCGTGCATTCGCGCGACTGCTGCACGAATTGGGCTTTTCGCCGATCAACCACGAGCGGACCGTGAGTGATTCGTTGGAGATCGATTCCACGGTCAAGGAGGCGCTTGCGGGCTTACCAATCGAATTCCCCAGGCCCGGCAACGCGGCGGAAGGTCTCCCGCAAGAAATGGTCGCGTCGACCGCGGGCCCTCGTGAAAGGGCGAGCCCAGCAACAAAATGCCTGGACTTGGTCGACCGCGTTCGCCGGTATCGGCAACAGCAGACGCCGGAGGCTTTCTTCAGCGGGATGCCTCAACCGCTCGATGACAAAGGCGGTCGAGCCGACGGCAATCCGCACCGGCTTGAACGGTTTGAGGTCTTTCGCGAGCTGGGGCGCGGCGGCCACGGGATTGTGTATCTGGCGCGCGATCCGGCTTTGAATCGTCCGATCGCGCTCAAGATCCCGCGGCCCGACCTGCTGCTTTCCAAATCGTTGCGTCAACGTTTCGTTGATGAGGCGCAAGCAGTGGCGCGGCTCGATCACCCGAACATTGTTCGGGTCCTCGAGGCGGGCTTCGACGGCACATTTTGTTACATCGTCCAAGAGCTTTGCGACGGACCGTCGCTTGCTGCCTGGCTCCGCGACCACCGTCAAAAGATCAAGCCGGACGCCGCTGCCTGGGTGGCAATGGAGCTGGCCAAGGCTCTCGCGCACGCTCATCAGCATGCAATTCTGCACCGCGACGTCAAACCCGCGAACGTCCTGCTCAAACCGCTCAGAAGTGGCGGCGCGGGCAACGACAACGACGCCGCGAGCCGTGCCGACGAGACGAGCCTGCCTCAGAGCGCCCGAATGCCCGCGTCTTTTCCGTTCACGCCCAAGCTCTGCGATTTCGGCATCTGCAAGGTCTTCGACGAAGACGACGGCCGAACGGCCACGCAGACCGATGCTGTCGTGGGGACGGCTGCCTACATGGCGCCTGAGCAAGCAACGGGAAAAGACTCGGAAACGAGCCCCAAGACCGACGTGTACGGATTGGGCGCCATCCTTTACGAAATGCTGACCGGGACCCCTCCAATTCCCGGAGGCTCGCGATTCGACATCTTGCGACGCGTGCTAACCGACGAGCCGACCCCGATCCGCCGCATCCGGCCGGACGTGCCGCGTGACCTCGAGCTGATTTGTCTCAAGTGCCTCGCCAAGGAGCCAGATCGTCGGTACGCGACGGCGGACTTGCTGCGCGAGGATCTGCAACATTTCCTGAAGCGCGAGCCGATCACCGCGCGCAGCGTCGGGCCCTGGGAACGCGCCTGGCTGTGGTCGCGCCGCTCTCCGCTTCGGGCGGCCTCGGGCCTGCTGGTCGCCTTGATGTTCTGCGCTTGGGTCCTGACGGTGACGGCGGCAAACGTGCGATTGAACCGCTTGAACGAAAGCCTCGAGGGAGCGAACGCTCAGTTGCTCAAGGCGGCGGAGGACAAAGACGCCGCGGCGGCGCACGCTCGTCAACTGCAACTCGCGGCCGAACGTGAACGGGCAAAGGCCGACGAGCTCTTGTACGTCTCCGACATGCAACAGGCCGGGACAGCATTGCAGTCTGGCGACATGCGACGCCTGATGAGTCTGCTCGAGCGTCATCGGCCGCGCGATCGGGCCGACACCTATCAAGGGGGCGAATGGGACTTTCTGTCGCGCCGCGGGCATGTGACGCACCGGCTGATCGCCCACGCAACTCAGGCGGTCTATTTCGTCTGCCTTTCGCCCGACGAACGCTACCTGGCGACCGCGGGCAAAGAGGGGATCATTGCGTTCTACGATTCGGAGTCATCGAAGCTGCTGTTTTCGCTCGATGCGCACCAGGGCGAAGTGAACGGTCTGGCTTTTTCGCCCGACGGCAATAGGTTGGCATCGGCCGGCGACGATGGGACGATCGCACTCTGGGCTATCGATTGGAAGCAGCCAAAGGCTCGACATCTCCGCTCGATCAAGGCCCACCCGTTCCAGGTGTTCAATGTGCTCTACGCTCGGGAGGGGCGAACGTTGATCTCGGCGGGTCGGGACACTGTGATCCGCCTCTGGGACGCGGCTACCGGGCGGCTCGAGGGCGAGCTCAAAGGGCACGGTGATACCGCGGGCTCGATCGCGCTTCACCCGGGTGGCAAGTGGGTGGCCTCGGCCGGCCATGACCGCGACATAATCGTGTGGGACCTCGATACGCATACGATTGTGCGCCGCGTGCCCGTGGGGGGCTCGCCGGTGCTTTCCATCGATTTCTCCAGCGACGGTGGATTGTTCGCAGGCAGCACGAGCGAACACGACATCCGGATTTGGCGAGTTCCCTCCTGGGAGCTCGCGAACAAAATCTACCTGCTGGACCAGGCCGAACGGGTGGCTTTCCTGCCCGCGGGTTCCTCGATCGTTGCCGGCGACAATGTCGGCACAGTGCGGGTCTGTCCCGCGGGTGTCGACAAATCTCCCTCCGGCTCGGCTGCGCAATCCGAGACGCCGTATCGGGCCTGGGGAGCACATCGGGACCACATTTACTCATTTGCCGTGTCTCAGAAGTCCCATGAGCTGATCACGGCTGGGAGCGACGGATCTGTGGTCGCCTGGAGTCTCCGCAGCGGGTCGGACTTCAAGGACCTTTGCGAGCCGTCGCTTGAAGTCGAGGACATCCAGTTCATTCCGGAAAGCAATCAGATCGCAGTGTGCGGCGGCTCCGAGATCTCGCTCTGGAATCCGGAGTCGCAAATTCGCATTCGCGAGCTTGGGAAGACCGACAAGAAGATCCTCTGCCTCGCCGCGTCGCGCGACGGCTCGACGCTTGCCGCCGGGACGATGAACGGCGTGGTTCGTCTTTACGATCTGCGCGACGGCGGCCGGCAATCCGAATGGAAGCTCGGTTCTGCCTTCAACGTCTATCGGATTGCCCTATCGCCCGATGGCCGACTGGTGGCGGCGATCGACCGCTACAACAGCGAAAAGCACGACGACCTGTACGTGATCGATTCTCGATCGGGCAAACGGCTCGAACAGATCCGAGCTCGAGAGTGTAATTGCGCCGCCTTTTCTCCCGACGGCCAGTGGCTCTTCGCCAGCGGTCCCGCAAACGTGGTCATGGTCTGGAATCTCGGAACTCAGCAGAAGATCGCCGAGCTTCCCGGCCACAGTAGCTCGATCAATTGCATTGTGTTTGACCCTCTGGCTAAGTGGGTCGCCACCGCAAGCGACGATCGGTTGATCAAGGTCTGGAGCACCGTCGGATGGCGACTCAAATTTAATCTCGAGGGGGCCCATCGGCCGCTCATCCGCCTGGCAAGCTCCGTGAACGGCCGCACACTCGCATCCTCCGAACAGGGAGGTGTGCTCACATTGTGGCACGCGTCGAGCGACGTGGATCTGTTTCAGCCGATGATCAACGTCGATTTTTCTCCGGCGCATCCGGAACGAATCTCGTTCTCTTCGGATGGCCGCCTGATGGCCTGCGTGCTAGACGATCCGACGAGTCGGTCAGCCAAGAGATTCGTTCGAATCATGAAATGGCGATCCGAGCCGACTCCGGCCTCCGCCGAGTGACCGTTATCGGGCCATCACCTCAGCGAGTTCGTCGTAGGCCTTGAGATACTCGTCGAGAACAACCTGCATGTCGGGGCCGTCCGGCATTCGTTCGAGCTGCTCCTCGAGCCGCAGGATTTTTCGGACGAGCGGCCGCACGTCGAGCGTTTTGTCGACGCCGATCAGCGAACGGATCTCGTGGCAATCCTGACATCGGCAGACCCATTTCCGTCCGGCTTCCATGTCTCGCCGGATGTGCTCGTTTGCCGTGGCCCTCATTTCGCTCATGTTGTGTGGCACTGGAGCTACTCCCGTTGTCGTTCGACGTGGCCAAACTCCGCCTTCCCGACCTCGGCCGAACCAGAAACCGAAAATCCCACCCCCCGCGATCTCGATGAGGGTGATCGATTCGAGACTCGCCAGGTGCGTGATGAAGTAGCCGAGACTCGGGTCTTTGATAAACGGGGCGAAGCGCCATTCCGTGAAGATTCCCGCGATGACGCCGAGCAAGCCACAGACGACACCAAGGCCGTTTGATTTACCGCCTGAAAGGGCTCCGCAACTGAGTCCCAACAGGGCGCCGGGTAGAACCAGCCCGTAAAAACCCTGTCGAGTCAGGAGGAAGAAGCCGAAATACCCGACGGCAACTCCGCAGGCCGCGCCGCCAAGGCCCAGATGCCAATCGGCGTTTTTGGATTTATCCGCCATGGAGAGATTATCGAAGGAAATCACGGCCCGGCTGAGCCACAAACTTCCAGAGTTATTGAGTCGACGATCGCGAATGCGGCAGGTTCCAATCGTACCTCATGCGGACGACCCGGCCAACGAACTGGCTCGCGGACTCGCCTCGGAACCGAACACGCGCCCCAGCTCCGACCAGGCCGATTGGCCTTCGTTCCAGCGGTATTCCAGGGACGTCCAAAGGCGCCATTGGATCGGATAGCGACGGATCAAGCATTCCGTCGCCAAACCGAGCCGCATCGCGGCCATGACGGAGTCCCGCTCGCCTTCGCCCAGATCGTCAAACGGCAGCTCGGGAAGGAGCTCAACCTTCAGGTGCTCGTCTTCAAAGGGAGGAACCCGAACGACCGTGAAAGGCAGGACACAAGCCCGTGTCCTCAGGATGAAGTTGATCAGCGATTTCGAACTGAAGACAGGCCGACCGAAAAGCAGGCTCGGAATTCCCGGCGACTCAGGAAACCGAAAATCGTTGTATAAAGCCACCGCACCGTTCGATTTCAGTCTGGCGAGCATGCGGCGAGCTCCTGCCGCAGTCGTCGGCGCAAATTCGACCCGATTGCCGTACGCCGAATAGTTGGGGTAGTCCCCGCGATTGGCGTCACTGATGTCGTGACTGACTGCGGTGAAAGTCTGGTAACAGAACTGCGGATGACGCAGACAAAAACCAGCGTGGGTTTGATGACAGCTCACCAGGAGAACGCCCCGACCGCGATCAAGAGCGGCCGGCAGTCGTTCCGCTCCGGTCAGCTCTGAACGCGCAAAGGCCGCGAGCCGCCGCGTGTCGTCGTTCAGCATGAGCGGGTCGAGGAGACTGACGAAGAGAAACTGAGCGTTTTGCTCGAGCCAATCGCTCGATGTCGACGTCGCCAGGTAATCTCCGATCGAGCGTGTATTGAAGAGCAAGTTCGAGCGCAGGTTGCCCAAGTCGGATTCGTAGGCCTCGCTTCCCAATGCGAGCAGGGCGCGAATCTGCCTGGCCGGCGACAGCCTCGAGATTAGGGACTGCCACTCAGTCGTCTCGGACCATTTCTGAATGGCGTCGACGAGCAACGTTTGAGAATTCGTCGGCGGAATTCCCTCAAGAAATCGGCGCAACGAGTCACGCACAGCGTTCGACATACCGTCTCAATCGGTTCGAGATTGCGAGACGTCTGAAGATCTCGGGAAAGATCGCCAAGGCGATTTCGCATTCCTGATGATCGACCGTGTCCAACCCGCCGCGCGCGAGGCAAGTTCCGCCGCAAAAGTGCCGCCAGTCGCAAGTTTGACACGGTGAAAGGACGTCGGTGCACCTGCCTCGAATGCGCTGCGCCACGGGCACGTCGAGCGCCCGATCGACGGTCATCGAATCGATCTTGCCCAAATTCAGGCTCGCGTCTCCGATCGAGTCGCAAGCTTGGATCGTTCCATCGACGTTAACCACGACGAGTTCTGCACCTGCCCCGCAGCCGTCGCACAAGCACATGCTGCGACGCTCATCGGAAAGCACATTTCGGACGTATCGCAGGACCGGTCCGATCGACATCTGCTTAAACCGCCCCGCTTCCACGGCATCGAAGAGCGCGAGATACGACTCAATCACCGCCGCTGTCTCGGGCACAAATTCGGCCGACCGCCCCGCAGCGCGACCCAAAGGCTGGAACAGTGTCGTGTCCCAACGTCCGATTCCCAATTGAGCCACATACTCGGCCGTCTCGAGCAAGCGGTCGGCATTGCGGTTGGTGACCGTCGTCAGCACTCCGGCGACGGCCGTCAGGCGCGGATGGCGCTTCAACGTATCTTCAATATCGGCAAGCCGTCCCCGCCCGCGATGATCGACGCGCTCGCTATCGTTGACCTGACTCGTACCGTCGATGGAAATGCCAATCGTGAAGTGCTCGGCGAGCAAGAACTCGAGGACTTCCGGAGAAAAGTGCAGACCGTTCGTCTGTACGGCAAACGTCACTTGCCGGTCGCAACTGGCAGCTTCTGTCTTGGCAAACGGAACAAGCTGCCGAATTGTGTCGAAGGCCAAGAGCGGCTCGCCTCCGTGAAACAAGATCTGCAGCTGCGGCCCCGCGCAGCCGAGTGCCTGGCGGATCGCCTGCCTGGCGGTTTCCTCCAACATTCGCAGGGAGTACGTCTCCGAACGAAAGTCGTAGCAATAGCGGCAGGCCAAATCGCAAAATCCCACCATCTTCAGGATTAGCAAATTCACTCTTCGACGAGCGCCGCGACCGCAGCCCGAAGGCGTGGCGGGTACCGTCCTTCGCTCCCGAATCAGCCCGCCTTTCAGCAGATCGGTGACGAGCGGCCAGATCTCCGTCTCATCCGCGCTGTCAAGCTGCCCAGCGGCGCAGGCGGCCAGCAGCATGCGGACGCCAGCCAGGCTTTCGGCGCGCACGATGACCCATTTTCCGCTGGGCGGGTGCAGCAAAAGGACGCGGTCAGGACTCAAGGCGCGCTCGACCAGGGGTTCGAGCACCTCGAATCGCCGCGATCCTTGGAGTATGGACGCGGGGACGAATGCAATCGTCATCGGCGCTCAGCAGAGCTTGTCCCAAACGGGCGCCCCGGACGCGGGAACGGCGGCTTCGCCCGGAGCGGCCGCAGCCTGCACGATGACTTTGGTAATACCGAACTTTGGTCCCTTGCCCAAAGTGGCTTCAATAATCCCTTGGATGATGGCCTTGTCGTAGGCTTCCCACTCCTTCGGGACTGTAACGGTAATCACGTGAGGAGTAGGAGCGGCTGCGGACTTCTTGGAGCTTTTTTTGCGCTTCGCCATGTCGTGGGCCCTTCCAGAGGTTGTCTATCTAAGTAGCTGACGTCTCAATTCCCCACACTGTCACGGATGCGTTTTCTGCGATGTGCTCGTAACGATCAGTTGTTGTGCCTCTTCGTCGATTCCCAATAAGTCCTTGGCTGCTACGTGCTCGGTCCGTTTCCAGTCCTGAGCTTTGTGTAGATAGTCGATCGCTTTCTCAGGATTATGGAGCTTCCAATGCGCCATTGCTACATAAAACCAGTCAAATCCGTCGCCGCCATGGCTTAACATCATGGACTTATCGAATGCCGGGAGGGCCTCCGCATATTGGCCTGCACGATAGTAGGCTACGCCGAGCGTGTTCCAATAATTCGAGTTCCGTGGTTCTGCCGCGACGGCCTTCTTCGCGACTTCAATGGCTTTTGGCAAGTTACGCTGCTTCGGATCCGGGTAGGTCGCAAGGTTCCAGGCGATCGTATTGAGCGGACGCGTGTTATTGGGATCAAGCGTGAGAGCGCGCTCCTGCCAGGTGATTCCGGTTGTGAGGTCACCCCGCAGGATGTGCGTAATTCCGACGGCTCCAAGCACGTACGACGCTTCGCGACGGTAATCCTGCCGACTGGAATTCTGCTCCACGAGGGCCGTGAAGAGATCGATCGAGCGTTGCGCCGTCTTGACAGAGCGATCCAAGTCGCCGGCGCTGCGTTCGAGGGCCGACAGGGTGTAAACGTTGCCGGCTAAATCGAATCGAAAGGCGTCGACTTGCGGGTAGATTTTCGCGAGACCTTCCCAGAATTCGACCTCGCGGTTCACCAGACGCTTCATGCGCGGCGGATCGGCGGCCGGCATCGGTTTTCGCAGCAGGTACCGTGGATAGCGGTACAGTCCGACGGCCAACGGCTGGAGTTCGTCTAAAGACGGATTCCGCGCCCTGAGGTCATCAAGGAGATCAAGTCCCTTTTCCAGGCTGTCCACTCCCAGGTCGGGCTGGCCATTGATGAAATACAGCTTCGCGAGACGGAGATGCGTCGCCCCCACCTCGGCCAAGAGCTGCGAGTTGTCCCGGTTGTGGGCCAGAAACTTCTCGTAATATTGGATCGCCGTCGACAACAAATCCCGGCGCAGCGGCTGCAGTCCCGGCTCGTCGAGCAATCGGCTTTCGCTGACTGTGGTGTAGTACTCGTCGACCGCACGATGAGCCGCTTCGAGGTTGCGCTCCGCGGCTTCTCGGGCCTCGCGCTCTCGCTGGCCGAGCGATCTGAACGAAAGGGCTGCCCATGTCGTGCCGGCGGCCGTCAGAGTCAGGATCACTAACAGCACGCCTAGGCTTGTTGCCAAAGCCCTGTTCCGGCGGCACCAACGAATTGCGCGGCCAAACAACGTCGTGCGTCGGGCTTGGATCGGTTCCGAGCGACGCCACCGGCGAAGATCGTCCGCCATTTCCCGAGCGCTCTGGTAGCGGCGATGGGGCTCTTTCTCGATCGCCCGCAAGCAGATCGTTTCGAGGTCGGTCGGAATGAAGTTGTTCAGGCTGCGCGGATTGCGCGGATCTTCGGTTGCCGCCTGGTGGATGACCATCTGAAGGTTGCCGTGAAACGGCCGCTCGCCGGTCAACATCTCGAACAGGACGACGCCGAGGCCATAGATGTCGCATCGATGATCGACGTCGTGAGGCTTGCCGAGCGCTTGTTCCGGGCTCAGGTAGGCGGGCGTCCCCAGAATCTGGCCGTCTATGGTCAGCGTGACGTCCGTTTGCGCCCGGAGGGCGAGGCCGAAATCGAGAATTCGCGGTTCGCCTCGTTGGTCGATCATGATGTTCGACGGCTTGACGTCCCGATGGATGACCCCGCGCTGGTGGGCGTGGTCGAGCGAGTCCGCCACTTTGGCGATCAACTCGACAGTTTCGATGAACGAAAACCGTCGCTGCGCCAACAGAATGTCGAGTGACTTGCCCTCGACGTATTCGGAGACGATGTACGTGATCCCCTCATCGATGCCGATGTCAAAGATCGACACGATCCCCGGATGTTGCAGGTGCGAAGCGTTGCGCGCCTCGCGCGCAAAGCGCTCGATCTGCGCCGGCGATTCGAATTTGTCGGCACGCGGGATCTTGACTGCCACGAACCGCTTGAGTTCGGAATCGAACGAACGATAAACCGACCCGAACCCGCCGCGACCGATCCGATCAATCAGCTGGAAGCGGCCGATCTGCCGCGGTCCTGAAGCAAGGTCGGCGTTGCTCCGATGGCCACCTTCGAGCGATGAGACCACCGTGAGGGCGGCCTCGCGATCGAATCGTAGCGGGCAGCCGCACGAGGGACACTGGGAGTCCGCAGAGGCGTCGTCCGGTCGTGGCACATCTGCGAAACAATTGGGGCAAACGACCTTCATCGTCACTCAGTGGGGAGATGGACTCACGAGCTTGAGGCGATTGAGTCGTCCGCCGATTGTACTCGCAATGATCGAAATCAGGGCAAAGATTCTGCGGCGACTGTCGGCTCTTGGACCTCCTGTTGAGCCATCCGGAGGGCCCAAGGGCGCGAACCATTGACCCATTGGCCGTCGCGTTACGCTAATATTGGCACCTTGTGGGCGGCATGAAACGACTCGGTGACCAACTTCAGGCAGAACTCCTATGAGCGGCCCTTTTCAATCCACGCGCGAAGTCATCCTTCGCACGGACCAGTGGTCCGACGCGGTTTCGTTTTATGGGTCGGTGCTCGGCCTGCCGATCGCCTATCAAGACGCGACAATGGTCGGCTTCGAGACCGGGGCCTTCCGACTGTATATCGAAAAAGGGAAGCAACATCCTCCCGTCTTCGAGCTGCTTGCTCCCGACTTCGAAGCGGCGAAACGCAAACTGCTGGCAGCCGGTTGCACGATCATCGAGGAGGATCCGGCTCTACCGCGCTGCTACATCAGGGACCCGTTTGGGTTCACTTTTAATCTTGCCGAGGCCGCTCCGGACCCCGCGAGCTAGACCGGCGCTCAGACAGGCCGGCGAAACCAAAGCAGCCGCCAGGTCCAGACGCTGAGCGCGCGGAGCGGGCCGATACCAGGACCTTAAGGATGAACCAAGCGTCCGAGCCGAGCCGCTGGCATTCCGCAAAAAAATGTCCCGGCAGAGGGTTGACCGGCCAGTTACTTGTATATACAATTACTGTGGGAGGTTGAGCCGTGGACGACAAACACAATCAGGCAATCGATGACATTGCTCGGAATTGCATCGCCCTGCGAGTGCGGCAGCTGAATCGTGTGATCACCAACGTGTACGACGAGGCGCTGCGACCGCTGGGGCTCAAGATCAGCCAGTTGAATGTACTGGTTGCGACCGCCAAACTCCGTCTGGCCCAACCGACAAAACTGTGCGAGATCCTGCAGATGGACGCATCGACGCTGAGTCGCAACGTCGACCGAATGCGAGCCAAGGGTTGGCTGGAAGTCGTTCCGGGGGAGGACGGCCGGATGCAGCCGTTCCGCCTGACGGCGCGAGGAGCGAAGCTCCTGGAAAAGGCGATCCCGGCGTGGGAGCGAGGACAGCATCGGGCCGCGGAGCTTCTGGGATCGGACGGCGTTGCCGCGGTGGGTGCGACGTCCCGAAGGCTGGCAGCCGAGCCGAGCCCATAAATTTTTTTCGAGATGTGGTTGTATATACAACTTACTGAGAAAGGAAGGTGTCCGATGTCATACGGGACGCGTCAGACTCAGTTACGCAATCAGTTTGGAAATCAATCGGAAGCGGATGGCGAAGGGGGCGGGCAAAGGCGCCAGGCCGTGCGCGACCCGAGCAGGCTCAACCCCGGCGAGCCGGCGCCGGGTAGTCTCGCGGCAGTGAAGGCATTCGTAGGCGTGACGCTTGCGGTCTGGCTGGGGGCTGTCGTCTTCTTTGGCAGTCGCGGCGACTTCGTCGTCCCGCCGGGAATGCCGCCCTACCCGATTGCACTTGGATTCGCGGTTCCCCTGATTTTGTTTCTCATCGCGTTTTGGCTGTCACAACGGTTCCGCGATTTTCTGATGGCCGCTGACCTGCCCCTTCTGACAGCAATCCAGGCCTGGAGGTTTGCCGGATTTGGGTTTATCGCCCTGTACGTGCATCGTGTGCTGCCCGGCACGTTTGCGTGGCCAGCCGGCCTGGGAGATATGGCCATTGGATTGACCGCGCCTTGGCTCGCACTTGCTCTTCTTCGCCGGCCTTCGCTCGCGACAAGCAGGCTGTTTGTCGTCTGGAACCTGCTGGGCATCCTGGATCTGATTGTGGCCGTGTCCGACGGGGCGCTCAATCAAGTTCTGGCGACGGGAGCCGCGGGCGAGATTTCGATTGCACCGATGGCCCAAATGCCGCTCTTGCTGATTCCGGCCTATCTCGTTCCACTCTTCGTCATGATGCACCTGACCGGCCTGCTGCAATCAAGGCGGATGACACAGACGCTCAGCAGTCGATCGCGTTATTCTTCGGCCTGACCGATTGGTTGTATTATGACCATTCCGGCGCACGCTTGACCAACTCGAAGATTCCTGCGCGCACCCGATTGCACAATTGCTAGGCATGTTTTTTGCGTGCGGGAGCTAACAGATTACATACGTGCCAGTCGGCACACGCGACCTCCGTCGCGGATTGGCCTCGCTCACACCGTTGCTGGATAGGACGGCAAAGTCGTGTTCATCTATGCCGAACGCCACAACATCACCGAGAAGAAAGCCCACGAGCTCGAGATCGCGCGCGAGCGCGGGAAGCTGGCCAGGGTGGATGAGCTGAAGCCCAGCGATGAGCGGCGGCAGACGGATCCCCAGGATCCCAACGCGTACCTCCCAAGGGAAATCGAGGCGCGCCAAGCGAGCGCCATCCTCGAGGGACGTCTGAGCGCGATTGTCGAATCGTCCGACGATGCGATCGTCAGCAAGACTCTCGACGGAATCATCACTTCTTGGAATGCCGGGGCGCGAGCCCTTTTCGGCTATACGGCCGAAGAGGCGATCGGCCAATCGATCCTGCTCATTGTGCCGCCCGAGCGACACCAGGAAGAAGCGACGATTTTGAGTCGCCTGAGAAACGGCGGGAAGATCGATCACTTCGAAACCCAGCGTCTGACCAAGGACGGCAGGCGCGTCGAAATTTCCCTCAGCGTCTCGCCGGTTCGCGACTCGACCGGAACGATTGTCGGCGCGTCTAAAATCGCCAGAGACATCACCGACAAAAAGCGGATCGAGCGCGAGAGGGAACAGCTCTTGGAGGCGGAGCGGGTCGCGCGCGAGGACGCGCAGCGAATTAATCGGCTGAAGGACGAGTTTCTGGCGACCTTGTCGCACGAGCTGCGAACTCCGCTGAATGCGATTCTTGGCTGGGCTCAAATGATGGGCCTGGGCACGATGAGTGCCGAAGAGCTGAAAGACGCCGGCCGCGTCATCGAGCGAAACGCCCGCACCCAAAAGCAGCTCATCGAGGATCTCCTTGACATGAGCCGCATTATCTCCGGAAAACTCAGGCTCGATGTGCAGCAGATTGAGCCGGCGTCATTCGTCGAGGCGGCCATCGAGACCATCCGGCCCTCGGCCGCCGCCAAGGACATTCGGATCGACAAGCGGCTCGATCCGCTGGCGGGACCGATTTCGGGCGATCCCGCGCGCTTGCAACAAGTCGTGTGGAACGTGATGTCAAACGCGGTCAAATTTACTCCGAAGCAGGGCACAATTCAGGTCCGCATCGAAAGGGCCAATTCACACGTTGAGATCTCGGTTTCCGACACCGGAGAAGGCATTGATCCCGCATTTCTGCCGCATCTCTTCGAGCGATTTCGACAGGCGGATGCCTCGTCATCGCGCAAGCACGCTGGCTTGGGAATCGGCCTGGCGATTGCCAAGGAGATCGTCGAAATGCATGGTGGGACCATTCGCGCAACGAGCGCCGGGGAAGGGCAGGGGGCGGAGTTCGTCGTGGCGCTTCCGCTCTTGGTGCTCAAGCGAAGGCTTGCGGCGACGCGCGTGCATCCCATTGCGCCCAGTGCCGTTCCGATCACAGCGGACTTAACAGACCTTTCCGGATTGAAAATTCTGTTTGTCGACGACGAACCAGACGCACGAAGGCTCGTCAAACGGCTACTCGAAGAGTGCGGAGCAGAGGTCGTCACTGCGGATTGCGCGAGGCAAGCACTCGAGTTAGTCGCGCATTACAGCCCCAACGTCGTGATCAGCGACGTGGGCATGCCGGATGTCGATGGCTATGAGTTCCTGCGCAAGCTGCGCAAGTCGGACCATGTCTGTGCAACCGTGCCCGCCATTGCCCTCACCGCCTTCGCCCGATCAGAAGACCGGACTCGAGCTTTGCGGGCGGGATACATCCAGCACGTCGCCAAGCCCATCGAGCCCTCGGAACTCTTGGCGACAATCGCTGTCGTGTCGGGCCGCCTGTGCCAAGATTGATGGACAGCGGCGGTCGACCTAAAGCCCAGCCCGACCGTTCGCCACACCTCGACCTGGCGGGCCGCTTCTTGTTAGCGCAGATGGGTCGGATTACGATCCCGGCAGCCCCCATTGAGTTGTCGCAATTTGCTTCGGAGCTTTCCCATGATCGTCGAGGTGCGAAGCTACAGAATCATACCAGGCCGACGCGAGGAGTTTATCAGGCTCTTTGAATCGCGAGCTGTGCCCGCACTTCGCGCGCACGGAATGAAGGTTCTGGGGCCTTTGATCGACGTCGAGAATCCCAACAAATTCGTCTGGCTGCGCAGCTTCCCTTCGCTCGAGGAGCGCGATCGACTGAAAAAGGCCTTCTACGAGGGAGACCTTTGGAAGAACGAACTCGAAGCCCTCGCCATGCCGATGCTCGAGAGCTATGACGTCATCCTGTGTGAGACATCGGCTGGTTGCGTGTTTGACGTGCCGCGAGACGAGAAGTGACGCTTCAAAATCAACGTGCGCGATTCTGGGACGCCGAACTGTGCGGCCCCCTCACCCCCGGCCCCTCTCCCGCAAGGGGAGAGGGGAGAAGATTTGCGTGCATTGCCTTCTCGTTGAAACGCGCCAATGCTCACACTCTTCCCCCCTCTCCCCTCGCGGGAGAGGGGTCGGGGGTGAGGGGCACCCCGGCGACATTCCGCCAATTGCCCGCGGTCATCGATCGCTGTGCGGTATTACATCGCGCGGGAGACGGCGTAGGGGACGGGATCAATGTGTGCCGGTTGGCCTGTCAGGAGCTCGGCGACCAGTTTGCCCGTTGCCGGCGCCATCGACACCCCGAGCATCCCGTGCCCAGCCGCCAGATAGACGTTGTCGAAGGCCGGCGAGCATCCAATGAAAGGCAGGCCATCGGGTGTCATCGGCCGCCAGCCCCACCACTCTTCGAGCGCCGCTCCTGAGAGTGGCTCCCTCAAATATAAGTCGGCGCTTTCTCGCAGGAGCCGCAAGCGGGCTGGGTTCAGGCTCGTGTCGTAGCCCGCAAATTCCATCGTCGACCCAACTCGGTAACCCGTTTGCATCGGCGAGATGGCCACACGATGCTCCTCAAAAATCATTGGGCTGCGCGGGCAAAGCGCCGGCCGAGGCATGGTCAACGAATAGCCTTTGCCCGGTTGAATGGGGATCGAGCATCGTAGCCTGCGGCGCCACTGCGCGGTCCAAGCTCCGGTCGCGATGACGGCCTGATCGGCGGTGATTTCCCCCTGATCCGTAATGAGTCGGCGGACCATGCGTCGATCAATCGCCAGATCTCGCAGCGCGCATTGCTCGCGGATCTCGACGCCGATCGACTCGAGCGTGCGTCGCCAGGCCGACATCAGTTTATCGGGGCGCAGTTGTCCGTCCGACGCGTACCGCCAGGCGCCGGCAACGGACGGCTTGAGTGCCGGCTCGAATTCCCAGAGCGCGTCCCCCTCCAATCGGGCTGCGCAAAGACCAAACTCGCTTTGCAGCAGTCGATCGGTTTGGGCGTAGTGCTCCATGGCGGATGGCGTCAGGAACACGAACAGCAGCCCGGCAGGGTCCCACTCCACGTCCGTCAGCGTGGACTGGAAGAGTTCGTCATAGAGCGCGCGCGAAGAAGCCAGAAGCTGCTGGATCGCGCGCCCCGCGGCGAGTGCATCGCGCTGGTTGCATCGGCGTGAAAACTGCCAGAACCAGCTCCACAGCGCCGGATCGAGGCGCCAGCGCACCTTCAGAGGCGAGTTCTTCCGAAACAGCGTCTTGAGCGCCGAGCGAAACGCACCGGGACCGGCCAGCGGCAAAACGTGGCTTGGGCAGACGTAGCCGCAATTGCCATGCGAGCAGCCTTTGCCGAACTGACCGGAGTCGATCAGCGTCACCGCCTTTCCGGCCTGTCGCAGAAAATACGCGCACGATGCCCCGATCACGCCTCCGCCGACCACGACCACGCGATCGGACCGTGTGGCCGACGGGGGCACGGCGGCCGAGGTCATGACGGACGATGTCATGACGGGCAACCCCACGCCAGGGGATCTGCATCGTCGATGAGCAACGTCGCCTCGGCGGTCACGAATGCCTGACCGCAGATTTTCGGGATCGTCTGATTCCCTTCGGTCCGGTACGAGGCCGTGAAGACGCTCCCCAAAATACTCTCCTGACGCCAGGATTCGCCCGGTTTCAGCAGCCCGTCGGCCGCGAGACAGGCGATCTTGGCGCTGGTCCCGGTGCCGCAAGGCGAGCGATCGTACGCCCCGCCGGGACACAGGACA
>DASZIA010000430.1:0-15200 GCA_035949535.1 Planctomycetaceae bacterium | reverse complement strand
GTGCGGTGGATGACCCCGAGCGTCGGGGGCAACACCGCAAACTCTTGTTAAAGGACTTGGATAGAATGCCCCAGGGCACGATCAAGAAAAAGACGGACAAAGGCTTCGGGTTTATCACGACCGAAAACGGCACAGATTTGTTCTTTCATTCCTCCAACGTCGACGGATCGGGCTACGAGGGGCTCCGCGAGGGGCAGAAGGTTTCGTACACCGAAGGCCGCGGACCGAAAGGCCCGCGTGCCGAAAACGTCAGGGCGATCTAAGCTCATCGAGCCAAGTCGACCAGAAAGCCGGCGAGATTCGTCGGCTTTTTTTATTTGGATGAGGTTGGTGCCTCTTGACGCGTTCCACTGAGAGCTGGGCCCGAGACGAGCCGCTTTATTTTGCGCCGATCGATCTTCGCGAACACGCCGAATTGTGCGTGCGGTTTCGCCTCGATTCCTATGTTTGCAGCTTCGGTTCTTCCGCCAGGTTTTACGCGGACAACAACACCGACCAGGGCTATGTCGATTGGCTTCAGAGAAGAATGCGCGAACTGTCGGGAAGCTGCGTCCATTTGTGGCGGGGCACCCAAATCATCGGACAGTTAGAACTTGGTCGGTCATGTGAGAACTCCCAGATCGGCTACGTCAACCTGTGCTACCTCGTTCCCGACGCCCGCGGCAGCGGCGCCAGCGAGCGGCTCGACGAGTACCTTTGTGCGTTTCACGCGAAATTGGGCCTCGACCGGGCTCACCTCAATGTGAGCCCCTCGAACGAGCGAGCCATCCGGTATTACGAAAAATACCGCTGGAGAAATCGTGGCGACGATCCCCGGCACCTCGAGCTGCTGCTCTTTGAAAAAACGTTCGAGCCGCCTCAACGCGGGCGATGACGTCGGGTGTGTCCGCGTCGTTCGACCTAGGGCGTCAGACTCAGGCCCGTTTGAATCTCAGCCCGAGTTGACTCTCAGTCCCAGGCCTCGCCGTCGGCCCGCTCGATTGAAAACTCGATTCCAGCCGCCTCGAACACCGGAGGCATCGTCGCAATGGCGCCTCGTGCGTCGCCGGCGTTTGGAAAGATGTCGGCTCGGCAACGAGTCGAGAGCGAGCGGATACCGTCCATCTCAGACGGTGTGACCCAGGTGATGACGCCGGAGTTTGAAAGTGCCTTAACGATGTAGAGCATGCGATACAGCATAGCAACATCAAGCGCCCGTACCGGCAGATTCCGTTCAAATCGTCTCGAATGCGACAGATCGCGAAAAAGCGCGAGCAGCGATCATTCAGCCTCTTCGACAGTAAAGGCAAAGTTCGCGTGCTCGAATGCTTGCGGCAGCTTACCGATTGCGGAATGGGCGTCGGCTCGGGTGCAAAACATCTCCGCCTCTTTGCGAGGGCCGAAGCTGCGATACTCTGAGAGTCGAGGGGGGCAAATCCAGAGAACGACTCCCGTCACACTCACCGCCTTGATGACGAAACACGGTGAGGAGGTGAACTCGCCCATGCGGTTATTCTATCGGCGAATTCCCAAAGTCGTCAGGGCAGCGGACGACTCTCGGGTGGGCGCGAACAGTTATTCGGCCGCTGGATGTTGTACGCGCAGACGGTTGATCGCCTCGTCCAGGAGCGCCGTGTCATCGTCGAGCAGCCGCACAAGTTCCGCGCGCCCCAGGACGGCGGATTCTGTCCCGCGAGGCATCTTGCCGCCGGCGACCTTGCGCTCTGCGAAGGCGATCAAGCGGGCCACGTGGGAGAAGAGACCCGTCAGAATCGTTTCGGCGTGTACGGCCCGCCTGCGGTCCGACAACTCGTCGCGAGGCGTGTCTCGCCGCTGCTTGAGATGCCAGATCGAAGCCCGCAGAAACTCTTCGTAGGCGTGAAGTTGTTCGCTCGATTCTTCATCCACTCGGCCGTGTGCCGCGGACCAGGCCGTGAAGACTTCGCTCCACATTTCGATCGGTGCGGTCCGGAACTCGTGGTCGTTCAGGCCGACGAAGATCGTCATCAGGTCGAGGGTGGAATGAATCAGAACTCTCCTGAAACGGTCGCAGACGGGCACCGACCCGTCTGCCCCCCGTCGGTGAAGCGAAGACGGAACTCCCGCACCCTCGGGCTTCTTAGGCTGTCCTCACGGGCCGGAGATTGTAAGCGGCCTTCGCTTGAGGAACTGCATCTAAGGCGACTGCTCTGGCTCCTGCGTGGCCGGACTTTCCGTCACCAAGGGGGCCGCTTTCCTTTCGGCACGCTTAGCGCGTTTGTCCTCGGCCTTGCGGCGTTTGTCATTTTCACGTTGGCGTTTGGCAACTGTGTTTCGTTGTTTGGCAATAAGTCACACACCTTTCGATTTGAGCCCAATCGTTCGCCGGCGTCGACGTGACGAGCGCCATTTGTTCCGCGCGGCTTTGCCCGATGGGCGTTGATCCTTTGTGGCCTGAGCACCGGCATTCCGGCCGCCAAAATTGCGGGGAACGGTGTTCGCCTCCGACAATCGTCGCGGAGCGCGACCGTCCGCGTCAACCTCGCGGGGCGCGGCCGCCGCCTTTTGCACGGCGGGCCGGGTGGTTCGCGTCGAATGTTCCGGCTGCGAGGGAGTCGACAACGATCCAACGACCGACAGCTTCCGCCGAATCAATCGCTCAATCGCGTTTAACATCCGGCGTTCGTCGGAATCGCACAACGACACCGCGGCCCCCGAGGCGCCCGCTCGTCCGGTCCGTCCGATGCGGTGCACGTACGTTTCCGGCTCATTCGGAAGATCGTAGTTGAAGACATGCGAAATGCCTTCGACGTCGATCCCGCGAGCCGCAATATCAGTCGCGACGAGCACTCGCGTGCGGCGCGATTTGAAATTTGTGAGCGCCCGCTGGCGAGCCGACTGCGATTTGTTGCCGTGAATCGCCTCGGCCCGCACCCCTGACAGAAAGAGTTGCCTGACGACGCGATCGGCGCCCCGTTTCGTGCGCGTGAAGACGAGGGCCCGCTCGACGCTGTGCCCGTCCAAGAGCTTTGCGAGCTTCTTGGGTTTCTCGTGCCGCGAGACATGGTGGACCGAATGGTCAATCAGATCCGTCGTGGCCGTGACGGGCTCGATGTCGACGCGGACGGGGTCGCGCAGCAGTGATTTGGCCAGCGTGACGATCGGCTCCGGCATCGTCGCGGAGAGCAAGATCGTTTGCCGCCGCGCGGGAAGCTTGGCAACAATCCGGCGGATTGGAGGGAGAAACCCCAGGTCAAGCATGCGATCGGCTTCGTCGAGGACGAATACCTCGACGCCGCTCAGATCGACGAAGCCTTGCTCCATCAAGTCGATGAGTCGTCCGGGTGTGGCGACAAGCACGTCGACGCCTTGGCGAAGCGCGCGAGTCTGAGTGCCTTGTCCCACTCCTCCGTAAATCGTTGCGAAGCGCAAATCGGTATGGCGTCCATACGCGCGGAAGTTGTCGCCAACCTGCGAAGCCAGCTCGCGGGTCGGTGTGAGAACCAGGGCGCGGATCCGCGGGCGACGCCCTTGGGCACCCGGCGCGGCGTCCATCAATCGATGCAGAACGGGAAGTGCAAACGCGGCTGTTTTTCCCGTGCCCGTCTGGGCACTGCCCAACAGGTCGCGTCCCGCCAGCAACACGGGAATGGCCTGGCATTGAATGGGGGTCGCGGTCGCATACCCTTCGGCGGCGACGGCGCGGAGAAGGAGCTCGGAGAGTCCGAGTTCACGAAAAGACATTCGAGAGTCCTACGGCAAGAGAATCGCAGGACCAAACGCCAGAAACGCGCGTTGCATTCCGAAAGAACCCTTGGACCTGTCAGTGATCCAAGGGGCAACGGCCGAGTGGAAGCACTGGTCGGACTATAGCATTCCTGGGCGCGAAGTCAAAGCGCAGCCGCGCAGGCCGATGAGCGCCGACTACGCAGTTTCCCGCCTTGGGCTTGTCCGCTCGTCGTTCTTGAGATACAATTACTGCAGATACAAAACTTGTACTTCCAACAATTGGAATCTAAGTGGGCGGTCCCCGAAATCGAGGAGTGCTGACGATGCCTGATGTTCGGATTACGCGGAAGGATTTTCTTGAAGACCGACAGGGGAGAACGTTTGCTGACGTTCTTAACGACGCGGGCCAGCCCTTCGATCAGGTGCTCGAGTTCTTCAACGACCCCGATCACCAGCGGCGCATGGAGGAGTCGGAAATCCACCACGATCGTCCGGCCCTGGCCGGCGTCGTACGCGAACTCGAAGCGGTCGTGCCGGTCGACCAATTCCTGGCCAAGCAGCACCCTCGACGGACAAAACGCTTGCGGCAGGTCGTCGGCGTGATCGTGCGGATGGTCATGGAGGCGCGCGGATGGAAAAAAACCGGCCGCAAAGGGTCGCTCGGCGTCCGCGCCACCGTTTCCGGTTCGACCAGCCGGCCGGGCACCTACCACAACACGGGCGGGTTGGCATTCTGGTTTCTCCGCGCGGAGCGCTATGAGCGCAAGGTTGGCATGCCCTACCGGTCGGTCCGGCAGCGCCGACGCTCGCACGACGGAGACGCGACCCTCACCAAGACTCAGGGAAAGAAAAAATCGGGCGGCGCGTCGCAAAGCAACGGCAAGGCCTCGTCCCGGGACGATGCAGGGTCGCTGCGCAAGAAAGGCATTCGATGAGGCCGTTTCGGGTCTGGATTCGACCAAACGGCGATTTCTGTCACGTGCGGGTCGACAGCAAGGCCAACGCACAAAGACTGCTTAACGGCCTGAGCGAGTCGTTTGTCTTCAAGACATTCGAGCCGTTCACAGAGGAGGCGGGATCCTCCTATTGCAGTTTTCTCGTTCCCTATAACCCGCCGTTGTCGCGTTCGTCGTTCGTCAAATTGCTCGTCACGATTCCCGATGTGCGGCTGATGTCCGAGCCGGCTTAGCGCGGCGTTTTCAGCCACTGCGGATGCAAAAAAAATGTGGAATTGGATCCAGGCGATTTGCTTGATTGTTCTGAGAGTCGTGACGGAGCCATTTCGCCTACTTTGGAAAGAAGTGTTGCGTTGATTCAGCAGTAATGCGGCGATTCCAAGACGACCGGTCTCAGGATCCTCGTTACGGATGGAGCCTGTCGCACAAATCCAAGGAGGGGCTCGTGCTTGTTCTCAGTCGTAAGCCAATGGAATGTCTTCACCTCGACGGCAATGTCGTGATCACCTTGTTGGTCATTCGTGGAAATCGAGTGCGCCTCGGTGTTGAGGCCCCGGCAGGGATTGTCATCGAACGCAGAGAATTAACCGACGTAGCGATCGCGAACCAAAAAGCAGCTCTCGAATAAATCGAGCAGGCGGCAACGTAAGCCGACGCAACTCCGCGAATGCCCGCTCGTCGGTTGCGGTTTCTCGTTGGCACCATGTACCCGGTGGCAAATGGATCACAAGCGACTGAAGCAGCTTTCGGCACTTCTCTTGCGGGAGGCAAAAGCACTCGTCGCGTCTCGCGACGCGTCGGCCCTCCGCGTGACCGACCCTGTCCTCGACTCAGGCAGCCCACGAGCTCAGACATTTGGGGACCATGGCACCGGCGACTCGGATTACCAGCTCTGGATTCGACTGCTGCAAATTCATTGCTCCGCTCAAAGGTTCATTGATCAAGGTGAAACTGCCCGAGCGGGTTTGCAAGAAGAAATCGTCGAGCTTGAGAAGCTGCTGCGCGCCAGAGCGAATCCCAAATATGGCGACGGAGATCGATCAAGAAAGTCGGCTGTTGGAATCGACTAGTGACAGGCCTGTGTAGCGGTCGACTCTGCCGCCGGACCGATTGCGTGATGAGCGTGCCACTGGCACGAAGGGACAAACACCGCATCAGCAGTCCTGAGCCGAAACGCACTTCACGATTTCGTCAACTCCTTGCCGTAGTCGTTGCTGGGGTCGCGAATGATGGTGTGAATGTGATTTGTACCCCTTTGCGGCGCATACTCGATCACAAGCGTCGGCCCCTGGATTCGAAAGTAAGCAGCGCTCCCGTCGGTCGTCGGCCCGTACCAGGCGAAGTAGGTTTCGTCGATTTGTGCCTGGAGCGCAGCCATTCGGCTCGCAGCGGCGTCATTAGGCAGGATGTGGACCCAGGCGCCGATCAAGTCCGTGAGCGTGGCACGCTGATCCTCCCTGAGAGCTGCGCACTTGAGTCCTTCCGGCCGGATCGTTTTGCCATCTTTTCCTGGTCCGAGTACGAGGTCCTTGGGTTTGGCGCCAAGCACCGCTTGCCTTTGCTGGTCGGCATCGAGCATGTTGACGAGCTTGAACGCCAAGTCATTCTCCCGTGCCAAGGGTCGCACCGCCGCGCCGTTTCTCATGAATGAATCTGGTTGCGTGCCCGTGTGCGTCGGCGTCAGCACGGTCTCCTTACCGACGATGGTAACGTTGATCCCAAGGTGATGACCGCCGAATTGCAGCATCCACGGTTTGGTCGCCGAAGGCTGGCCGAACACGGCGAGATAATAGTTTTCCGTGCCGAAGTGCATCCTGTTGTCGTTGCCTTTAACGAGCTGGTCGTCGGCATTCATGATGTCGATGACTTTTTGAAAGCCTTGCTTGCTGAGAACGGCGGCAATCGCGTCCAGCGCGGCGGCACGTTGCGGCTTGGTGAGCTCGCCGAGTCGTAGCCCATTGCGGGGTACCATCGTCACCGGCAAGTTGGACCACGACGGTTTCTTGGCACTGTCGAATGCAAAGAGCGCCTTGTCGCGCTGCTGGCCATCCAGCGTGGCCAGAAAGGCGTTTGCCTTCGCCACGGCGTTGGCGACAACTTGATCGCCGCCAGTCACGTCGCACGAAAAATACGCTGAGAACACAAGCAGCCCGACGCACCCGAGCGCGGGCGCCAACCTGGTCGCGCGCACTCGCTCCGTCCGAACTTGCGGCAATTCCCGGAATTGGTTTCTGCTCATGCCGATTCCTCGATTCGAACTCGAAACTCTTTGGACTTCCAAAATGGGATTGCCGAAGGATCCAGCGCGGATTGTAGTCGGGTGTCGCGTCGGCATCCACCGGCTGCGTCTGCGCGATGTTGTGCCGCGGCGACAGCTCGGGCGTGCGCAGGACCTCGAGGATGCTGAAAGATCGGCGACTGGCGCTCACGTGTGACGACGCGGCCGGCTCGATTCTGCCGACGAGCCGAAGGCCATACATTCCGGATTGAATCTCTAACCCCAAGGACAGTAGACGTGCGCCTTCCCCATGGTGAAAATCGGATACGCGAATTGCATTGGCTCGATCAAAGCAAAGACATCAAGCGCCGGAGCCCGTCATGGCCAGACCCAATTTCATTGAGTTGCCGACGCGCGATCTCGCGGCGAGCCAAGGCTTTTTCGAACAGGTTTTTGGCATGAAGATGACCGCTTTCGGGCCGACTTATGCCTGCACTATGACGGGGGATGTGGACCTAGGGCTTCAAGCGGATCAAAAGGAGGCCTCCAAAGCCCCCCTGCCTGTTATCGAGGTCAAGGATTTAGAGGCGACCCTTGCTGCTGTCACTGCCGCCGGCGCGGCAGTCACCAAACCGATTTTCAGTTTTCCCGGCGGCCGGCGCTTCCACTTCCTCGACCCGAGCGGCAACGAGTTGGCTGCGATGCAGGTGGATGCGGCCTGAGTGGCGGCTACGAGCCCTGTTTTGACAACCGCTCAATCTCTGCCCACTGCTTGTCTGTGACAGGCATGACCGAGAGTCGCGAGATGCGCACCAATGCGAAATCCGCGAATTTCGGATTCGCCTTGATCTCGGCGAGCGAGACCGGCCGGCCCAATCGACCAATCGGTTTCACGTCGACGACGACGAACCGAGCATCGTTGCGTTCGGGATCAGGATACGGGCCTTTGACCACTTCCATCACACCGACAATGGCCTTCTCTTTTCCTGTGTGGTAATAGAGGACGCGGTCCCCTTTCTGCACCGACCTCAGGTGCTTGAGTGCGAGGTTGTTCTCGACGCCGGCCCACACGGTCCGCTTGTCGCGGAACAAGTCTTCAAGTGAATAGTGGTCGGGTTCCTCTTTGAACAGCCAGTTTGCCATTCGAGAACTTTCTCCGTGTTGCTTCCTCAACAGCTCTTCGTGACACTGATCGTCGTAATCCACTGCCCCGCACGGTTCCGCCGATCCTGCCTTGCGCAGCATGGTACAGAGTGTCGCCGGGGAGCCGCTAGAGTTCCTGAAACGAGCGACGAGGTCACCCACAGCGGCTCTTGAACCACAGTGAGCAAGAAGGGGACATGGCGACCAATCCACCTAAGCTGCAAGTTCCCAGATCAAATAGATCGGTCATCCAGTGGCTGCTTGATTCTGACCCTGCGATCCGCTGGCAGGCGATGCAAGATCTGATCGGTGCGCCTGCAGAGGAGGTCTCGGCGGCGCGCTTGCGAATCGCCACCGAGGGGATGGGCGCTCGACTGCTCGCCCTACAGGGGGCCGACGGCTCGTGGGCGGGCGCGGCCTGGAACCGCGGGTGGAACTCCACCATGCACGCCCTGTCACTGCTGCGAGAACTGGGTCTCGATCCCGCGAGCGACGAGGCGCGTCGTGCGGTGGGCCTGGTCCGCAGCGGCGTGACCTGGAAAGGCTGCGGCCCGCAGGAGTGTGATGGCAATCCGTTCTTCGCGGGCGAGCTCGAGCCATGCATCAACGGGCAGGTAGCGGCCAGCGGCGCCTACTTCGGCCAGGACGTCCAGCGAATCGTCGACCGCCTGCTCGGCGAGCAGCTGCGCGACGGCGGCTGGAACTGCGAGGCCGCTCAAGGCTCAACGCGGTCGTCGTTCAACACCACGATCTGCGTGCTGGAAGCCTTGCTCGAATACGAACTCGCCGGTGAGAGCAGCACCGAGGTGACGGAAGCCCGCCTGCGCGGGCAGGAGTACCTCCTCGAGCGCCGGCTCTTCCGACGGCGGTCGACCGGCGAGGTGATCGAGCGAGATCGCAAGGGCGGGACCGCCTGGACGCGCTTCTCCTTCCCGACCTGGTGGCACTACGACGTGCTGCGGGGACTCGAGTATCTGCGCCGAGCCGGCGCGACGCCGGACGAGCGCGTGGTCGAGGCGATCGAGGTGGTCGAGTCGAAGCGCGACAGCGACGGCCGGTGGCCGCTCGAGCACCAGCACCCCGGCACGATGGCTGTCGAGGTGGACGAAGGCGAAGACCGGCCGAGCCGTTGGAACACATTGCGCGCCCTACGGGTGTTGGACTGGTATTCAGCGCGAGAGGCCAAACACTCCGGACTGAATCTCTAGCCGAGGGCCGTGGACGTGCGCCTGCCGGTTGGCTAGAACTGGCCTCACCCCAGCCGCGAAGCCTTTAGAGGTGCTTGGGATGACCCCGACCATTGTTCTGTTGCTCGCGGCCGTTGTCGCGGTCGAACCTGTTGCCACGTCACAACCGTCGACGTTGCCGGCCGAGGCTCGCAAGCTTCACGCACTGGCGCGCAGCGCCCTGGGCCGGGCCTTCCTCAAGGCCGCCGAGGGCGCCCCGCTGTATTCGCCGCGAACGGTCTACCGCCGTGGCAAAGCGCGCGAGTGGCTCGATGCCTCCGCCTTCGAAAAACTCACGGCCGGTGACCGCGGGGCATGGACGCCGGTGAGCATTGATGAGGAGACCTACCAAGGCCTCTTCTATGGGTCGCCGTTGGCTTACTTGCTGCCCCTGGAGCGGCTCAGCGCCGCCGGCTTCGGCACACTGCGGGAGAAGCGCGTGGTCGACTTCGGCCACGGCGGCATCGGGCAGGTGCGGCTGTTCGCCGAACTCGGGGCCGAGGCCGTCGGCATCGACGTCGATCCCCTGCAGACCGTTCTCTACTCCGCGCCCGGTGACCAGGGGCCGCTCGGTAAAGCGGGCGGGTCGGTGAAGCTGCTGCACGGGCGGTTCCCGGCCGACCCTCGGGTTGTGGCGGCGGTTGGCGGCGGCTACGACCTTTTCCTTTCGAAGAACACGCTCAAGCGCGGCTACATCCACCCGGCAGAAAAGGTGGACGCGCGAATGCTGGTGAACCTGGGGGCCGACGACTCTGCCTTCCTGAAAGCCGTTGCCTCGACTCTGAAGCCGGGCGGATGGTTCGTGATCTACAACCTTAGCCCCGCGCCGAACGCCGCTGGCAAGCCCTACCTCCCGTGGGCAGATGGCCGATGCCCGTTCTCCACCGAGGACCTGGCCGCCGCCGGCTTCGAGACACTCATCCGCGACAGCGTGGATGACCAGGCCGCCCGCGCGCTCGGCGCGGCCCTCGGCTGGGACAAGCCGCCCGACAACATGAAGTTCGCCGACGACCTGTTCGCGCTGGTCACGATCGCCCGCAAGAAGCCGCTGGCAGGGCGAGAGTGATCGGCGCAGACACGGTGCGCCGGGCGCTCCGGATATTCAGCAACAATCCTCTTAATGAAGCGCAACGTCAGCTGACGTGCTGATCGATGAGAATTGGGTTTCCGTCCGGATCGATCAGAGTCAGGCTGGCTGGGCCGGTCGTCGATTCGTCTGCTTCGGAAGTGAGGACCAGCCCGCTGGCTTTAAGACTTCGCTGAATTTCCCGGATGTCTGCGAACTCCTTGAGCGGCTGGGCCTGGCTGTTCCAACCGGGGTTGAAGGTGAGCCCGTTACGCTCGAACATTCCCTGGAAGAGGCCGATAGTCGTTTCCCCGTTACGAAGGATCAGCCAGTTCCGTGTCTGGTCTCCGAGGACTCGTTCGAATCCGAGTTTTTTGTAGAAGGCGTGGGATGCGGCAATATCCTTGACGGCGAGGCTGGTTGAGAATGCTCCGAGATTCATTTTGGCTCCTCTTTTGGGGATTCATCGGTCTTCTCATCGCCCGATCAACCCTGTCTAACGGCCGACGGCGACATAGAATTGGATTCTGCTGCTCGCGGTCGTTTATTTCTTGCCGATTCCCTCCAGCGTTGCTTTACAAATCTTGCGAAACCAACGCGAAAAACCCGGCAGCAAATCGCTCGACTACGTGGCTCGGGTCAACCGAGCGATCGACTTCATCCTGCAGAATCGCGAACAATCGCTCAAACTCGAGGTCGTCGCTAATGCCGCGGGTTTCTCACCGTTTCACTTTCATCGAATCTTCCGGTTGATCTCGCCGTCGTCAAACAGAGCGTGCCCATGAGGCGTGAGGTGTCCATGAGGGCCCTTTTTTTCCTTGCCCGCGTCGGCCCCTGCCTGGTTTTCGCCTCGGCGTTGCTCGAGCCGAGCTGCGTTCATTCTTCACCGCCCCCGCCCGCGCCCGCGCTACGGGCCGAATTGAACGTCGCCCTGTTCAAAGCCATTCGCGACGGAGACAGGAGCACCATCAAAGCTCTGTTGCAACGTGGTGCGGACCTAAACGCACGAGATGAGGATGTGGCCACGGCGCTCATGCACGCAGCCGCCGATGCGGACCTGCCCACGATGAAGCTGCTGTTGGAGGAAGGTGCCGACGTCAACGCGGCCAGCAAGAGTGGGGCCACGGCGCTGGTCTGGGCACTTCACGACGTGGGAAAAGTCACGCTGCTTGTGGAGCATGGCGCCAAAGACCTGGATGGGGCGCTCCTTGGCGCCGCAGATATTCCGGGTGCCACGCCTGTTTTGAAACTCCTGGTGGAGCACGGGGCCAACTTCAATTCCAGCAAATCCGGCTTCACTCCCCTGATGGCTGTATGCCGCGCCGGAAACTTGAATGGCGTTCGATACCTCATCGATCACGGTGCCGATGTCCGAGCGAGAACGAGGAGCGGTTACACCGCCTTGTTCGCCGCACTCTCCTGGCCGGGCAACACTGCTATCGTCTCAATGTTGCTTGAGCATGGTGCCGATGCCAACGCAGATGTCGAAGTCTCTCAGCCAGCCCAGGATCTGTACACTCCCGTATTGCTCGCCGCGCTGCATGGAGATGCGGACAGCCTCGAGCCGCTGTTAGCCAAAGGTGCCAAGGTCAACAGGCAAGGCGGGGACTTCGGCCGAGCTCCCCTCCTCGTGGCTGCGACCACGGGAAGCGAAGCGACCATCCGGATGCTCCTGCGCGCCGGTGCCGATGTGAACGCCAAGGATGCTCTCGGCAATTCGCCCCTGCAATGGGCCAGACGACGCGGCGAAACAAGCATCGTGCGTCTCCTCGAAAAGGCGAACACCCGCCCCCGCCCAATTGAAACTGCAAAGCTGGCGCCCCTTCGGACGGCGACAGACAACTTCCCAGGTAAATCTTTCGTGGAACGCGCACTGGCCAAGAGCCTGCCGTTGTTGCAGGAAAGTGCCCAGACGTTTACTGCGCGGCGAGCCTGTGTCTCCTGCCACCACCAATCGCTTGTGGCCATGACGGTCGGGCTGGCCCGCAAACGGGGCTTTGTCGTGAATGACCGGTTGGCTGACCGGGAGCGTTCTGCAGTGCTCGACACGCTCGCGAAGAACCGCGAGGCCATTCGACGCGGCGGCGGGGTCACCGACGACCTGATCCCGGCTTATGCCCTGGCCGGTCTGGCCGCTGAAGGGCAAAAGCCAAACTCCTTGACGGATGCTCTCGTGCACTACCTTGTTCTCAAGCAGCGCACAGACGGCTCCTGGAAGACCCCAGTTTATCGGCCGCCGCAAGATGCCAGCGAATTCACCTTCACGGCACTAGCGGTTCACGGGTTGAGCATTTTCGCTCCGAAAAGCCGTGCGCGAGAAGTGGAAGATCGCATCGGGCGCGCTCGCGCCTGGCTTCTGCAAGCAAAGCCCGAGGAAACAGAAGACAAGGCGTTTCATCTGCTTGGCCTGAAGTGGGCAAACGCAGATCGTGGGGCGGTTCAAGGCGCCGCTCATCGACTCCTGGGCGAGCAGCGCGCAGACGGAGGCTGGGGCCAACTGACGACGCTTCCCAGCGATGCCTACGCGACGGGACAGGCCCTGATCGCGCTTCATGAAGGCGCCGAACTCTCCACAAGGACACCTGCCTACGAGCGGGGCGTGCAGTACCTGCTGCGAACGCAGCTTGCCGACGGCTCCTGGTTCGTGGCGTCGCGGAGTTTTCCCCTGCAACCGTATTTCTCAACAGGTTTTCCCCACGGTCGCTCGCAGTTCATCTCCGTGTCGGCGACCAGCTGGGCAACGATGGCGCTGGCCTCGACATCAGCCAGCCCAGGCAGTCCCTAGAAAGTGGGATCGGCTCCCAGGAAACGTATGTGGCATCGCCTCCCGTCCTTGGTTCAAAGTGGTGTCTGCCTAACTCCAATAAATTAAGCCATTTGCGATCGCTCGCAATGGCTTCGAGTGGAGGATAGGGGACTTGAACCCCTGACCTTCTGGCTGCCAGCCAGACGCTCTCCCAACTGAGCTAATCCCCCGGAATGTCCGTGCGCCGGCAACCATAGCACCTGCGTGGCTTGGCTGTCAACGACTTCGGCGCAGGGCCGAAACCGGCTTGTTCGCGGTTGCTGCCCGCTCAGTGTGCCGCGGGCTGCGCCGGCGCGCACTTGGCCGTCTTTGCGAGCGCTAGCTCTTTCACTGCCTTCAGATCGAGCTTCCCGGTGCCCAGAATCGGGATCTCGGGCACTTCGATAAAGCTGTCGGCTGAAGGAAGCCATAGGTTGGGAATGTCGGCTTCGCCGAGTTGCTTCAGGATCTGGTCGGCCGATTTATTGAGCGGCTTGTGCAGCACGATGATGCGTTCGCCCTTGTCAGAATCGGGGACGGCGGTCACGGCGATCAGCGCTTCTCCCTCCGCCTCTTCATCGTTCGGATCTTCGACGATCTTGGTTAACAGCTCTTCGATGCGGATGTGGGGCACCATCTCGCCGGCAATCTTAGAGAAGCGGCTCTGTCGGCCCGTGATGTGGATGAAGCCGTCGTTGTCGATCTTGCCGATGTCGCCCGTGTTGTACCAACCGTCGTGGATGACCTCTGCCGTTTTCTCGGGATTGTTGAGATAGCCGGCCATCACGTTGGGACCTTTAATCCACAACAGCCCCTCCTGGTTATTGCCGACGTCGGCTCGGGTTTCTGCGTCGACGATTTTGGCACACACGTTGGGGATGGCGCGGCCGATGGTCCCTTTACGCTCGGCTTCATCGGTGCCCGAGGCCGAGCGGCTTTTCGGGACGTTGCAGGCGGCCAGCGGCGAAAGCTCGGTCGTGCCGTACCCCTCGGTCGGGAAGATGCCGAACTTGGCCTCGAAGTCGTGGGCCAAGTCCTGCGGCAACTTTTCGGCGCCGGTGATCACCAGGTTGACCGTGCGGAACTGTTCTCTCTCGCAACGCTTGAGGTATCGCTTGATAAAGGTCGGTGTCGCGGCGATCACGGTCACCTTATGCTTCTCGCACAGCTTGCCGATCATTTTGGATTCGACGGGATTAAAATGATAAACAGCTCCCGGCTCACCGGAGGCGATCAGCCACAGCGGGAAGGTGTAGCCGAACGAGTGGAAGAACGGCAGCACGCCCATCAGCACGTCGTCGGTCGTGAAGTGCAGAAGTTCGTTGGCGGCGATGAGGTTCGTGGCGATGTTCTTGTGCGTCTGCATCACCCCTTTGGGTTCGCCCGTCGAGCCGGAGGTGAAGATCACCGTCATCAAGTCGTCGGGCTCGAGGCGGTGCAACCCCATCGTCCGTTCGAGGATGAACGACGGGAGCAAATAGGCCTTGAGCGCTGCGACGAGTTTTTGGCCGCGGGTGACTTTCTTCAGGAGATCTTCGAGCAGGACGACTTTGCAATCGAGATCGAAGGGCCGCTTCTCGAGGAATCGCGCGCTCGTGATCACGTGCTTGATCCCGGCCTCGCGAATGCAATGATTGACGTCCGGGTTCGACAGCGTGTAGTTCAAGTTGACCGCGACGCGCGGCATCATCGACACGGCCAGATTGGCCACCACGCTTCCCACCGCGGGCGGCAGTAAAATCCCGACCATCTTTTCGTCGCCGCCGATCACATCGCGCAAGAGCAGCTCGCGAAGGATCAAGCTCCCGGCCAGCAGCCGGCCTCCCTTTAATTCGGTGCCGCTCGAGTCGGCAACCTTGGTCTGAAACACGCACTTCTTGAGTCGACGGATCGCCTGGCGTTGTGGCACCAAGATGCGGTCTTTCCTTGCCTCCACGGCTTCGACTCCCAAGGTCTGCACGGCTTGCCGAATTTGATTGATGTCGTCGGGATCGTCCAGCGGCTTGCCGAAAAGGATGGAGATGGGGTAGGGCCAGTGGCGGGGCATCTTCCAGAAAAACTTCCCGCCGCTGTAACTAAAAATACTACCCCAAAGCTCGTCGAGATACACCGGGATCAC
>DASZIA010000429.1:0-1568 GCA_035949535.1 Planctomycetaceae bacterium | reverse complement strand
CAGGCGAATCTCACACGCGGGGAGCGAATCCCCCCAATTCGAGTTCTCTGTGGTCGTTCTCAGTTGCTGAGGGGTCGTTCCGGTGGTGGCGAGCCGCGGCGATTTCCGGCCGCTTGGGCCAGCTCGATTGCGCGTTGGCTGGTTGCCGCTTCAGTCGCGACCTCCAAAGCGCGATCCGGACCAGTCAGTCCCTCGCCGCGGAAGTCGGCTCCATGGCGATAAGCCGCCTCATGATGATGTCGCTCGTCCCGCGACCAGTCGTCGCCGCCAAAGTTCGCATCGTGTCCGTGTTCCTCATGACGAAGCTCGCCCTCTTGCCGGCGGTGGGCGTGAGCGGCGACTCGCTCCGACTCGGCCTGAATGTCGGGTTCGACTCCCGCGCCGGCCATCACGCGGCCGGACGGTGAGAAGAACTGTGCGGTCGTGAGTCGCAGATTTGCGGAGACCGTCTGGAGGGGAAAGTGTGTCTGCACGGTTCCCTTGCCGTAGGTCCGCTCGCCCACGATCAGGCCGCGTCCGTTTTCCTGAACCGCGGCGGCAAAGATTTCACTCGCACTGGCACTGTTGCCATCCACCAGCACCACGAGCGGAACCTTCCAGGCACGCTGGCGACTGGCGTACTCGACCGTGTTGTCGGCCAGATCGCGGCCGCGAGTGGAGACCAACGTTCCGGAAGGGACGAACTTGTTAGACATTTGAATGGCCGTCGTCAACAGGCCGCCCGGATTGCCGCGGACGTCGATCACCAGCGATTTCATGCCGTCGCGATAGAGCCCCCACAAGGCCCGATCAAATTCTTCCGAGCTGTTTTGCGCAAACTTGTCGAGCTTGATGTAGCCCACGTTCTGCTCGAGCATCTTTACTTCGCTGACGCTGTGCACTTCAACGCGCCGTCGAACGAGTGGAATCTCGGCCGCTCGTTCTTCGCGGCGCACTCCCAAAGTCACGCGGCTGCCCGGCGGACCGGTGATCAGGCTGACAGCCGCTTCGAGTGTTTCGCCGGCGACTGGTTTGCCGTTCACGGATTCGATCAGATCGCCTTTTTTCATGCCGGCTTCGGCGGCCGGCCCTCCCGCCAGCGCGTTGACCACGAGCAAGCCGTGCTCGTCGGGTTTGATCTCGATGCCGACGCCGACGATGTGGTCCTCCAATTCGACGCTCGGACTGGCGCGGTCCATCGTGGGGACGAATCCCGAGTATTTATCGAGCGAGTCGGTGGAACCGAACACAAATTCGAGAACGACGGCTGACGGGCGCAGACCGGCGTGCTCTTCGGCGGCACGCATCGTCCAGCGCAGGGCCTGGTAGGCTTCGTCGCGACCGCTGATCGGGTGGCTGTTGGCGAGCTGTTCGACGTCGGTCCGGAATGCAGCCGTCCGCGAGGGATCTCGCTCCAGACCGTTGGCACGCAGGAACGCGCGGTTGTCGAGACCTTCGATCAGGTTTTTTGCCGCCTGTTTGACTCGCGCGTCGTACGTCGACGGCTTGAGGTGCCGCGAGTCGATCAGGATCGAGACCTCGGTAAACAGCTGGAAGCCTTGCTCGGTCGAGAGCGACCGCAGCAGATG
>DASZIA010000428.1:0-7577 GCA_035949535.1 Planctomycetaceae bacterium | reverse complement strand
ATGCGCGGTGATAGCAACGACCTCAAGCGCGAGCGCCTCTGGAAGCGTTTGCCCAAGCGGACAATTCTGGGACGCCATTTGAAGCGCGTCGATCGGTTCCTCTGTGTCGGCAGCGCGAATCGACGGCTCTATGAATCCTATAGAATTGGGCGCTCGAAACTCATTTCCACGCCCCACTGTGTTGATAACGACCGCTTTGCCGAGCAAGCGGCCGAGTCGCGGCGAGGACGCAACGACCTGCGCGCGAAATGGCGTATTCCCCCAAGCGCTTTCTGTTTCCTCTTTTGTGGCAGTTTCATCAACCTGAAGCGACCGCTCGACCTGGTGGAGGCCACGAAACAGTTGATGCATGCTTCTGGAAGCCATTCGCCCGTCCATCTTTTGTTCGTGGGTGGAGGCCAACTTGAAGCGGAATTGCGAAGTCACTGTCGCGTTGTGTTCGACGCCGACGCCGACGCCGCCGCCGCCGCGGCCGTCGGCAGTCAATGTGCGAACGCTCCGGTTCCGAACGCTTCCTTCGCAGGCTTCCTCAACCAAGGCGAGATCGCCTCGGCGTACGCCGCGGCGGATGCAATCGTCCTGCCCAGCGAGAGCGAAACCTGGGGACTCGTTGTCAACGAGGCGATGGCCTGCGGAATTCCGGCCGTTGTTAGCGACCATTGCGGATGCGCCGAAGACTTGCCCGCACGGGTTGATAATCGCCTGGTGTTTCGTTGCGGAGACATCGACGACCTGACACGGGCGATGGGGATTGCACTCAATGCGAAAACCCCGTCGGAAGACATTGCAAACGCGGTTGACGCGCATCATCTTCGGCACACCGTGCGAGCCGTCGAAGAACTGTATCGCGAGTTGACGCTCGCAACTCTACCAAAATGACTGAGGGGAAGCGCCGCCGCTACTCCCTTTAGGCACAAGTCCCCAAATGGATCAGTTTTTTCCCATCTCGCGCCCCTCGATCACCGACGTCGAACGGCAGCACGTGCTGCGCGCGGTCGACTCGGGTTGGGTCTCGTCGCTCGGAGAGTTTATTGACCAGTTCGAGGCTGGCTTCGCCCGATTCTGCGGTACTCGCTTCGCGATCGCGGTGGCGAATGGAACCGTCGCCCTGCACCTGGCCCTGAAGGCGCTCGGCATCCGCGACGGGGACGAGGTGATCGTACCCGATTTGTCGTTTATCGCGACGGCGAACGCTGTCCTGCATGCCGGCGCCACTCCTGTTTTTGCCGACGTCGATCCCGAAAACCTCTGCCTCGATCCTGCCGATCTCGAGCGCCGTCTGACGCCGCGTACCCGGGCCATCATCGCCGTCGACTTGTACGGCCACCCGGCGGACATGCGGGCCATCTGCGCGTTTGCCGAACGGCGCGGACTCGTCGTCATCGAAGACGCAGCCGAGGCTCATGGCGCGGAAATCGCAGGACGGCGCGTCGGCTCATTCGGCCAATGCGGCTGCTTCAGCTTCTACGGCAATAAAGTGTTGACCACGGGCGAAGGTGGAATGGTCACCACGAATGACAAGGAGTTATCTGATCACTGCCGCTTACTGCGCGACCACGCGATGAGCGCCACGAAGCGCTACTGGCACTCGGAACCGGGATTCAACTTCAGGATGACGAATCTCCAGGCCGCGCTGGGCTGCGCGCAACTCAGTCGCCTTCCCGAGTTGCTCGAGAAACGTCAGAGGATTCTCGAATGGTATCGCGACAATCTTCAGAACGAAGCAGGGATTCGATTGAATCGGCAGTCGAGCTGGGCAGCGCCTGTGTGCTGGATGGTCTGCGTCGAGTTCGAGGGGCTGACCGACGCCGGACGGCAGCAACTGATGCAGGCCCTTCGCGAGCGGGGTGTCGATTCGCGACCCTACTTCTATCCGATGTCGGACATGCCTTTTTTCAAGGGTGCCGACACCCCAGTCGCACACGCGGTCTTTCCAAGTGGCATCAACGTGCCAACGTATATCGATTTGACTCGCGGGGAGGTGGATTCGATCTGCAAGTCCATCCGTGCTGCCTGGGCCGACGCCTCCCGCCGCGCCTGCACGACTTGAAGTGCCCCGAATTGGGGCGATGGCAATTTTTGGATCGTTACGGTGCGGGTGCTTTACTTGACAACGGGCTGCTTCGACAAGGGAGGAGTCAGCCGGTACAGCCGCTACCAGATCCGCGCTCTGCGTGAGCTGTTCGGTGACGAGAGCGTGAAGCCCGTGTCATTGCTGGGCCCCGACGAGTTCAGCTTCGAGGAACGCTGTTCGGTTGATTGGCACGGAGCGAAAGGAAGAACGCTCGATAAGGTGTGGTTCGTTCAGCATGTTCTTCGTCGCGCGCTCGTCTGGCGACCAACGGTCATTCACGCCGCCCACGTCCACTTGGCAGGCGTTGCACAAATCGCGTCGCGATTGTGCGGGGCAAGGTCATTCCTCAATGTGTACGGATTGGAGATCTGGAGCGGGTTGACGCACGCGCGGCAATGGGGCCTGCGCCACGTGGACCTGGTCATCGCCGACTGCCATTTCACCGCCGAGTATGTCTCATCCAATCGGCTTCACGGGCGCCGGCCAACCGTTATCTGGGACTGCGTGGACGTCGAGCGGTTCTATCCGGCGGACTGTCCGGCGGAAGTGCTCGAGAAATACGGCCTATTTTCCAAGCGCGAGTACTTTGTCATTCTCAGTCTGGGCCGACTCGCGCGCGGCGCCGCGCACAAGGGGTACGACCGTCTCATTCAAGTCTTCTCGAGGCTTGCTCCTCGATACGACCAGCTGCGGCTGGTGATCGCGGGGCGAGGTGACGACCAACCACGACTGCAAGCCCTCGCGCGGCAACTGGGGGTTGACCCGAAGGTTCGCTTTACAGGCGCGATCGAGGAAGCCGATCTGGCGAACGTGTATCGAGCGGCAACTGTTTTCTCGCTGATCAGTGATCGCGGCAACGGGCGCGGCGAGGGGATCCCCATGACGCCGCTGGAGGCCATGGCGTGTGGGACGCCCATTCTGGTTGGAAATCAGGACGGTTCGCGCGAGGCGGTCTTCGACAACGAAAACGGATTTGTGGTCGATTCGCTCGACCTGGATGAGCATGAGACCCGTTTGCGAAGCCTGATCGACGACCCGGCGCAATTGCAGAAGATGCGCGAGGCATGCCTCCGAGTTTCGAGAGATCGCTTCGACTACCGGCGCTTCGTGCGCGAAACACAGGCTGCTTATGCGAACTCCTAAGAGTTGCGTCGGGGCCGCGCCGGGCACAGCCCGTGCAGAGAAGCACCTTCTTCGCAGTGCGGACTTGAGAGCCGCAATCTGGTCATGATCCGCGTGTTGCACGTCATTCCGGCAGTGGCACCGCGTTACGGCGGCCCCAGCACGGCGATCTGGCCGATGACAGCCGCCTTGCGGGAATTGGGCGGAATCGATGTCGAGGTTGCCACGACCGATGCCGACGGACCTGGCGGCCAGCTTACGTCGACCGACTTACCCGATGGGGCAGGGACCGTACATCTTTTCCATCGACAGTCCAGTGAGCGTTTGAAAGCATCACGCGAGTTGACGTCCTGGCTCAACGGACACGCGGCCGACTACGACCTGATCCAGACGCATAGCAACTGGAACCACCCCACGAACGCCGCTTGCCGGGCCGCGCGGCGCGCAGGAGTTCCCTACATCATTAGACCCTGCGGTATGTTGTCGGATTACACTTGGAATAGGTCGAAATGGAAGAAGCGAGCCTATTGGTGGCTGCGGGAGCGACGCAACCTGCGCCACGCGGTGGCCTTTCATGTGACCAGCGAACGTGAGCGGCAGGAAGTTTTGAGGCTCGGAGTCACAGCCCCTGTGGAAGTGATTTCGCTGGGGATCGGCAGTGATGCATTCAGCGCGCCCGCCGAGCCCGATTGGCTTCGATCGCAATGTCCGCAAGCAGGAAGCCGACCGATTCTACTCTTTCTTTCACGACTCCATCCGAAGAAGGGCATTACGGATCTCTTGTTGCCAGCGTTCGCGAAATTAAAGGCCGACACCTTCTTGGCAATTGTCGGCGGCGAAGACAACCACGCTCCGGGGTTCCTTCTTCAGGTTAAAGAGCAAGTCAATGGCCTGGGATTGCGCGACCGCGTCGCGTTGTTGGGCTCTCTTCCACCAGCTCGCCGCTGGGCCGCTTTCGATGGCGCCGATCTCTTCGTATTGCCCAGTCACGCCGAGAATTTCGGTATCGTCGTCGCGGAGGCGATGGCGCGCGGGAGACCGGTGGTTGTGTCCGAGGGCGTTCAATTCGCCGAGCAAGTCATTGCCGCTCAAGGAGGGGCCGTCGTCCGCGCCGATGTCGACGAGCTGGCCGCAACCCTTGACGTCTGGCTCTCCGACGTCGCAATCCGCGTCCGCGCGGGAGTCGCCGGCAAGAAATACATCCGGCAGAACCTCACCTGGCGCAGGACCGCAGAACGGTTGGCGGATCTGTATCGGCGGATCTGTCGTGAGCGCCGTAGTGCCGAGTCCCCGACATGAGTGTCGAGGGATACAAAGACTACGGCTACGACAATGGACGCGCCGGTCACATGCACTCGCGGTTTTTGCCGCAAGTGCTGAAGTTCGCGGGGCGATTGGAACCGGAAACGCGGGTGTTGGACGTGGGCTGTGGCAATGGATTTACCTGCGGCGAGTTCCTGCGTCGTGGCTGCAAGACGGTCGGCGTCGACCTCAGCAGCCAAGGAATCGAAATCGCCCGGCGAAACTATCCGGCCGGACGATTCGAGGTTCTGCCTGCCGATGATCACTTGCTCTCAAACCTCGCCGAGGAGCCATTTGATTTGGTCGTCAGCACGGAGGTCATCGAGCACCTTTACGCTCCGCGCGATTTCACGCGTGGATGCTTCGAGGCCTTGAAGCCGGGAAAACGATTCATCTGCACGACCCCCTATCACGGCTATCTCAAGAACCTGGCAATTGCGGTGGCTGGCAAGTGGGATAGCCATGCGGATCCACTATGGGACGGCGGCCATATTAAGCTTTGGAGCAAAGCAACTCTCACGCGGTTGCTGGAGGAAATCGGCTTTCGGGACGTTCAGTTCAGCGGTGTCGGGCGCCTTCCCGGCTTGTGGATGACGATGGTCGTGTCTTGCGAAAAGCCTCCGTTACAACAAGACTGAGGCTCCTGCGATGCTATCCGAAGTTACGCCGCTGATCCTCACCTTGAATGAGGCGCCCAACCTTCGACGCACGCTCGAACACGTGAGCTGGGCGCGGCAAGTCGTCGTTGTCGACAGCTTCAGCACCGACGAGACCGAATCGATCGTCCGCAGTTTTGCCAACGTGGTGTTTGTGCAGCAAAAATTCGACAACCACGCCGAACAATGGAACTTTGGGCTCGAGCGCGTGCCAACCGACTGGGTCCTTTCGCTCGACGCCGACTACGTCCTGACCGAGGAACTGCGCGCGGAGATTTCACGCCTCCGTCCGGAAGCTGCCGTCGCTGCTTATTTCGCGCGCTTTCGCTACTGCGTTTTCGGCCGCTCGCTTCGTGCGAGTCTTTATCCCCCCCGCGCCGTTCTATTTGACAGGCGGAGGTGCCACTACGTTCAGGATGGACACACGCAGATCCTGGCAATTGATGGCCCTTCCAAATTCCTCGAGGGCTACATCCTGCACGACGATCGCAAGCCGCTCGTTCGTTGGCTCGAATCGCAGCGACGCTACGCTGAATTAGAGGCCTGCCAACTGGTCGCGCGTCCGCACGATCGCAAATCAATGGCCGACCGACTGCGACAATGGATCTGGCCCGCAACCCCCGCTGCCTTTCTCTACACGTTGCTGATCAAGCGCTGCTTGTTCGATGGGTGGGCGGGCTGGTACTACGTGCTGCAGCGCACCTACTACGAGCTGCTTTTGTCGCTCGAACTTCTCGAGCGGCGCCTGGCTAGACGCACCGTTGAGCCGATGGCAACGAAAGTCGATTCGCTCCCCCATGACTAATATCCTCGGAATCAACGCCTACCACGGGGACGCTTCGGCGGCTCTGGTGGTCGATGGCCGATTGATCGCGGCCGTTGAGGAAGAGCGCTTCAACCGAATCAAGCATTGGGCAGGATTTCCGGCCCAATCGATTCGTTACTGCCTCGCAGCAGGAGGCCTGGGCCCGCGCGACCTCGACCACGTGGCAGTCTCTTTCAATCCGCGGGCCAACTTTCTTCGTCGATTGGGATTCGTGGCGTCGCACTTTCCGTCTCCGCGCGCCATTCTCGATCGGGTCAAACGGCAAGGGAAAACACTGCGGATGGAGGATCAGTTTGCCGCGGCCATCGGCTGCGAGCGCACGAGCCTCAAGGCTCGTTTCCATCGGATCGAGCATCATCAAACACATGTTGCGGCGGGATTTCTCATTTCACCTTTCGAAGACGCGGCAATCCTGTCGATCGATGGGATGGGAGACTTCACCAGCACGCTGACAGCCTATGGCTCGAATACTTCGTGGAGCGAGCTCGATCGCGTTTTTTTTCCGCATTCGCTGGGATATCTCTACACCGCGATCACCATGTACCTCGGTTTTCCGCATTATGGGGACGAGTACAAGGTGATGGGGCTCGCACCCTACGGGGAACCAGAGTTTGTCGATGTCTTGCGTCGCGTGATCTATCCGAAGGGTGATGTGTTCGAACTCGATCTCGAGTACTTCACACACCACAGGCAGGGCATCCGCATGGCGTGGAACGACGGGGCCCCAATCATCGCTCCCTTCCACAGCCAGAAGCTCGAGCTCGAACTCGGCCCGATGCGACGGCCAGATCAGGAACTCACGCGCCGACACGAAAACATCGCCAAGTCGCTACAAGTCGTCACGGAAGAGATTGTGCTGCGGTTGCTCGAGCGGCTGCACTCGAAGACGAAATGTCCCAACGTCTGTCTGACGGGCGGCGTCGCGATGAACTCCGTCGCGAACGGAAAAATCACTCGACAGACGCCCTTCAAGAATGTCTACATCCCAGCTGGTGCGGCGGACAACGGCACGTCGTTCGGCGCGGCCTTTCATGTTTGGCACCGGACCTTGGGTCAGCACCGATCCTTTGTCCAAGCCCACGCCTACTGGGGACCCGAATTCGATGACGGGGAATGCGCTGTCGCAATTCGCGCGGCCAGACTCCCCTTTGAAGTCCTGGAACACAATGAACTCGTTGACCGGGCGACCGACCTCTTGATCGATGGCAAGGTCGCGGGGTGGTTCCAGGGACGGCTAGAGTTCGGCGCTCGGGCGTTGGGAAATCGATCGCTTTTGGCCGATCCGCGTCGCTGCGACATGCGCGACATCATCAATCTGCGCATCAAGTATCGCGAAAAATTCCGACCGTTTGCCCCGAGCATCCTCGAGGAACACGTGGGCGAATGGTTTGAAATCAACGAGCCGACGCCTTACATGGAGAAAGTGTTTCCAATCCGTTCGGAAAAGCGGAGCCAGATCCCCGCGGTCACGCACGTCGACGGGAGCGGTCGATTGCAAACCGTGTCAAAGCAGACGAATCCGGTCTATCACGCCCTGATTTCGCGATTCTTTGAAAAAACCGGCGTCCCCATCGTGCTCAACACCTCGTTGAACGAA
>DASZIA010000427.1:0-2928 GCA_035949535.1 Planctomycetaceae bacterium | reverse complement strand
GCGCCGAATCGTCAAGTCAACGCCGAGCTCCATGGCCAGCTCCATTGCCGTCTCTTCGCTGAGGACCTGATTGATGGTCGCCATCTCACCCCGGTCGAAGAGGATCCGCAGAAGATCCTTCGCCGGACGGCCCAGAGCTTCAGACAGTGAGCGCATCGTGATCGGCGCGGAGACTTCGGCCGCGGTCTTGAGGTTGACCGGTTCGACTCGTCTTTGGCGGAAGCGGATCGGCCGCTTTTTGCGCTCGGGCTCACTGCGATCCTGGGAACGCCAGTTTTGGCGTCGGTCCCGTACTCCCGTCGCGGCCCGCTTCTCCTTGTCCTCTTCCTCGCCGATGAAGCTCGTCGAGCTGACCGCACCGGGCGGCCCCCCCTCGCTGTCTCCCTTTTTGCGCCGCTTTTTCTGCTCGGCGTTTTTGTTGAGGTGATCCCGCAAGGGGCTATTTTGCCCGAAAATGTCTGGCGACAGCGGAATATCAGGCTTCTGGGCCGGAGCCTCCTCCTTTTTTCCGCCACGGATCACGGGGGCTCTGTAATTGGGCGGCGCGGCGATGTTGGGCAGCGCCGGTTTGGGCTTGCCCTTCGGGCGTCGCTGCTGGGCCTGTTCGCTTTCGCTGACGCTGCCCCGTGGCTTCATCTCGCGGATCGTCGACCCAACGCGCGTGCCGCCAGGCGGAACGTAGTCGTCGGGGCGCATCGGCACGGTCGGCTGCGGAGATGCCTCCGGAGTGGCCTCAGCGGTCCCATCCCCGGGCGTCGAACGGCGCAAGGGCCCCCGAGGGGCCGCGGGCTCATCGACTGCGGCAGGAGCAACGGCGGAAACCGCAGGCGGTGCTTCGACCGGGCTCGACGGGGCACCGTCGGACGGAGGGGCCGGCTGCACTTCGGCGGCTTCGGCGGGCGGCGCAGGTTCTGGCTCGGCGACCGCCGTACCACGATCCCGTGCCAACGGCGCACGCGAAACTACCGGCTTGATACTGCGGATTTTCCCGCCGGCATCGCGCGCCGATTCGCGGGCGAACGGCGTCATCTGGACGTCTTCTGTGGCGGGCGGAGGAGCCGGGCCGGCGCTCCCCTTTTTCATCTGTTGCAGAACGCGATCGCGCTCCTCCGGCGAAATGCTCGCAAGGGGAGAATTCTTGAGCTTGATCCCTGCCGCATTGCAGTGCTCGATCAAGTCTTTGC
This sequence comes from Planctomycetaceae bacterium, assembly GCA_035949535.1. GTDB lineage: Bacteria > Planctomycetota > Planctomycetia > Planctomycetales > Planctomycetaceae > DASPSM01. The sequence continues at coordinate 1,744 of DASZIA010000427.1, read as the reverse complement.
TGTCGATCCCCAGCTCTTTTGCCAGGGCGAAGATCCGAATCTTCAAATCCATCGCCACAAATTTTAGTCCTTCCGGTAGGCTCGCCCTGCCGATCAATCAGCCTGCCTGCGTGATGTTCATAGTTCGCCCAAAATCAGTTACTCGTTCCTTGCCCGCATTCGGCGATCCCGCCTCGGCTATCCTGCGCCGCTTTCTTCACTCCGACCCGTTTCCGTGGCGCTCGAGTGAATCTCAGTCTCAGGAGGTTCAGGAGCAGCGTCAGCGGCTTCGTCAGCGATCTGCCCGCTGGCCTCTGTCAACTCGTCCAGGACTGTCTCCGCCAGCGTGGGCGACTCCTGCCCATTGCTTTGCGCCTCGGAATGCGCTGCTTCAGCGGCCAGCGCCGTGTCGTGCAGTTCTTCGGTCACCTCGGCTCCCACAGCCGCAGCAGCCTCTTCTTGATCGCCTTCCGCCTTCGGAGCTCCGTTGCCGTTGGTCGCGACGGGTTCGCCAACAACCTCGGTGCTCGCCTCTGCTGCCTTGAGGCGCCCTTCGGCGATGGCCCGCCGCTCCTCTTCCTCAACCCGCGCGGCTTCGGTGTCGGCGTAAGCGACAATCTCCTCGCACTGCTCGGGGGTCAGCCCACCTAATTCGGCGAGCTGATCCGGCTCGATCACCGACAGATCGTCGAAGGTGAAGAAGCCCTGGGCGACCAGGTTTTCCGCCAGTTCGGCGCTGACTTCCGGAATCTTGGAGAACATGCCGACCGATTTATCGAGTTGCTCGTCGAGCTTTTTCTGGTTCATCACGTGGATGTCCCAGCCGACGAGCTTCGAGGCCAACCGCACGTTCTGGCCCTTCTTGCCGATGGCAAGCGACAACTGATCATCCGGCACCAGCACGATCACTTTGCCCAACATCGGGCACAAAATGACGTCTTCGACTTCGGCCGGCTGCAGCGCGTTGGGAACGAGCACCTGGAGCGAATCGTTCCAGCGCACAATGTCGATCCGCTCGCCGGCCAGCTCTTCGACCACGTTCTTGATCCGCGAACCGCGGACGCCGACGCACGCCCCGACGCAATCGATTTTGCTGTCGTAGCAGGAGACCGCGACTTTCGAGCGGTATCCGGCTTCGCGGGCCAGCGACCGCACCTCGATGATCCGCTCCTGGACCTCCGGAATTTCGATCTCGAACAGCCGGCGCACCATCTCTGGATGCGTGCGCGAAAGGATGATCCGCACGCGGCTTCCCGCTTTGCGAACGTCGATCACAACGGCCCGCACGCGCTCGCCGACCCGGTGCGATTCGCCCGGAATCTGTTCGCCCCGGGGAAGCAGCCCCTCAACTTTGCCGAGATTGACGGTAGCAGTTCCCCCCTCGATGCGGGTGATCGACCCGGTCACGATATGGCCGCGCAGCGCCTCATATTCATCGAAGAGTGCGTCTCGCTCGGCCTCCCGGATCTTTTGGATGATGACTTGCTTGGCGGTTTGAGCCGCGATTCGTCCCAGGAGGTCGCCGATTTCGTCCTTCTCGAGCGGGGCGTTGTTGACAATCACCGAGGGCTCGCCGCTTTCGCGGTCGATGTGGACCTCGAGCGGGCTCTCTTCGCCAAAGTGTTTGCGTGCCGCGGAGATGATCGCCTGCTCGATCCCTTCGAATACGATCTCCTTGTCGATGTTTTTGTCGCGATGAATCGCGTCGACAATTCTGAGGACCTCGCTGCCGTTCATGTTATTCCTTCCGCAACCGTTCGGCGGG
>DASZIA010000426.1:0-4300 GCA_035949535.1 Planctomycetaceae bacterium | reverse complement strand
AGATTCGCTGGGACGGGACAGATTCGCTGGGACGGGACAGATTCGCTGGGACGGGACAGATTCGCTGGGACGGGACAGATTCGCTGGGACGGGACAGATTCACTGGGACGGGACAGATTCACTGGGACGGGACAGATTCGCTGGGACGGGACAGATTCACTGGGACGGGACAGATTCACTGGGACGGGACTGAATTGTGGGGACGGGACTGATTCGTTGAGACGGGACACGGGACTGAATTCGCAAACAAATCGGCCCTCACCCCGACCCTCTCCCAGCGGACTGGGAGAGGGCGAAAGAGCGGGACTGAATTCTGGGACTCTCTGGTCTAGGCATTGATCCAGTAAGCGTTTACGCCGAAAGCTGAATGGGGTCATTCTAACTGCCGCGCCCAATCCGCCGCTAGAATGACGGCATGAGCCCAGTATTCGCCCGCTTGGAACCAATCGACCCAACAGTTCGAATCGTGGCGCTCGCCATCATCGCGGCTGTCCTGGCCCTCGTGCTGGTGGCCTTTTCGTGGTTCGCCTTCCGCACCGTGGGAAATAGCTGGCGGAGCGAATGACGGCATGAGCGACGAACCGGGGAAGGAATCGCGATCGTGGATCATCGGCTCGCCGATATTGATGGGTACGGCCATAGGACTTCTCGTCTCCGCGTTGAATCCCCAGAGTCTGCAATTCACCGTGGAGTGCGCGTCGCTAGGCGCACTCTTTGGGCTCGCAGTCGGAATTGTGATTTGGCTCTGGCGAGCGCCCTGAACTCCCGTGCCAATCGCTGAGGTGATCGCACGAGCGACGAACCGAAGCCGGAAGAGAGACCGCCCGTTTTGCCTTTCGTCGTCATCGGCCTGCTCTCGTGTATTGCGAGTTACCCGGTTCTCGTGGCGGTTCAGCTCTGGCCATCCGATGAACGGCCGCCTTGGCCAGAACTTTTTTTTCGCCCGGCAGTGGCGCTCGCCTGTTGTTGGGCCCTCTTTTCGGTGTTTCTGTGGGTTTCCTCGCGACTCTGGTGGCTGCGACGGAAATGAACTGCCGTGCCAAACCGCAACTTTCGCTTTTCAAACGACCCCACTACCGGGACAGATTAGTGGGGTACGGCGTTATAACCGCAGGGAAGCATCGCCCCTGTAGGACGAGGACTGCGATACCCTGCGAAGTATCACAATGAAACCGCCCGTCTTTTGGCAGGAATTCGCCATTGCGCTTTTTATCGGGCTCGTTTCTGCGATTTTCTGGTTCATCGCCATCGCATTCGTCGTGTTGGTGTTGTTGCTGTGGGGATTGCTCGTCAACTTTCATACCTGAGAGGGCGGGACACACGAGACTTGATCGGGCGCTGGGTCGGGTCACGTTTTTTTGATAGGTAGATGACCCACCAAGAAACGTGACCCAGCGCGCCGGAACTGGGGAGGATCGGACCCTCTCCCAGCGGACTGGAGAGGGCGAAAGAGCGGGACGGGACACGTACCTAATACTCGGCTTCGAGCGCTTACGGCACTCGTGGCTCTGCTCGCGCCGGCGACGTGGTCGGCACTCGCAGAGCGGCGACCAGCCCGGCGGCGACGAGCGGGCAGCACGCCACGAAGGGCACGATCTGGGCGTGGGTGAAGCCGCGGTCCAATAATTCGCCCACGATCGACGGCGCGACGTAGCCCGACAGGTTGGCGATCGAGTTGATCATTCCGATCGAGGCGGCCGCGGCGGCGGCTTGCAGAGTCATCGTTGGCAGCACCCAGAAGGAGGGCGCCCCCGCGTTAATGGCGGCGCCGGCCAGGCACAGCCAAACCATGACCAACCAGAACGGCTGCCCGGGCAGCGAACTCACGGTCAGCAGCACGGCCGTCAGGATCATCGGGACGATCGTGTAAAACTTCCGGCGGCCGCTCCGGTCGGAAAGGTAGCTGGCGATCAGCATGGCAATCAGACCCGCGGCATACGGCAGTCCGGAATAGAGCGTGGCGGCCCTGATCGAAAGTCCCGACGCGTTTTTGATGACCGTCGGCAGCCAGAAGACGAACGTGTAACTGTTGAGATTCCCGGCAAACAACGCGAGCGACAACAGGATCACGTTCGGCTGGCGGAACGCCTGCCAAACGGTCACGCGTTCGGTCGCTTGCTTGCCGAGGCGTTCTGCTTCCAGCTCGTTGTTGATCCAGTCGCGCTCTTCCGGCTTGAGCCAGGTGGCCTGAGAAGGACGGTCGGTCATGAAAAAGAACGTGAAGATGCCGAGGGCGACGGCCGGAAGTCCTTCCAGGATGAAGAGCCACCGCCAGCCCGACATGCCGAACCAATTGATGCCGAGGATGGCCGCCGAAATCGGCGCGCCGAGCCCCAGCGCGATGGGAATGGCCAAAATCAGCCCGCTCATGGCTCGGGCCCGATCGCGGGGAGCGAACCAGTGGGTGAGATACACGATGATGCCGGGAAAAAAGCCGGCCTCGGCGAGGCCCAACAAGAAACGCGCGCCGTAGAACTGCGTGGGCGTGCGCACCATTCCGACCGCCGCCGTGCAGAGGCCCCACGTGATCAGAATGCGGGCCATCCAGCGGCGAGCGCCGAAACGCTCGACGATCAGAGCGCCTGGAATCTCGAACGCCAGGTATCCGATGAAGAAAATCCCGGCCCCCTGCCCATAGACTCGTTCCGAGAAGCCGAGTTCCTCGCTCATCGGCAGCTTGGCAAAGGAGACGTTCGCTCGGTCGAGGTAGTTCACGATATACATCGTGAAGACGAGCGGCAGGATGCGTGCCGCAATCCGCACGCGTGCCGACTTGGCAGTCGAGGATTCGAGATCGGGCCGTTCCATGAAGAAACCAGGAAGCTGCGACTGGTTTTCGTGAGAATTCCAAAAAACCGGCGAAATGTTGTCCCCGGCGCGATACTGTCATTCGTCAGGACTGACGATGACCGGAAGACACCGGATTCTTCAAGGCAACACAGCATAAAGGAACTCACACATGGCCAAATTCCTGTTTGTTTACCGCGGCGGAAACGACGCCGAGGCCAAGATGGCCCCCGAGCAGATGCAGCAAGTCATGCAGAAATGGGGGGCCTGGATCGGCGAAGCGATGCAAAAGGGTTGGATGGTCGACCCCGGCGACGGCCTGCTGCCGGAAGGTCGCATCGTCCGCGGCAAGGTGGTCAAGGACGGCCCGTTTGTCGAGTCGAAGGAGATCGTCGGCGGCTACTCCGTTGTCGAGGCTCCGACGATCGACGCCGCGGCCGAATTGGCTAAGGGCTGCCCCGCCTTGCTCTATGGCGGCGCGGTTGAGGTCCGAACCCTCGCTGGGCTCGCGGCTCAGCTATAAGCGACGCTGGCGGTTCGCGGCTTCTCAAGACCGGTTGTTTGCTCGTCTCAAGAATTCGAATCTTCCGACAGCCTCAAAAAATAGGCTGGATCGGACAGGCTACGTCCGCTTCACCCTCAAATCACTCGTCAATTGACCCGAGGAAATCACGATGAAAGCGATCACGATTTACACGCTCGCCTTGGCGGCCGCCGCGGCGATGCTGTCCGTTGCGTCTGCAGGCGAAAAGCACACCGACCATGCTCCGGCCAAAAATGCCGACCTCGAGAAATTCAAAGCACTCAGCGGCGTCTGGGAGATGACGGGGGCTCCCGATGAGCACGGCGCACCAGGCGGGACGGTGAGCTATAAGGTGACGGCCGGTGGCAACGCCGTGCTCGAAACCGTGTTCGCGGGGAGCGAGCACGAGATGGTTACCCTGTACTACGTGCAGGGGAACGGGCTGGCGCTCACACACTATTGCATGCTCGGAAACCGTCCCCATATGCGAACGGTCCCGACGTCGGAGCCGAACCAAATTCGTTTTCGCTGCCCGGAAGGAGAAGATCGGACGCTCGAGGCCGAAGAGCATATGCACCAGGCCACCTTCACATTCCTCGACGCCGACCACATAAAATCAGAGTGGGTCCTCTATAAAGACGGCAAACCTGAGATGACCAACGCCTCGACGTTCGTGCGGAAAAAGAAATGAGTCCCGGCTCCACGCCTGAGGAAGTCTTGGTTACGGACGCGGGCGGGACCGCGGCTCAGACTTCCGATCCCACCACGACGCACCCGCTGACCGTCGCGCCGCTCGTGGAGCATTTTTTCCGCCACGAAGCGGCGCGACTGGTTTCAGTGCTGACGCGCGTCTTCGGGTGGCGCCACTTCGATCTCGTCGAGGACATGGTGCAGTCCACGCTGCTGGATGCCCTGCAGGCGTGGCGCGTTGGCGTGCCCGAGAATCCCTCGGGATGGCTGCATCGAGTCGCCAAGAACAAGATCCTCGAC
>DASZIA010000425.1:0-9225 GCA_035949535.1 Planctomycetaceae bacterium | reverse complement strand
CTTCGAGAATGGAGGCCAAAAGGGCCTGCTGAGCAAGATTGGGCTGCATCTAGTCATTCTAGGACGATCCCAGGCAAACCGTTATCCTCAATACGCTGGCGCAGGGCCGGAAGGAGCCTCAAATTTCCACAAAAACCGATCTTTCGCAATTTGCCTGCCAGGTCTGCATCGCTCCAGACTGCGGCCGGGACTATGCCATCGATGAAGTGCGGGTGGCCTGCGACGTGTGCGGCGGGCTGCTCGACGTGCGCTACGATTGGGACCGCATCCCCGTGCCGGCGTCGCTGCGTGATTTCGAGGCGCGCTGGCAAAATCGCCGCAATCCGCTCGATTTCAGCGGAGTTTGGCGGTTTCGCGAGCTGCTCCCGTTCGCGCCGCCGGAAGCCATCGTCACAATCGGCGAAGGGCAGACGATTCTGCAGCCGAGTGACAGCGTCGGCCACTACGTGGGCATGCGGCCTGGTTGTTTGTTCTTGCAATACGAAGGCTTAAATCCCTCGGGCAGCTTCAAAGACAACGGCATGACCGCCGCCGCGACCCACGCGCGAATGGTCGGAGCCAAGACGGCTGCCTGTGCCTCGACGGGCAACACGAGCGCGTCGCTGGCGATCTTCGGCAGCACGACGGGCCTGTTGCGCGTGGTGGTCTTCGTCGGCAGCGGCAAAATCGCCTTCGGCAAGCTCGCGCAGGCCCTCGACTACGGCGCTCTGACGCTGCAAATCCAGGGAGACTTTGACGAAGCCTTGGCCCGAGTTCGCGAAGTCTGCGCGCGGCTCAACATCTATCTTTGCAACAGCGTCAACCCGCTACGCCTCGAAGGGCAGAAGACGATCATGTACCGGGTGCTCGAGTCGCTCGCCTGGGAGCCGCCCGACTGGATCGTCGTTCCCGGCGGCAACCTGGGAAATTCCAGCGCGTTCGGCAAGGCGTTCTACGAGCTGGATCAACTCGGATTGATCGACCGCATCCCCAGGCTCGCGGTGATCAACGCCGAAGGATCGAACACCCTCTACCGTCTGCACGAGCAACAAAACATTCACTGGAACGAAGGGCACACCGACTCCTCCGCGATCGATCTCTTCTACGAGCAGATGGATGCCGAAGGCCGGCGGGCCGCGACGCTCGCCACCGCGATTGAGATCAACCGCCCGGTGAATCTCGTCAAATGCCTGCGCGCGCTCGAGATTTGCAACGGCGTCGTCCGCGAAGTCTCGGACCAGGAGATTCTCGACGGCAAGGCGCAAGTCGGGGCCGGAGGCTTTGGATGCGAGCCCGCCAGCGGCGCCGCGATTGCCGGCGCGAAGCGGCTGCGCGCGGAGGGAGTTATCGCGGCCGACGACCGCGTCGTCTGTATTGTCACCGGCCACGGGCTCAAGGATCCCAATGCGACGGTCGCCTATCACGCGGGTGAAAAAGGGGGTGCGGGCGCCGGTCGATTTGCCAATCGGCCGATCGTTGTCGAAAATGACATAGAGAAAATCGTCGCGGCGCTTCACAAGGTTCTTTGACAGGAATGTGACGAGGCAACCATGTCGATTCGCCCCATCAAGCGCGTGATCAAAGCCAAGCCCACGATCGAAGGGGCCGGCGTGCATCTGCGGCGAGCGTTTGGATTTGGTCAGACTTCGGATTTCGACCCGTTTCTGCTCTTGGACGATTTTCGCAACGACATTCCCGAGGACTACCTTTCCGGCTTTCCGTGGCACCCGCATCGCGGGATTGAGACGATCACCTACGTGCTGGCCGGCAACGTTGAGCACGGCGATAGCCTGGGAAACAAGGGCTCGCTCGGCGCGGGCGACATTCAGTGGATGACCGCCGGCCGGGGCATCATTCATCAGGAGATGCCCAAGGGCGACCAGTCGGGGCGGATGCACGGCTTTCAACTCTGGGCGAACTTGCCCGCCTCACTCAAGATGACCGCCCCCCGCTATCAAGAGGTCCACGCGGAACAGGTTCCCGAAACGATCGACGACGACGGCACGCGGGCCCGAATCGTGTGCGGCACGTTTTGGGGAAAGAAAGGGCCCATCGACGGAATTGCCGCCGACCCGATCTACATCGACGTTTCGGTTCCGCCGGGCAAGCGCAAGTCCCTGCCCGTCGAGACCGATCGCCACGCCTTCGCGTACGTCTTCGCCGGTGGAGGCAAATTCTGCAACGCCTCAGCCCCGCTGGCTGTGCCGACTGAAGGCATCGGCTGGTTGGACACGTCACCTCCCCAAAGTGCGGAGAACCGTTGCCTGATCCTCTTCGACCGCGGCGACGAAGTGGTTGTTCAGGCGGGGGACGAAGGGATTCGGTTCTTGTTTGTGTCGGGCCAGCCGCTCAAAGAGCCCGTGGCGTGGTACGGGCCCATCGTGATGAACACGCAACAGCAGCTTCAACAAGCGTACGAGGAATTGCAGGAAGGAACGTTTCTCAAAGCGTCGCAAACTGAGTGATCGGCCAGTTCAACTTCAGCTAGGAGTGCGAGAAATGAACAAGTCCTCGAAGACCGCAACCGTTGCTCGCAGCGCGGCACCGATAACCGGCCAGCGCTCCCCGGAGATTCAGGCGTTCAAGTCGGTCGTCTCCATGCCGATTGCGCTCACGGAAGAAACGCGCCGCGGCAGCGTTGAAAACTTGAATCAACTATTGGCCGACACGATGACGCTACGCGACCTCTATAAGAAGCACCACTGGCAGGTGGCCGGCCCGACCTTTTATCAACTGCACCTTTTGTTCGATAAGCATTTCGGCGAGCAGTCGGAACTCGTCGACACGATTGCCGAGCGGATCATGATGCTGGGAGGGGTCAGCGTCGCCATGTCGCACGATGTGGCCGAAATGACCATGATCCCGCGGCCGCCCAAGGGGCGGGAGGAAGTGCCCGCGCAGATTTCACGCCTGCTGGAAGCGCATGAGATCGTGCTCAAGGAGGCGCGCGCCATGGCCCGCCAGGCCGCCGCGGAGCAGGACGATGGCACGAACGACGTATTGGTCAGCAACGTCATCCGCACGAACGAAATGCAGGTCTGGTTCGTAGCCGAGCACGTCGTCGATGAGCCGCTGGTCCGCGCGGATTGAAACCCTCGGCATCGGGGTGGCACTGGCGGACAAGCTGAGGGTGTCCGGTAATTCGCTGCGATCAAAGAGCCCTCGCTCACGCTTCGGGTTGGTGTGTCGCATGCATTAACCCGACGCGTAAGCGAGGGCAGTGCAGGAAACACACCTCCAATTCGCGGACGCCCTCGGACAAGCCGCCAGTGCCCCAGCCGGTGTCAAAGAGATTCGAAGCAACGTTATTTGCCGAGATACTTGTCCAGCCAATCCATCATCCGCTGCATGATGTCGCGCTGGTTTTCCGGCTTGGCGATCGAGTGCCCTTCCTTGGCATACACGACCAATTCGGTCGGCACGCCGCACGTTTTGAGGCCGTGCCAGAATTCCTGGGATTGAGGAAGAGGGCATTCCACGTCGTATTCGCCGACGATGACCAGCGTGGGCGTTTTGACCTGTTTGATGAAGTTGATCGGCGAGCTTTTCGCATACACGGCCGGGGCGTCGTACACCGAGGCGCCGAAGTAGGGGATCATCCACTGGTCGATCCCATTTTCGCCGTAATAGCTTTGCCAATTCGCGACGCCGGCCCCGGCCACTGCTGCGCGAAAGCGATGGGTTTGCGTGACGGTCCACATCGTCATGTAGCCGCCGTAGCTCCATCCCGCGATCGCCAGGCGATCCTTGTCCACGGGAAACTTCTCCAGGATTTCGTCGATTCCTGAGAGGATGTCACGCAAGTCGCCGTGGCCAAAGTCTTTGACATTCCCCCGCGTGAATTCCTCGCCTTGGCCGTAACTGCCGCGCGGGTTCGGCAGAAAAACGAAGTATCCTCGCTGGGAAAACGCCGTCGGGTGAAAAAAACGCGACGACGCGAAACTCGGCTTGTAGAGCGAGGCCGGCCCGCCGTGCGGCATCACCACCATTGGGTAGCGACGCTTCTCGTCATAGCCTTTCGGAAAGAGCAGCCATCCCTGGACCGTGAACGCGTCGCTCTTCCAGTGCAGACTCTGAGCTTTTCCCCATTGCGGAGTAGCGTTTGCATTCGCGTGCGTCAGCGGTCGCCAGGATCCGATCGGTCCGACGTCAATTTCTGGCGGGCGTTCGAACGATTGGCGAATCAGTGCCGTTGTCTTGCCGTCGCGGGCAACCGAGATCCCATTCGAGTAGCCCGAGCCGATTGACTCGGCACCCGTCCAAAGGCTTTCGACGCGGCCGCTCGCGGGGTCCACGGAACCGATGCCGCTACCCCCGTCGACGTGCTCGGCGAACAGGATGCGGCCCGACGGCAGCCAGTCGAGCCAGGCTGCGGACGCCTTGAGGCCGGGAGTGAGATTTTGCGGAGTGCCCCCCGTTGCCGGCAGGCGGAAGACGTCTCCGCCAATTACTCCTTCGTCGCTCATCAGTCCTCCGATGAAGGCGATCGACTTGCCGTCCGGAGACCAGCACGGTCCGGCGATTTGCAGCGACGTCTTCAAGATCGACTGCATCGCGCCCGATTGCCCGCCCGACTTTTGGGGGCCCGACGTGGGGCCCGATGTGGTCGGGCCCGATTGCAGCGCGAGCGTATAAAGTTGCGCGACGTACCAGTTGTCGTCCCCCGGCGGGTGCGCGGCGATCGCCGCCAGGGCCCGACTGTCCGGCGACCAGGCGTACTCGTAAACGTAGAGGTCGGGCGGCGAGACCTTCCGCGTCTGTCCGCTCGTAACCTCGACCATGCCGATTCGTTGCGCGAAAGCCGTTTGGCCAATGACGCCGGTCTGGGTGGGAACCGCCGACGTCGGCCCGGCACTCCTTGGCGGATTCTCGATGAACAGATAACTGATGAACTTACCATCCGGCGACCAGCGCAGGCTGGAGATCTCGAACCCGAGGTGCGTCAGTTGTTTCGCCCGGCCCGTCCGCGGCATGACATAAATCTGCTGTCCCTTTTTTGCCGCTGCCGAGACGAAGGCGAGACGACTCCCATCCGGAGACCAAACGGGGTCGTGCCCGTTTGCCGAGCGGCCCTTGCCCGCTGCGACCGTGATCCGCTGTGGCTGGCCCGCGCCCGGGCGGAGGTTGGCCAGAAAGATTGCCGACTCCGCGTTTCCCGAAGCGTCGTTTCCTCGTTCACCCTGCGACCACACGACGGATTGACCGTCCGGTGCGATCGATGCGTGAGAAAACGAGTGGACGACCTGCCGCGAATCCGACGGCCGTGCCGGTTCCTTGGGAGCGCTGGGCTCCTGGCACAGAGCAACCCCGCGCGCCCCGAATACTGCGATCGCGACCGAGACTGCAATCGTCGTCAAGCGTAAGACGCGGATCATTCAACCTTCCCGTGAGACCGTCCAGTAATTCGATCTGCTTCCAGGGCCCTCGCTCACGCTTCGGGTTGGTAAGGCCGCCTGCACTAACCCGACGCGTAAGCGAGGGCAGTACGGAAATAAACACTCTGAATTCCCGGACGGTCTCATTCAACCTTCCCCTGGCAACGCAACGTCGCTGATTGCGACCGACGGCAGCGCCCTCGCAAGCTCAATCGCTCAGGCGAACGCCCCGCCGCTCAAACGGTCGGCAGCTCGAAGCCTTTGCGGCGGGGCCGATCGAGGTAGCGATTGGCCTCTTCGTCGCCAGTGAACTGCTCGCGGGCTGAGTCCCAGCGGAGCGGACGGCCGACCGCGCGGGCGATGTTGGCCAGGTGGCAGACGCTGATCGAGCGGTGGCCGATCTCGACGTCGGCAACTGGCGTATTGCGGCTGCGGATGCAGTCGAGCCAGTTTTGCAAGTGCCAGCGCGCCTGCCAGAGGGCCAGTTTGTCGCTCCATTTGCGCTCTTCTTCATTGACGTCGAGATGCTTTCGCAGTTCGGCAGCAATCTCGGGCGGATTGGAGGCGAACTTATTGCGATTGATCTCAAGCTTCCCTTTCTCGCAGATGAAGATCGCTCCGCCCATCGGGCCGTGGCCCTGCTCGAGCACGAAGTTGACGTCGACACCGTTGGCGTAGCGCATGGCCACCTGGCCGTTTGAGCCGGAAGTCAGCGGGCGGATGTCGGTTGGACCGGTGCCGTCCATGCCCAAGGCCCATTGAATCTGGTCGACGCCGTGCGCGCCCCAATTGGTCATCTCGCCGCCGGAGAAATCGCGCCAGCGCATCCAGCCCATCCAGTGCGGGTTGAAATCGCGCCAGGCGGCCTGATTGAGCCACACGTTCCAATCGAGCCCTTTCGACACCGGCCGTGCAGGAAACGGCTGAGCAGGCGACGCCTCGGCTCCCGTGTAATTGATGGCGCGGACTTCGAGCACCTTGCCCAGTCCGCCGCTGCGAACGAGCTCGCACGCGACGCGGTTCATCGCCATCGACCGCTGCTGTGAGCCGACCTGCAAGACGCGGTTGTAGTGTCGCACCGCGTTGACCAGGGCTCGGCCTTCGTTGATGTAAAGCGTGAGGGGCTTTTCGGCGTAGACGTCCTTGCCGGCCTGGCAGGCATGAATGCAGGGAACGACCCGCTGAAATTCGCCAGTCGCGACGATCACCGCGTCGACGTCCTTGCGATCGAGCAGCCGGCGATAGTCCTGAACGATGGGCCAGTCGGCTTTGCTCTTGGCCTTGAACCCCTCGGCCCGCGGCAAATTGCAGTCGCACAGGCCGACAATCTGCGCCGACTCGGGCAGTTGCTGCAACAAGAGGCTGGCCCGGCCGCCGACGCCGATCGCGCCGACTCGAATGCGATCATTGGCCCCGGTCCCGCCGGCCGCTCGCGCCGTGCGTGAGAGAAGAAGCGGCCCGCCGATCGCTCCCGTGGCAACCGAGCCGACTGCGGCCCCCAAAAACCGACGGCGACTCGTGCGACCGCTTGCCGATTGCTGACGTTCGGACATTTGATGTCGATCCTCTCCCCGACTCGATTCGGTCCCGCCCGCATTGACAGTTACTGATGCGTTCGGTGTCTTTGATCGTAATCCCGTGCGACAATTTTCTCCACCGGCTCGGGCGCCGCGCTGACGCGCGATCTCGTTGCTCATTGGTGGTCAGAATGATTGAAGTGAATCGAGCTCCCGTGCCTCTGGTCATTAACCCCGAAGGGGTGAAGCTCTTCTGGCCACTGGCGTGAGCCAGTGGGTAAAGGACTCAAAACAAGAATCTTCAGAGCCCTCGAACGGGGGCGACAGATTCACAACGGATCGCGCGCTGCGGGAAGACGAGTCTGTCGCCCCCATTCGGGGGCTTGTAGGAGATAGGGAACCCGATTTTCCACTGGCTCGCGCCAGTGGCCAGAGGACCGCCACCCCTTCGGGGTTCATGCAAACCGACGACCCAGAAACGCTGGGCGGTTGGGCCTCGACGCCGGGGGGTCAACTTCAAAGAGCCGGCGACCCGCTGACGCGTTGTTCAATGGGCTTGAGCAAACAGGACTTACACGCCCTTCGGTTAGACAAATCGGCGCTCTTCTGCCGTCAACGAGGACAACTTCACGGTCTATCGTTCGAGGTGAATCGATGAGATGCCTCTTCGCTCCGTCAATGCCGGCGGTAGTCTTTGCTTTCGCGATTAGCGTTGCCGGCGCCGGCGAAGGCCCCCAAACCCCTGAGAAAGACAAACAGGCGGGCATTGGAGGAAATCAGTCCTCGTCGACCATTCGTCTCCGCGTGCGCGTCGAAGATCAGGCCGGCAAACCCCTGGCGAATGCACGTGGCACTCTGTTCAAAATGACGCAGCCACGGCCTCAGGCGGGCCAAAGAGACTCCGAGCCCGTCATCGCCAAGGCCGGCAAGGCTTCGCCGTCGAAAACGGATGGCTACGTCGAGACGCAGCCGCTTCCCGTAAAGCCGGCCTACGTGCTCGAGATCGAGGCCGACGGCTTCGCCTCCGAGTTGACGCGATGGACACACCCCACGCAGTCGGGCACGATCGAACTTCCGCCCGTACAACTCAGGCGACTGGGCACCATCGCGGGAACGGTTGTCGATCGGCAGGGACATTCCGTCCCGAACGTCACGGTCATTCAGTCGGGGGACGCGGCGAAGCGGCTCGAGGCAGTCACCGATCGGGACGGGAAATTCCGGCTCGGCGATGTGCCCTCGGGCCGGGCGATCGTCTGCTTCGACGCCGCAGGCTATCGATTTCACGGAACCGTGCTCGCGTCTCCTTCCGACGGCGCTCGCATCGATTTGGAGCGGCTCGACGATGCGAATCCGCGCGTGCTGAAGCCCGCGGTCGCTCCTGAAAAGCAATGGTCGCCCGAGCAACGAGCGGCCCTCGTGAAAAAGATCCTGGATCCTCTGATCGCTCGGGTGCTTGCGGAGCCCGTCGTTTCTGAGCGAGATCAGCCGATTCTGTTTGCCGCGGCTCGCCTCGATCCCGAGCGGATCCAGGCCCGGCTGGATCATCTCAAATTTGCGAAGCCCTACGCGGCATCCAGCATCCGATACTCGATCGGCTACGCCCTGATTAACAGCGGCAAGCTGGAGGCGGCGCTCGATTCCATCGCCAAATTCCAGAATCCGCAATGGAAGCTGCAGGCCTATCTCTACTGGTTCGACACAGAACCCGCCAAGTCGAAATACCCGGAAGTACGCCGGTCGGCGCTGGCGAAAGCTCGAGCGATGTTTGAGAAAGAGATCAAGCCTGCCGACAACCCCTATCAGTTCTGCCAACTCGCAGCCCAGCTCTCGGAAGCCGGAGATCACGCCGGAGCCAAAAAGGCTTTTGAGGATTGCCAAACGCTGCTCGACAAGATGCCGGCCGCCGCGAATGGCCGCGACGCGCTGCGAATCCAATTGGCGATTGCCGTCTCTCGCGAAAACGTTGAGCGGGCGAAAAAGCTCGCGGCGGATGCAGAACCCGAGCAATTGATTTGGCTTGCGAGCGAGGTCGCTCGCCATCATCCGAAGGACGTCGAGCCGTTTCTCGCCGACGTCCCCGGCGACCTTTCCCTGATGCAGCTCCGGGGAGCCGCCAACAACCTTCCGCGATTGTGCCTGCGTCTGGCGCGTCACGATCCGGCAGCGGCCGAGCGGATCCTGCTCAAATACGTCCGTGTCCCCGAGCCCAAGACGGACGCCGAAAAGATGTTCGGGCTCGGCGGATCGTTCAACCTCAATTTGTCAAAAGAGTTCATCGAGTTCCAGGTCGCGAAGCTCAAGGCGACTTGTTACGCCTTGATCGCTGAAGCAGCCGTCGCGCACGATCTGGCGGC
>DASZIA010000424.1:0-26647 GCA_035949535.1 Planctomycetaceae bacterium | reverse complement strand
GGACCGCCGACCTGTCACCAATTGGCGGTCCGACTTTGGGCCCGTTTGCCCAGCGAAGTCAGGCACTCGCGGCCGAGGCCCGCTGGATCGAAGGCCACTTGCCGTCGATCCCTGGCTAGCCGCCATACAGCCTCGTTCTTGCGCCCTGCTTTCGGGGCGGTTGTGTGTCTCATTCACACGGCCGCCCTTGCCCTGGGGCGGTCGCTTTCTCTGGCTCTCACTCACTCTAGGAGAAGAAGCGATGACCCAGAACGAACTCAATCGCGCTGTGGCCCGAGCAACCGGCGAGTCCCGCGGCACCATCCGCGGCTTGGGGTTCACTCTTGTAACCCAAGTAGCGGAGCCAGTGACCGAACCCATGCTCGCGGTGGATTGCCCCGGTTGCCGCGCACGATTCGAAGTCCATTCCTGCGAGCCCAACCGCGGCGAAGTCGAATGCCCGTGCTGCGATGCCGTCTACCCCTACTCAGACGAGGAGATTTACGTCAGCGACACCGCCGATTCGCTGCTTGCGGCTTGCGCCTGACTGTCGGTCCCCTTCCGTCTCTCTGGCCTCCTTCAAGGTCCGATAACCCAAAAGGAAATTCCTTAATGAAGGTGTTCTTCATCAACAACGACGGTGGCGGCTTCGCCGACACGATCGAGGTGACTGACGGCATCACAGTGAGGCACCTGTTCCAAGAGCGTCTCCCCCACGGCGCGCCGGCCGACTGCCTAATCCGCGTCAATCGTCAGCCGGTAACTGCTGACCAGATTTTGAACCCGGGCGATCGGGTGAGCATCACGCCGACCAAAATCGAAGGGGCCCTGATTGGGGACCGCTGATCGGCTTTTCGCAAGGGGTGCCGGCTTCTGCCGGCGCCCCTCGTCTCTCATTGACGGCCCAAATTGAGGCAATTCATGCACCAGACACTCGATGCCAAAAAGAGGCTCTTGCTTCGCGCGGCTCAATGCATTCGGGACTGCCTGCTTCAAGCCCAAACCCAATCGGACCCGATTCAGCTCCCGCATCAGTACTGGACCGAATGTCAGACTGCGTTGCAAAGAATTCGAGTGGCGCAAAGACATGGATGGCACCATGCCGCAGCCACACTGACTGAGTCGTTGCGCTATCCGATTGGCCAATGTTTGGAGCGGCTGAACGACCTTTACCGCCAGCACACATTGGCGTCGCCTTCACCTCCCATCGCAACCGCCCGCGACATCTTCCACGATCTGGAATCCGTAGCGGAAGAGTTCGATGACCTCACCATCGATTTATCGGAGCCGGTGCTCTCGGTAGCGACTGCTCCGATCGTCCTGGAGGACATCCTGTTGGGACGGTTTCGGGTGCGACTCTATTGGGGTCGGATGGGAATGGCGCACCCGTACGAGATGCTGGCACTCGAGCCAAATCCCGCATCCTCGTCCGAAAGCACAACTCACCCCCACATCGTCGACGAACGACTCTGCGAAGGGGACGGCAAACTGCCGATCGCCCACGCCCTACGTGACGGCCGACTGCTTGACTTCTTTCAGATCGTGAACGGGATCTTGAACACCTACAACCCGAGCAGCGCTTACGTTGCCCTCTCGGATTGGGAGGGGAACGGTTGTAGTGACTGCGGGGAGATCATCGATCGCGATTACGAACGCACTTGCGATACGTGCGAAGGCACTTTGTGCGGCAATTGCGCGCTGACCTGCGAACGATGCGAGGTCCCATGTTGTTACGAGTGCAGCAGGCGCTGTGAATCCTGTGGTCAGGACCTTTGTCGCGGCTGCGCCCACGAGTGCGAGGACTGCCAGCGACTCTTTTGCGAGCCGTGTCTCTCGGAAGGCGATTTGTGTCCCGAATGCCAGGAAAAAGACCATGAACAATCCGTCCCAGGTTCTCAACCCGCGGCTCAGGAAGCTGCGGCGGCTCCTCCACCGGCCGCGCGAGAGTCGGTCGAAGAGACATCGTCGACCGCGGTTGCGATTCTGCCCGACGGCCTGGGCCAAGCTTCTATTCTTGCGTGACCGAGGGCCGACCGAAGTGGGAGTCTTCGGATTGGCTCCGGCGGACGACCTGCTTTACGTAGAAGAGATTCGGTTGATTCGCCAGCAATGCACGGCCGTCTCGGTCGGCTTTGACGATCTGGCGGTCGCCGATTTCTTCGAGGAAGAGGTCGATAGTGGCCGGATACCCGAGCAATTTGCGCGGATCTGGATTCATACGCACCCGGGAGATTGCCCACTTCCAAGTCAGGTCGATGAAGAGACCTTTGCTCGCGTGTTTGGCCGGTGCGACTGGGCCGTGATGTGCATTCTGGCCAAGGAGGGCCAGACTTATTGCCGGCTGCAGTTTCGGCAGGGTCCCGGCGCGGCCTTCGAGATTCCCGTGCGAGTCGATTTTGAGTGCGACTTCCCGAAGACAGACCGCCAGGGCTGGGATCGAGAGTATTCCGCGACGGTCACCCCGGAAATCCTCTGGCCGTTGGACCGACTCTCTGCAGGGCTCTTTTTGGACGATGCCGAGCTCTCAGCAACAGGCGGCCAATTCGATGATCCCTTCAACATTGCGGAACCTGGAAAGGACGAATTCTTCCATGAACGGCCGATTTGAACGCCAAGAGGCTTTTGTCCCTGAACGCCGACTCCAGTCCCTGACGGCAACCGTGATTGGCGTGGGATCGATTGGCCGCCAGGTCGCCCTTCACCTGGCGGCCATTGGCGTTCGGCGGCTGCAACTGGTCGACTTCGACCGAGTTGAGGTGAGCAACATTACGACACAGGGCTTTTCGGCCATTGATGTGGGCCAGCTCAAGGTCGATGCAGTCAAGCAGTCTGTCCTCGTCATCGATCCCGAAACTACGGTGGACCCCATTGCCGATCGGTTTCGGCCCAAACATTCAATCGGCGAGGCTGTCTTTTGCTGCGTCGACTCGATCTCCGCGCGGGAGGCAATCAGTCGCTCAGTTCGGCATCGGATTCGGTTCTGGGTCGACGGCCGCATGCTGGGTGAAGTCATCCGCGTCCTGGCCGAGGCCGACAGTGCTGACTGGGGGCACTACGCCTCGACTCTCTTCCCAGAGGCCGAAGCCCAGGTCGGCCGCTGCACCGCACAAAGCACGATCTACGCCGCCAGCATCGCTGCCGGGCTGATGGTCCATCAATTCACACGTTGGCTCCGTGGCCTGCCCGTGGACCCGGACATGACCTTGAATCTGTTGGCGGGCGAGTTGATCCAAGCATAATGAATAGACCCTGCCGGTGGACATCAATGAACGCGCTGGTGGTCGGCGTGGCGCCTGGCTGCGTCTCTGCAGCAACGTGACGCAGCCGCACGGCCGGGCCCCGTTTTTGGAGATCCGATGTCAGCTCTCCGACACCAATCGCGAGGCTCACGAGCGGGCCGCGGCTCCTGAGCAATGATCGTCCTCGATCTTTATCTTGATCCGCTGAAAGGACCGACCAATGCGGACACGAAGGCGGCCTGAGCTACCGGCGACGGCCGGTGAAATGGCCATGCTGCTTGTGAGTCTCCTGAGAACTTATCACTACCGCGCCAAGTCGAAGGGCGCTGTCGATCTCAGCGGCGTCGACGGCGAGAACGACGTCACGATCACGTTCGAGATGGGAGATTCGGCCTTCACGATCCGCGTGCAGGGGCCGGAGTTCTACGACGAAGAGGACACAGCACGACTCAGTAGAACGTAGATCTGTAACCGCGGCCGAATCGCCGAACTGCTGAAGCCAGTCGCCCCGCTCGATCAGTCCGTGCCTTGCTCAGGCGCTGTGGCTGGTCGAGCGGTGAGCGGCGGAACAATGACGAAGAACCCGGACCTGGGCCTTTAGCTATCAGCGGGCCAAGAGCATCAGAATGACTGGCAGACGCAAACCCGGAAACCTCTATCCCGAGTAAGCGTTCGCGGAATCCATACTTGCTGCGTCGCGTAGCTTAGAGACTTGCGATGCAATTCTCTTTTCTCTTTGGAGGCAAGCGATGGGACGGCCTCCTGCTGGATTGGACGAGTATTTGGATTGGCAGGAACGGCTGGAGAGTCAGGAGGCCAGCGGTTTGAGCGTTAGCCCGTATTGCCTGCGGGAAGGAATGTCCACGACGACCTTCTATCATTGGATCAAGCAGCTTCAAAATGGGATCCCGGAAGCACTGCTTGCGGAAGAAGCGGCTCGGAAGCAAGCCGAGTCGGGTGAGGCCCTGTTCTTGCCCGTCTCGCTCAAGGCGTCTCCCGTGGAAATTGAATTGCCCAATGGAGGTGTGGTGCGACTGACGCTCGGCGTTGGCCAGGCTGTACTGGTGGAAGTCATCCGGGTTGTAGGTGCGTTACGCCCCTGGAAGGCGCCGCAATCATGAACTTCTCAGGCCTCCGGATCTTTCTGTGCACGACGCCCACGAGTATGACTTACAGCTTCGACCGCTTGATGGGCTTGGCCCAGCAAACGTTCGAGCAGGACCCGTTGTCGGGCCACTTGTTCTTGTTCCTGAACCGTGAACGGGATCGGATCAAGATCCTGTTCTGAGATCGCGACGGGTTTTGCATCTGGTACAAGCGACTGGAGGCCGGCACGTTTCAGCTGCCAACCGCTGTCAGCGACGAGCAAGGCGTCGAACTGGACTCGTCCCAATTGACTCATTTGCTGGGCGGCATCGATCTGAGGACGGGGCGCCGACGGAAGCGGTATCGGCGCGCGGATAAATTCGTTCGACAGGCGAATTCTTTTAACAATGCTCTTCCCTGACGAGTACGAGTCGGTAAAACACTTGACGTGATGGATCGCGCCGACTCACTTCCGACCGACTTGGCGGAATGTCACCGACTGTTGCTCGCTGCCTACAAACAGGCCATGCAGCTGGAGCGTCGTGCAACCGAATCGGCACAGCGGGTCGCGGAGCTCGACCGCGTCTTAGACGCGACGTCGGCTTCGTACGAGGAACTTCAACACGAGCATGCCTCGACGCTGGAGGAGCTCGGTTGGTACAAGCGCTGGGTTCACGGCCGTCACCGCGAGCGGATTATCGAGGCTAAAAGCCAGCAGCATCTCTTTGATCTGACTCCGCCCGGCGCGGCGGAAGTGCCCGCTCCTCTCGATTCTCGGGAAGCACGCCAGGAGGTTGCGGGCCATTCTCGCCGTCGTTCCTGTCAACGTGAGCTGGATCTGTCGTCTCTACCGCACCATCGGCACGAGCAAGATTTGCCGGACGCGGAGAAGATCTGCAGTTGCTGCCGGCGCGCGAAGGACCGGATCGGCGAGGAGGTCACTAGGATTCTCGAATACGTCCCGTCGAAGCTGGAGGTGCACGAGCACGTGCGACCGAAGTACGCGTGCCGCTACTGCAAAGATGGGGTGTCGAGTCCTCCGCCCCCGGAACGGCCGATTGCGCGAGGTATCGCCGGCCCCGGACTGATCGCGCAGATCGTCGTCAGCAAGTTTGGCGACCATCTGCCGCTCTATCGCCAGGAAGACATCTTCACGCGTCACGGGCTACACCTCTCGCGGAGCACGTTGTGCGACTGGGTCTCGGCGGCAGCCGACCTGTTTCGGCCACTGTACGAACTGCAACGGCGGTTGATGCTGCAGTCGGCCGTGCTGTGGACCGATGACACACCGGTCACCGTGCTGGTGGGAGGCGAAGAAGGCAGCCGGCAAGGTCGCTTCTGGACCTACGTGGGCGACGACGAGCATCCGTACTCGGTGTACGACTTCACGATGAGTCGTGGTCGAGACGGTCCGCAAAGGTTTCTGCGGGATTTTCGGGGATATCTTCATGCCGACGCTTATGCCGGCTACGACGGGGTCTTCCTGGGCTCGGGAAGCGAGATTGTGGAAGTCGCCTGTTGGGCCCACGCGCGCAGAAAGTTCTTCGACGCGCGGACGAGCTCTCCGCGCGAAGCGCATCAGGTTCTCGATTGGATCGGGCAGCTGTATGACATCGAAGATCGAGCGAGACCGCTGACGGTCGCAGCGCGCCGTGAACTGCGGGCTGCGGAAGCCGTTCCTGTGTTGGACCGGCTCGACGTCTACCTCGTCCAGCTTGCGTCCCACGCGCTTCCCAAAAGTGCTCTGGCCAAAGCGGTCACCTATGCCCGCAATCAGTGGAACGCTTTACGGTCCTACACGAAGGACGGTCGTTTGACGATCGATAACAACACGTCAGAACGAACGCTGCGACACCAAGCCATCGGGCGCAAGAATTGGTTATTTCTCGGGAGCCAAGCTGCGGGTCCGCGAGCGGCCGTGCTGTACACGATCCTGGCCGGCGCAAAGCGTCATCGCATTGAGTCCTGGGCCTACGTCCGCGAACTTCTCATGCGACTGCACGCAGACGACGAACGCCTCGAAGACATGCTCCCCGATCATTGGGCGGCCCAGCATCTCGAGTCCGTGCTGACCTACCGACTGGAGGAGTCACGCAACAAAGCGGCCATCACGCGAGACCGTCGAAGTCGTCGCCGAGCCCAGGCAAAATCTCGCTGACATCCAAGCCAGCCGCTGCCCGCCAACCATGCGGCCGCCGAGCGCTGACCGCTCCGACGAGTTTCCCGGAATTTGATTTCCTTGATGAGAATCCCGGAATCCGGGGTCAGGGAATTCAGCGATTGTGTTTCAGACTCGCAGGCAAACCGCAAAAGCAACGTTAGTGGTTTGGGATTTTCTTTCGGGCGAAGCCCAGATCAGGCGTTCGCCACCTCTTCTAGTCACTCTTGTCGTACGGCATTGTCGTACCGCGCGGGATTGCTCGCTACGCATCAATGACCAGATTCGATGACGGCCGAGCCTGGCAGGCGAGGATCAGACCGTTCGCCTTTTCTGTGGGGCTGAGCGCATCTTCGCAGTCCATGGTCACCGTCCCTTCCATCAGTTGCGTCTTGCATTGCCCGCAGATTCCCGAGCGGCATTCGTAGGACAGCTGAATTGACGAGGCTTCGGCCGCTTCGAGCACTGACGTCTCACCCGACACAGATGCTCGAACCATGGAGCGCGCAAAGTGGATGGTCTTGATGGAGACCGCGATCTCGGGCACCGATGGAGTGCCGTTCGATCCGCCTGACGGCTGTTCTTCATTCGAAGTCTGTGGCGTTGCCTCCGCACTTTTTTTCGCCCCGAAGTTTTCGGTCTTGACTTGAGAATTGGGAACGCCCAAGCCCAGCAGGAGGCTCCGGGTCGCGTCCATCATCTCGTTTGGGCCGCACAAATAGACGAGTTGGCGAGCCAGGTCAGGCACAAATCGTCTTACCAACGACTCTGTGACTCGACCGCGATCGCCCCTCCACATGCTGTCCGGAGCGCAACGCGTCAACGTCTGGCAGACGTACAGCCGGGGAAAGCGGCGTTTTAACCACTGGATCTCGTCGTGAAAGATCAGACCCTCTTCCGTCTTTGCGACATTTACAAAGTAGATGTCTCCTGGCCAGGCTCGGTCGGTCAGGTATCGAACGATCGACATCATTGGCGTGATGCCCACCCCGCCCGAAATCAGTACCACCGAAGACGCGTCCCGTCCCGTAAAAATGAACTTCCCCGAAGGACCAGAAACCCTAAGGATGTCTCCTACGTTCCAATGCTCGTGGATAAACCGCGAGGCAAGGCCGAACGGCTCTCGTTTGATCGAAAGCTCGCAGGCTTCTCCTCGCGTCGGCGATGAGGAGATGGTGTACGACCGATTCACGCGTTTGCCCTCAATCGTTAATTGAACGTTGAGAAACTGGCCCGGCAGATAGGCGAAAGGGAACGGACCTCCGTCTGGCGCGATCAGCCGATAGGTGTTTACTTCCGGAGTCTCCTGAAAGATGGCGGCGACCTTCAATTCGCCTTTCCACTGCTGACGAGGGTTCGTTGCGTCCGCCGAGCTTGTCGCAGCAGACAGAGCCATCACGGCAGCGTGTGCGCTTGTTGGCCTTTTTGTGGAATTCTTGGCGATTCGCAGCAGCTCGAAATAGTGCCGTCCAAAGCGAACGCCAAGCAACACGACAAGTACCGCCGCAAAAGCGAGCGGCTGCCGCACGTCTGATTTCACCAGCATGTAGTAATGCAGCACTCCCAGCGCAGCGGCTAGGTAGACGGCACGGTGTAGAAGTTTCCATCGTTTCGGCCCGAGCCGCCGGACCATGCCATTTGTCGATGTGACGGCCAATGGCACCATCAGCAGCACGGCCGCGGCACCAACTTGCAGAAAGCGGCGCATCCAGATTTCGTGGACGGTACTGGACACACTCAGTGCGCGATCAAGTCCGATATAAATGCCGAGGTGTATGATCGAGTAAAAGAAGGCGTACAATCCGAGTGCCCGCCGAAATGCGACCCAGCCGCCCCAGCCGGTGGCCCACCGAAGCGGCGTAATGAGCAACGCGAGGCACAGGAACACGAGGGCAAGAGTCCCCGTCACGTGAAGCGCATGGTTGACCGGATTGGCTCCGAGCTGGCCGTGGTAGGCGTCCCAGCCCAACATCAACAACGGAATCGCTCCGTTCAGAACGACCAGCAATCGATAATACGCCACTGGACTCATCGGATTGACGTTTCGAATGGAAAGAAGCCGGGTCGTCCTGAATTTCGTCTCTCTGTCCGGTCCGCGGGCGTCCGGCGGTCACTTGCCGAGTCATTGGCGTGTTGGCCACTACAAATCGTTGTGCCCGGGAATGGCGAACTCTTTAAGCTCAGAAATTGGCTTGCAGATCCATACCCGCATACAAGGCGGCGACTTGGTGTTCGTATCCGTTAAAAAGTAATGTTTTCCTGCGACCCGGCTCGCCGATCCGCTGCTCGGTCGCCTGGCTCCATCGCGGATGATCAACGGCCGGGTTTACGTTCGCGTAGAATCCGTATTCGGTGGGGCCAGAGCGACTCCAACTGGTGATCGGTTGGTCGGCGACCAACCGAATCTTGACAATCGACTTGATTCCCTTGAAACCATATTTCCAGGGGACCACCAATCGCACCGGGGCGCCATCTTGGGGCGGCAACATCTTCGCGTATAGGCCTGTGGCCAGAAGGGTCAGGGGGTGCATTGCCTCGTCGAGTCGCAGGCCCTCAATATAGGGCCATTCCAGTACGGAGGTCCGTTGACCGGGCATATGGACGGGATCGAGCAGCGTCTCAAAGGCGACGTACTTGGCGTTGCTCATTGGCTCGACAGTTTCCAACAGACGCGCGAGCGGAACGCCAGCCCAAGGAATCACCATCGACCAGGCTTCCACACACCTCATCCGATAGACGCGTTCTTCCGGCCGGCTGATCGCATGGAGGTCGTCGATCGTAAAGCTTCGGGGCTTATGGACCTTTCCATCAACGACCACTCTCCACCGGTCCGTTTTGAAGTTCGCTGCCGCTGCGGCGACACCTTCCTTGTCGGTTGTGAACTCGTAAAAATTGTTATAGGTCCGGATACTGCCCTCGGACGTCATCGGCTCGTTGACGTGCCAGCCGCGTGCAAGAAGGTCTGCCTCGGTCAATTTCGGTGCGCTCAGCTGGACAGGAGCGGTTGGTGCGACATCGATCGCCGCGGCTGGGTTCAACCTGCGATACACTGCGGCCGTTGCAATCACGCTCCCGGCCGCAATCCCTGCGCGCAACAAGCTGCGTCGGTTGAAATACAAGGCGGGCGGCGTGATTTCGCGTTCAGGAATCTTGGGGATGTCGTCCATAAAAGCTACTTTCCTGTCGGCGACTGCTCCGCCAGCAGTGTCGATCTGATGGGTGACTTTCTTGTACCCTTCACCGCCGAGTCCCCTTCCCAGCGGTATCCGACGTTACCGGCTTTGTCCACAAGGTAGATGGACGGCCGATACCGGTTGTCCGACGCCCTCCAGTTCGCCCCTTCGTTGTCCACCGCGATGGCGAACGTGAGGTGATTCTTGGCCGCCTGATCCTTGATGCGATCAAGGTCCTTTGCGGCGTCGAATTCGGCGGTATGGATGGAGATCACGTTTTGGTCCTGCCGGTGATTTGTTCCCACTCGCCCGCGATTAGTTGGGCCGAACAAGAGTGCCTTGCGTACTGCTTAGCTTTCAAGGCCGGATTGGAAGCGAGGTCACTACTGCTCCTGCTTGAAGTGCGGATCCAACAGTGTGCGCAGCGCTTGCCGCGCTCGATGCAGACGGGTCTTGATCGTGTTCGGAGCGGCCTCCAGCAACCTGGCGGTCTCTTCCGTGCTGAGCTGCTCGATATCGCGGAGGAGGAGCACCGTCCGGTAGTCGTCGGGCAAACGGTCGATGTAGTGGCGGACAAGCGCACGCGTCTCATCGCGCAGCAATCGCTCGTCGGGTCCCCGCCAGCTGCGAACTGGTTTCGCGTAATGGCCCGACTCGTCGAATGCTGGCAGCAGCTCCTCAATCGAGCATGCTTGCTGCCTCGACCGCGTGCGGAGTTTCATCAGGCAGACGTTTACGAGGATGCGGTGCAGCCAGGTTTCCAGCCTCGACTGCCCCGCGAACGTCCCGATGGCTTGGAAGGCGGAGAGGAACGCCTCCTGGACAGCGTCGGCAGAGTCCTGGTCGCACCGCAGGTAGCGGCGGGCCGTCGACAGCATTTTGCCGCCGAACTGCCGCACCAGCACCTCGCAGGCCGCCGGGTCCTTCTGGCAGAGCCGCGCCACGAAAGACGCTTGGTCGCGGGCCTCGTCGGCTGGGGGCTGTTCTCGCATGGCGTTCGGCACTGATAGGGTCGTCATCACGACCGGTCCCGTTCGCGTCGCAACCGCAGAAGTTCCGCAACATAGGGTGACGAGGCGACGATCTCAACTCCTCGGCCCACAAGCTCGCGAAGCAGCTCGGCCCCCGCGTGATCGACGTAACTCACGCTGGCAAGGTCAAGACGGTGGTGGGACGATTGCTGATTGTTATCGAAGAGCTGGCGGACCTCGCTGACCCACGGCTCAATGAGCTTTCCCTCCAGCTTGAGCGTGATGCCCGTCTGGTCCCCGCTCGCTTGCGTCACTCGCAGCATGATTCATCTCTCGCTGAGTCTGTCGGCGGCAAGGAATTCGCGAAGCGCGTGCCAACGGGCGAGAGGCGAGGATGTTTCGTTTTAAGTTCCGTATGGCCAAATGTTTTGGGCGTCGGTGTTGCAATCCGTCTTGGTTCTTCCCATGGCTATTCGGTGGCGGGCACCCACGAAATGTCGAGGTGCCCCCGATCATTCGTGGGCGGCGGCCTGTAACCTTCTGGCGCCGTCGAGCATCAAAAGGTAACGCGTGCTGCACCAGGCATGTGTTTTTGCATGCGGGCCCTGGTCGGCGAGGGAATTTTCATCGTGAATTGTCGCGAAGCGCTAGACCACTTCGGCGCGCACGTGGATGGCGAGTTGACGTCGATCCAGCGGTGGCGTCTGCGGTTTCACTTGTGGATCTGCGGCCACTGCCGCAAATACCTGCGCTCCTATCGAACGACGGTTGAAGCTGAAAGGGCCGCCTTCAAGGGGGACGACGAGACGTCAACCGATGTCCCCGATGATCTTGTGAAAACAATTCTATCGGCCGCCAAGGTCCCGCCAGCGCAATAGCTCGTCGGCTCGAAATGACGTGTAATCGGAGTACTTGCATGAATCGTCAAAGCGGATTCGCCTTCCTGGTCTTGCTCTCGACCGCGTCAATTGCAGCCGCCCAGCAGCCGGCGACTTTCAAGGCTCGACCCCCTGAGCTCGAAGAGCGGCCCAAAGAAGATTGGATCAACTCGAAGCCGCTCAAGCTGTCCGAGCTTCGCGGCCAAGTTGTCGTGCTTCATTTCTGGACGTTCGGCTGCAGCAATTGCCAGCACAACTTTCCCACGCTCAAAGCCTGGCAGACGGCGTTCTCGGATAAAGGGCTCACGATCATCGGCGTCCACACGCCTGAGACCGAACGCGAGCGGCAGATTGAAAACGTGCGCACGAGCGTCGAGAAGAACGGCTTGAAGTATCCGATCGTTTTCGACAAAGACGCCAGCACTTGGAAGAGTTGGGGCAACCGGTGGTGGCCGTCGACTTACCTCATCGACAAACAGGGATTCGTCCGCTACCGCTGGGACGGCGAATTCAACTGGAATAAGGCCAAGGGGGATTCCATTATGCGGAAGAAGATCGAGCTGCTCCTGGCCGAGGAGAGCCCCTCGGCTGGCAGGGAGTGATTCCGACTTGTCCGCGTAGCGGGCCGCGGGGGAATCGACCGCTGGACGGCTTGGATCCCCGAAACGCCTGCGATAGGCTCGATTGAGCTGGGAGAGCCGTCTTGGCCAGCCACAGTCAGGCGCTTAAGCACGATTCGGATTCGCGATCGATGCCGAGCGCCGATTCCTCGACCTCGAATTTCTCGTCTCCGCGGGCGGAGCCGGGCGATGCTGTGGCACTGCAAGCGATCGCCGAGGGGACGGCCCAGAGCACGGGTGCCGAGTTTTTCCAGAAGCTCGTGCAGCATCTGGCCCGTGCGCTGGGAGTCGGTTACGCGATGGTCGCCGAGTTTGCCGGCGAGAATCGGGTCCGCACGCTAGCCTATTGGCAAAGAGAGCGGATTGCCGACAACGTCGAGTACGATCTGCCCGGCACCCCGTGCGAGGACGTGGTGCGCGGGAACCTGTGCCATCACCCGAGCGGCGTCGCCCGGGAATTCCCCGCGGACATGGCGCTCACCGAGATGGCGATCGAAAGTTATCTCGGAGTGCCGCTGGTCGCTCCCGACGGCCGCCATCTCGGTCACCTCTGCGTCTTTGACCGCGAGCCGATGCCGGCTGTGCCGCGGAAGCTGCTGATATTCCGTATTTTCGCGGCGAGGGCTGCGGCGGAGCTGGCGCGGCTGCGCGTCGAGCAGAGCCTGACCGAGAGCGAGCAGCGCTACCGCGACCTGTTCGAGGAAGCACCGATCGCCTACGTCCTCGAAGATGTAGAATCACGCTTCATCAAGGCAAACCAAGCCGCGATCCGCATTCTGGGCCTCAAGCCCAAGGAAGTCGCCGACACCGTGGGAATGTCGCTGGCGGCCGAGACGCCCGAGAACCAGCGACAGATCCGCGAAGCATTCGCGTCGGTCGGCCAGGGGATCAGTGCGGGGGGATTTGTCCTCGAGCTGCGCCGCAAAGACAACGGCCAGCCCGTCTGGGTGCAGTGGTGGTCCAAGCCCGAACCCGACGGAAAATACACCCGCACGATGATCGTCGACATCACCGAACGCGTGCTGATGGAGCGGGAACAAGCCCGGCTCCAGGCGCAGAACCTGTACTTGCAGGAAGAAATCAAGGCCGCTCACAACTTCGAGGAGATCGTCGGTCAAAGCCTGCCGCTCGTCCACGTGCTCGACAACGTCCGCAGAGTCGCCCCGACCGACGCCTCTGTGTTGATATCCGGCGAAACGGGAACCGGTAAGGAATTGATCGGGCGCGCGATTCACTTCAACAGCAAGCGTCGGGACAAGCCGCTCATCAAGGTCAATTGCGCGGCGCTGCCCGCGGGCCTGGTCGAGAGCGAACTTTTCGGCCACGAAAAAGGGGCGTTTACCGGCGCGATCGCCCGGCGCGTTGGGCGGTTCGAGCTGGCCGACCACGGGACGATCTTTCTGGACGAGGTCGGCGAGATCCCGCTGGAGGTTCAGGCGAAGCTGCTCCGCGTGCTTCAGGAAAAAGAATTCGACCGCGTCGGAGGGAAATTCCCGATCTCGGTGGATGTGCGCGTCATTGCCGCGACGAATCGCGATTTGCTGGCAGCGGTTCGCGAGAAGAAGTTTCGCGAGGATCTCTATTACCGACTCAATGTGTTTCCGCTACGGCTCCCGCCCCTGCGCGAACGCAAGGCCGACATTCCGCTGTTGGCGCACTTTCTCGTCAAGAAATTCGCGATGTGGATCGGCAAATCGATCGAGCAGATCAGCGCCGAGGCCCTGGCACGCCTTGACGCTTATGACTGGCCGGGCAACGTTCGCGAGCTCGAGAACATCATCGAGCGAGCGGTCATCCTTTCCGCGGGTCCCGTCCTCGATATTGAACCCGACGTCTTCGTTCCCCGCGCCGCGGGGTCGCAGTTTGCCGGCGAACCATCGTTCACGTCGCTGGAGGGGGTCGAGCGCGCGCACATTTGCAAGATCCTCGATGAGACGAACTGGATCATCGAGGGACCGAAGGGAGCGGCGCGGGCTCTGGGTCTGCACCCGAATACGTTGCGCAGCCGGTTGAAAAAACTTGGAATCGCCCGCCCGGGGCTCGATCCGACTTCGGATGGAGCGTCGACGCCCGGCATTTGAATTCGAGCGAGTTCTCCATGAAGCGGTGGACCGTTTGGGGATCAGCAAGCGTGCTTTGGTTCGCCTGCCTCGAGGGAGCGCTCCAACTGCAAAATCTTCCGGCCGCCACGCTCGGCCATGACATCTGTGGACCCTGGGGATGTGGTCCACCGCTCCCCGTGTTGTTGGCTTGCCACGGGTTTTGGCTCGCGCTGCTCGGTCCACCGGCCGTTGTTGCGGCCCTGTGTCTGCCCGGAAAGTGGGTCTGGCGTCTGGGAATCGTCGTGGCCGCGGCGGGGCTTTGCGGACTGGCCGGGCTCGCGGTGTGGGAGGCGGTTTCGTGGCTTCCTCAGGCGAGCGCCTTACAGCGACAATATCTCGGCCATCGGTATCTGTTCGCGCTCGTGACGCTTGTCGACGTGCCGATCATGCAATTTCTCGTGATCGGCTCCGGTCTCTGCCTGGCGAGTTCGCTTGGAACTGCTACGCCCCAAGGACGGCCGTCCATCGTGGCTGATTGTCCTTCTGAGTCGGCGACTTGACTCAACCACGCGACGGCCGGCCCTGTGATCCGTGGGGGGCTAGACGCGGCTCAATCCGATCAACTTGGCCAACGTGCGAGCGGTCCGCAGCAGTGAAGGGCGCGGCAGCGGCGTCCCGGCGCGCTTGATCACGATCACGGTTTGATCGTCAGCGTCAGAGTTTTGGCCACGCCGCCGGTCGATCGCGGCCACGAGTCGTTCGCCAAGTTCCGCGACATTCTCGGAGTCGAGTCTGCTCACGAGGGCAAAAAGGCCCGATTCAGCCAGCATTTTCCCCGAGTCGTCCCTCGATTCCGTGATCGCATCGGTAAATAGCAACACCATGTCTCCCTTGTCGAGCTCAACCGCGAGCTGTTCGTACTCCACCGGAGCCAACACACCCAGCGGCAGATTGGCAAGTCGCTCCAGATGGTACCGAGCCCGCGACGCCTTGAGCGACGGGCAGGCGCCCGCGGATGTCAGATCGAGAAATTCCCATTTCTCGTGTCTGGCCGAATATCGCAATGGTCGTCCGTGCCCAGCGTTGCAGATGATCAAATGCCTTGTCGGAGCGAAGTACGTGAGCAGGAGGGCCGTTGCAAAGCGACCGAACTCGACATCCGCGTTGAGTTCTCGATTGAGAGCCCGCGCAAATCGAGTCTGATCCAGCGTATTGATGTATCTCCGCATGAGCTTGCGAAGGGCAATTGCCAGGCCGTCAACCGATTCCCCATGTCCGGCGATGTCGGCCAGCGCCAGGCGCGTGACGTAACCGGCGCCGCAAGTGGAGATGTAATGCACGTCCCCGCCCCCCTTGCCAGGCGCGAGTGGGCGGCTGTCGATCCAGATGTCGAGCCCCGGAGCGTTGATCGTGTGCCGCGCGGCGCGATTGCCGCCAATGATCTCCATGCACTGCATGACGTAATCCGAGTTGTCCACGTTCGAACCCTTCGCATGCTCGAGGCTCGGTGCCTTCGATTTGATGACAACCGATGGCCGAAGGTTACACGCGCCAACCCGTCCGCCCTCCGTGAGCCGATTGGCCACAAAGCGCTTCGACTTGGAAAATCCGATGGGCGCTTTCGGTAACTAGGCGCCGCGCGGCGGCATCCAACTAAGGCACGTGCCGCGTTCGACTTGATGTCGTCGATTGCCAAAACAAGGGGCAATTCAACGGACTGCAATGGGAGCAATGGTCGACATCGCATCTTGATCCTTTGCGGCGGATTCGCCGCGATCTGCGCGGCGCAGCGACTCGAGCGGACGCTGGCCTGCGATGCGAACGTCGGCATGCAGTTCGCGAGGGAATGACCCTCGCTAACAATTTGGCGGCGGCATTTGACGGCAGGGCGAAAAAGGCGGTTTCGCTTCTCGTCGCTCGGCCAGTTGGCGACGATCGGCCGACGCACGGGAGTGGCCAACGTGCTCGGTATCAATTTCTCCGGATTTATCGCCTGGTGGTTGTGGCGAACAATCGATCTCATGAAGCTGCCGCGCCTCGAGAAGAAGATCCGCGTGGCCCTCGGCTGGACACTCGATCTCATCTTTACGAAAGACATCATTCGCCACCATCCCCTGAGGTCTCACGTGCAGGGAGATGAGGCGGGCCGTTCTGGCTCTTTGCCCGTGGAGGACGGGCTCACGGCAACCGTGCGCCCGGCCGAGCGGACATGAAGAATTGTGCCAAATCCTGTAACTACTCATCGCCAGGATCATCCAAGGAGGTAGGCGGGCCAATGGAAAGCCCGGACCTCCCGGATGCGAAACAGCCTCGCCGTCACTTGGACTGACTTTACCTCGAGCTTGGAGAAAATCATGCGTCGCTACGTTCTGGGTTTGTCGTGTGCCGTTGTGATGATCGGCATCGGACTGGGCGTTTCCGGCTGTTCTGAAACCGCTGGCAGCGGAAAAATGGAGAGCGGCAAAACGAGCTCGGAAAAAATGAGCTCGGACAAGATGGGCTCTGACCACATGAGCACTGACAAGATGGGCAGCGACAAGATGGGCTCCGACCACATGAGCTCTGACAAGATGACCTCTGACAAGATGACCTCTGACAAGATGGGCAGCGGCAAGTAAGTGGGCTTGCCATAATGCGGCGCGCGTTCCGTCCCAGCTTGAGTTCACGCTGCCGATGAGGGCTTTTCGGGAGACAACGACTTCGCAGATGCGGTGCTGATGATGATGGCGGTGCCCGAGGACCTGGTCGGCGGCGTGTTTTCCTCTGGCTGCGGCACACGAACTTCAGCGTTGCCGTCTGGGTCGGATTCATCGCCTGCTTCGGCATGGCGACCGAGACCGGCATCATCATGCTCGTCTACTTGCGGGAGGCGATCGAAAAACGAGGCGGGCTGGCCAACATCAAGTCGCTTGAAGAGCTGCGGGAAGCGATCATCGAGGGGGCCGTGCACCGGCTGCGTCCGAAGCTGCTGAGGGGTGGCGATCCTGGCGCTTGCCCCCATGCTTTGGCACACAGGAGTCGGACACGAGGTCATCTCGGCAATGGCGGCGCCGGTGCTCGGCGGCTTGCTGATTGCCGATGAAGTGGTCGACCTCTTTATTCCCGTGCGCTTCTATTGGATTCGGCGGAACCGTTGGCTCAAGCTTCATCCACAAAACGCGTTGGCGACCGAAGACGCATCCTTGCTCGTGTAGTGCCGCGCCGCGTGAGACCGCGCTAAATGCTGCTCGACACTTTCTTCTGGTCGTCCATCAAGATTCGCTGCATCTCATCGCTCCGTGATGCAAGATCGATTAACGAAGCGAAGTGTTTAAACCATCAAATCAACGATGAGAGTTTCTCATGGTGCTTCCGCTCCATTGCAGCGACCAAGCCTCAAGCGAACATTGAGAAGCGGGACAGGACATTTGTGTCGACTGGGAGGAATTTCCAAGCGTCGGTGAGAGGGATCAAAACGACCTCAGTCGACCTCGACTTTCGCGACGCCGACTGCTGAGGTCGCGGTTGTCCGGCTAAGTCCAATGGACATGGGAGGATAGGGCGGAAATCAAGTCAAGAAGCAGACTGTCGATCCGGGGGTTGCGGGTTCGAACCCCGTCGGCACTCGGCGTTGCGACCCGCAATCTCAACCGTTTTCTGCACTCGACGAAAACCGACCGTTAAGTGGCGTCCAGGCACTTAGCGTGTGCCCCGCGACGCAGCGCGTTTCTCCCGTCGCCATTCCCGCGGCGGCACTGGATCCTTGTCCGCCCACAGGCCGCGTCGATGCTCGCGGGCGTCGGCTTCCGCGGCGACGAACTCTCCCGGCTTGTCGTATTGCGAGTATCGCCACGCGAAGCCGTCGGCCACCATTTCCATGTTGATGAAGCGGTCACCCGGAAAGATGTTGATTGTCATTCCGCCTGTGGAGTAGCCTCAGCGTCGTTGAGAGCCTCGATGCCGCTTGGCCAATCCGCAACCCCTAGGGAATCGCTAAGGCATGGACGACCAGATCTCGACCGACTCAGCCGGAAAGGTCTCTTCTCCTCAAGGCGCCGAAAAAGCGGAAAAGTCGGCGGCGGACCTGGCCATCCAGGCGCGCAACAGCGTCGCTGAACGAGCGGCCTCTGCGCTGCGCGAAGCGTTTGGCGACAAGCGAATCCTTCCGATCCATCACGCTGTTTTTTCCAACGACCTTCCTCGTGTCGCGCAGATCCTACGCGAGGATCCCTCTCAGGCGAGCTGCGTGTGCGAAGCGCCTCTGCACGACAAACTGACCCCGTTGCACTTGGCCGCAAAGCAACAGAATCCGGAAATCGCGAGACTCCTTTTGGCAAATGGCGCCGATCCAAGTTCGCGAGGTCCCGACGGTGCGACACCACTGGTGTATTCGTGTGGCTCAGAGTCTGCGGAGATGGTGCGACTCCTGCTGGAGCATGGAAGCGATGTGAACGCGGCAACGGACTACGGGTGGAAGCCCATTCGAAGTTGTCGGCCGCTGAGCGACCGACGGGAACCTTCTGGTGCAAAGTCTCCCCTTGACGTCCTGCTGGAATACGGCGCGGATGTCAGCATCGAAGATGCCGCTTGTTTGAATATGGTGGAAAAACTTCGGGAGTTGCTCGACGCGAATCCCCATCATGACCTGAATCAATCGGTCGAGCCCGCCGAAGGCGATGAGGCCGAGGAGCCGCCGGTCCAAAGAACAACGTTGTTACACGAAGTCGCCTGCCACGACCAGCCCGAGGTCGTGAGAATCCTCTTGGAGCATGGGGCCGATCCGACGATTCGCGACTACGACAGGAAGACTCCGCTTCACTTGGCCGCAAAGTGCAACCAACGACGCGTCGCCAAGGTTTTGCTCGAAGGTGGTGCGGGCTCGCTTGTCGCCGGCCAGGATGCCTATTGGCTCTTCAATCTGTGCCACGCCGTCAGTCGATGGAGAGGGCCGGAAAACGAGACCGTGGCGGCTCTTCTCGTTCAATACGGGGGGAAGCCAGATTTGCACCAGGCGCTCGATTTGGGATTCACGGCTGCCGCGCGGGGAATGCTCAATGCAGATCCGGATTGCGTCCAAACATTTAACCAACGCGACGACGGGTCGAATTGGCTCCTCGAGGAATGTACTGCAATGTTGCATGGCCTGACGGACGCGGCCATACCTGATGATTGGCAGAACCGCGACCACGAAAAGCGGAGCGAAGTGCTCGCTGCAATCACTCAAGCGAACCTGGACATTTTTGAGGCCATCGCGCGCTGCAACGTGCGGCACGTCGTGCACTATTGGAGGCTGAACGGGTTCATTTGTTCGGGCGACTGGCCGCTCATTCAACTGCTCGCCGACCATGGCGCTCAGATCCACGAAATCGAGCATGAAACGCAGATGCCGCACGAGCGAGACATGTGCCAGATGGCTTGTGAACAATCCCCCGATGTGGCCGCCTTGTTTCGCAAGATGGGAGCAAGATTTCCCGAACGGACCGAACGATCGCCACACTAGCGCGCAATTGGCGGTGAAAACCTTCGTTGGTTGGACGTTCGCGGCGAGATTCTCTCGCGACTCGGTGCCAAAGACGCGCGCTAGAATTTCAATGCTCGATAACCGAGGCGCGCCGTACGGAGTCACCGATTCGGGGAAAACCGGTTTTCCCCCTCCAAATCGGTCGGGTGACCGCGATCAATCCGTCCGCCACATTCGAATGAATTGTGCGACGTCGTCTTCGGAAAAGCGCGAAATGCAATTTCGTCATCGCGTTCAGGATGACGGTGATTTCGGGTGAAATAACTCCGGCGAGATGACGGCCGACCATCGACAACAGGTGAAACGCGATAGTTCTATTGACTGCGTTGACGTAGGCACAGACGAACTCGCCCGCGGCTTCCTCCGTGCTGAAAATCGGGAAGCAAATGCGGTCGTCGGCTCGGAAAAAGAACGGTGTCGCCGCCTCGTCGTTCTGCTTCATCTGAGCAAATTGTGCGGCTTCCCTCTCGATGTGCGATAAGAGTTCGGCCTTTGAAATGTTCGTGGCATCGAGGCCGACCGGATCTGGTGTCGACAACACGTGGATCTCGGTCCGTCCGAGCAAGTCCAAAAACGCAGTTCGATCGCGGCCCCGTGCCAGTCGGGCCAGCCGATCACCGCGCCCGAAAAGATTTGTGAGCCGTTGTCGCAGGGCCAATTGTTCCCTCGATCGCAAGCACCCTCAGGAGTAAAGCGGCACGGCGAGCGCCACCCACCAAATCCACGCCCGCGACCGCTTTGTCCGTTCGTCGCTCATGTTGTCACTCGTGGGTTCGAGTTGTGTTGCTGGGACGGTGCTCCCATGGACGCAAATACCAGCCCATGGCGGTATTCAGCGGCCCAAGCTCTGGGCGGCTGCGTACTGGCGGAGCATAAATCGCCCGAAAGACCGGATCGAAGATAACCCTGCAAATTGAGTATCGACATCGGTCCGACACTGAGCACATAAACTGCCAGAACCGTGAAGACGGCCAATACCGGCCCCCTCCATCCGCTCAGTTTCCCGTCCGGTTTGTCGGTCATCGAATTCGTGTCCGTGTTTGAATCACGGTTTTTGCGAATTGGCACGCGAGTTCGGTCGCCTAGCGACCCCCTGGTGCTGTCCGTCGTTCCGTTCCTCTAACAGCGCGACGAGCAGCCCAGCTGCCGCCCCCAACAGCCCGAAGACATGTGCTGCCAAATAAGTTTCGGTGGCGTGGCGCGGCCAATGGCACCACCATGTGAACACGCCATCCGCAACCATGCCCGCGACCGCCGTACCGATTAAAGCGTAGTAAAATCTCCGGTGCCAGTGCGGTGCGGAAAACCTTTGGCGCAGACTCTGCAAGAGCCTTGCGCGCTCGCTCCGCCAGGACCATTGCTCGGACGCCTTCGGTTCGACGCTCATGCCGTCATTCGCTCTTGGTTGGCGCGGCAGTTCAGAGGAATCGGGACAGGATCACGCCGAGTACGACGGCCAGCGCGAAGCCACACGCCACAAGCCACGACGGAACCTGCGGCCCCGGTTCGGGAAACACCACGTCCACATGCCACGGGTCGAGGTCACGTAGATCTCGCCTTCGCCACGTCATGACGCCATTCTAGCGGCGAATCACGAAGGGGACCGCGACAAATCAGGACGCAATCGGAGCGCGAACAGGACTCGCGCCGGCCGCCAAGTGACTGCTCATTCCAACCTGATGCGCCGCTAGCCCTACGCGTCGCAAGGAGATCCGCAGTGGTTTTTGCATGCCACCGCCCTATTCGAGAAGTTGCCCACCCAGTGTTTCCGCGGTAGCTTGTTCAAAAGCTTCGCTAACCCAAGCGTCGATTCTGCACGTCGTTCCGAAAAGAAAGCCACCGGCAGATGAATCCGGACCTGACCCAGCAAATTCCGGGCTGGTTTCTACTTGTCCTCGGCGTTGTCGCGTTCCTTTACCTCGGAGGCCCGCTCCTCACTTACGTGAATCTGCGCCAATCCGCGGATCCCAACGTTGTGCGCCTCGAGGCGACTCAACAAGCGTTGCTCCCTGCCGGTATTCGAAATTACCTCGAGCGCGTCGAGAACGAACTGAGAGTGTGTGGCTTTGAGCGGGTCGATGACGTCGCGCTCCCCAACCAGGTGCGCAACGTCGCGGCAAACTTGCGGCTCTTTCTTCACAGAGAGAATCAAGACTTCGCCAGTTGCACAGCCGCCTATTCGAAAATTGGGAACACGTGGGGCGAGCGGCTGAAGTACGTCGCCTTCACGACGTACTTCCGGAACGGAACCACGTTCGGAACGTCGAACCTCTCGATCCCGGGTTGCTTTCCGCCGCGCCCTAATTACCGCAGTACGAAATTCCGAACGGTGCAAAGCGCGGGAGAATTGTATGAGCTTCATCGCGCTGTCATCAGCGATGAGGCACGGACCGGCACGAAGGAGCTTCCCCTACTCGATCGATTTGGAGGCGACGCGGCCGCGTATATCCGCTGGACGATGCTCGCCGAAATGCAAGACGCGACCAACTCCGGCTGTCTTTATTTGAACGAGAAGGAGGGCAAGTATGTGCCCACCGTGATCGGTGCGATCGTGATGACCTGGAAGCAGCTTTGGCCTTGGAAGCTATTCCTCGTCCGCGCGAACGACAAAAAAGCAGCAGAGATTGTGGCACGCTAGCAATAGGAGGGTATGGCCCAAAGATTTTCCTGACGGAAAAAGAGGACGAGACTCGCTGGAAAAAGGTTGGGCTCGTCGGCGACGCGTTGGATTCTCGCCCCCGGCTTAGCGTAAGTTGGATACCCAGTGAACCGAGAGGCCTTTTCCTCAGGAACACAAACCTTTTCTGTGAACGGTGAAAAACGACGGTTTTCCGAACGCTCCGGGGCGTACCGAAAAACGTCCTGCCGAGGTTTCTGAAACTCGCCGGCCGATCGTGGCGTAAATCCGGCCGACATTTGGCGCATCAAAGCATCTCAGCATGCCCGAGTCTTCATTGATCGCGACCAGCCAACGGCGGGACTCGTCCCGATCTCGACCGCTCCGATCCAGAATGCCCCTTGACAGTTGAGCATTGAACCGCCGCGTCAGGTGGCGTGAGGATCTCACCCGACCGGGCCCGTTCCGTGAGATTGGTAAGAAAGTGCGTCTTTGACGGTTGACCGCATTTGCGGGCTGCACCGACCTTCCCGCACAAGTTTTGTGGCGTCGCACAAAAACCCCTTGCAATTTGCTTGTCCAGGTCCCATCCCGGCGACAAGATCGAGTTATGCGTCAATTTGTCGAGAACCTGCAGAACCGTCGCACCCTCCGCGGAGGCCGCACCCAGATGAATCCGATCTTCCGAAATGCGCGTTTGCATCGCTACGCTACGAAATCGCTGTTTGTGTCCGGATTGTTTTTCGCTGTCGTTACGGGGACAGCGCAATTGAGCCCGGCACAGTGCTGCTCTTGGCCGTGGGGATGTTGCTGGCAACCCACTTGCTGCTATCGGCCGGTGTGCTGCTACCAACCGGTCTGTGCTTGTCAACCAAGTTGCTGTTGTCAGCCGTCGTGCTGTACGAGTTCATGTTGCTCGGGCTGCACAGCACCAGCTTGCGGCACGAGTCCTTGCAGCCCATACGGCTGTGGCGCTTCCTACCGAGTTCGCCCGGCGACGGAAGTGGTCTGGAAGGCGCTGAAATCAGAGGAGTTCGCCAGGAGTGGATTGCCGCGAACGATGACGAAGATCGTGTTCGCGCCTGCATTTCGCGCGAACGATGAAACTGCTGGCATTTTTCACGCTCCTACGCGGCCGCAAAACCGGACGGGGCTGCGCCGGGATTTCGGGGCCGTCGAGTCCCGCGTCTCGAGCGCTGTCGACCGGGTACCGCTGTCAATGAGCGACCGCGTCGAGCGGTACGAGGCCCATTTTACGGCCACTAGCTCCGGGGCGGAGCCTATTCCCGCAATCTCAACCCTTTGCGGTGTCCGCGCTGCCTTGAACGTGCCGGAATCGCATGCGTTATTTCGGACTCGGCCCAGCGGCAGGTCGCATGCGACTTAAGGCGGCGCTTGCGGCTGTCCCGAATTTCGCTCCCGCGGAGCGCTCGACCCA
Source organism: Planctomycetaceae bacterium (assembly GCA_035949535.1). GTDB lineage: Bacteria > Planctomycetota > Planctomycetia > Planctomycetales > Planctomycetaceae > DASPSM01. The sequence goes on along the minus strand of DASZIA010000424.1, from coordinate 2,946 downwards.
CTCCTTCAAGAGGTGCCTGGCCTCGGGCGTGCCAAGCTGCGATAAGAGCGCCAAAACGCACCGAACCGCGACCGTAGGTTCGCCCTCTTTGTGATCGATCAACGGCCGGATCAACTTGGGCGCTCGTTCGTTGATCAGATCCATGGCGATCTTCGGCGTCTCCGAGAGAGCCCACAGCGCCTGATAGGCCGCCGATCCGTTCGAGCCGGTCAAGCTGTCCCACAATGCGTGTGGATCGCCGGTCGGGAGATTGCCGGCCGGCCGCAAGCTCCATAAATAGTCGACGTGATCGTCGCCGCCGCTGACCAACGTGCGGCTGTCGCGGCCAAATCCGACTGTGTAGACGTAGCCACGATGCCGACCGACGTCCCAGACCTTCTCGCCGGTCATCGGGTCCCAAAGACTGACCTCTCCGCTGATACCCCCGGTAGCCAGCCATAAACTGTCCGGGGAAACGCTCATAGCACCGTAAATGAAGTGCGCGGGCACGTCGAACAGGTGGAGTCGCTGCAAATCGGCTGCATTCCAAATCCGAACTTTGCCATCCATGTGGGCCGTCGCCAGCCACCCTCCTTCCCCGGCGTAGCAGACGGCGTACATGCGTGCATCGCCATCGTTGATCTTGGTTTGCACCCGAGTCTTCCACGTGTCCGTATCGATGAGTCGGATCGTCGAATCCCAGCCCGCCGTCGCCAATGTCCGCCCATCGGGGCTGAACGACAGGCCGTAGATCTGGCTATGTTTAAGTCGCGCGATGCGAATGCCGTTTACCAAGTCGAAAACATAAGCGGCGCCCTGCCGGAAGACGGCGGCGGCGAGACGCTTGCCGTCGGGCGAAAAGGAAAACGCCTCAACATTTGAATGCGGATCGCGACCGAGCGGCCAATGGAATCGGCACACCACATCGCCGGTTTTCACATCCCAGACCACCGTGTGAACCTCGCCCGCACCGGCAGCGCCTCCGGCCAGCCGTCGGCCATCCGGCGAGAAGGCCAACTGGGAATAGTTGACGTCCGGCCGGTTCAGAGTCCGGCGCTCCGATCCATCCTTCGCATCGACGACGTGCACATGACCGAAATCGTCCGCGTAGGCCAGAGTTTGGCCGTCGGGCGAAGCGGCGACGACTTCTGAACCGTGGACGCCGGTCGGCGGAGGAAGCTGTGTTCGCGCCGCCACATCCCAGCGCCGGATAGTGCCGTCCAAGCCGGCTGAGTAGAGAATCCTCCCGTCGGACGTGAAGGCCAAGCCCCACGGATACCAGCGATGGCCGGAGAGCCTGGCGATCTCGTTTCCAGTCGCCGCGTCGCAGAAATAGATCCGATTGTCGGTCGCGCCGACGGCCACGATCTTGTTGTCCGGAGAGAAAGTGACGCACGACGTGTAGTTCTCGTAGATATTCGTGAGCTTGATGATGTGGGACCACACCGGCTTTCCCGTGTCCGCGGCGTAAAGACGCACCGCATTGTCGCGCTCCGTCGCGGCGATCCGTTTGCCGTCGGGCGAAAAGGCCAATCGAACCAGGCGGTTGGCCAGTGCCACGCGGCTCCGTTCTCCGCCGGTTTCCGAGTCGACGAGTCGCACGACGTCCGGTCTATCGCTGGTGACGACCGCCAGAGTTTTCCGATCCGGCGAAAACCAGCCGGCGCTGTAATGACCGTCAAACGCCAGCCGGTCGTTGCGATCCTTGGTGACGCCGCCGTGCTGGTCGTTTTTGATCTCGAACAGCAGCGTTCCTTGCGTGTCGCACACGATCAGCTGCTCGGCGCCTCCCAGTGCTAGTTTCCGGCCGTCCGGCGACACAGCGACCGATCGATACAGGTGATTGCCGGGATGAATCGACAGGATGCGTTGATGCCCGGTGAAGACATCCCAGAGCGTCACTTCGTCGCGGTGGCTGGGCATGTAAAGCCAACGACCGTGCGAGGCGAATGCCAAGCCGCAACCACCATAGCGAGACCCGTGCGACTCATATCCGGACTCGTTTGCGTTGGCCTCCCAACGTTGTTTGCCGGTCGCCGTGTCAAACACGACGATCAACCCGCCAATCGTGACTAGCGTTTTGCCATCCGGAGACAGCACCATGTCGTTGACGCACTGGGGCGGCTGAAACCGCAACGTGCCAAGCCGCACCAATGCCTCCTGCGGAAGCGGATCGCCGAGCCGGTCGACTTGCTCGACTGCGGTTTTCGCCGGTGGCGCTACATCCACGGCGCGCCCGATCTGAGCGGACGCGGCCGCGAATACGACCCCCAGCCACGCGGATTTCAGGGAGACTCTTGGCATGACTGCATCCCGGGTAAGGCGAACTCTTAGCCTAGAGGGCACGCCGCCTTGTCGCCGAGCTTTAGCAACGCTCGTGGGAAAATCGCAAGCGCGCCGCGTAGTCGCGAGTCACCGGCATTTTCTCACAAGCAGCCCCTTGAGCAAAGCGGTCGGCGCGTTTTGGAACCAGTGGCTCGTGACTGCGTGCCGCGTCGCACAACGCTGTGCAGTTTCTCGCCCGTGTCGTGACGCGAGCAATCAAATTGCGGAAGTCTTCCAGAGCTTGCCGGGTTCGGCAGAACTGCCATTCCGTTCTTTCATAAAGCCATCCCTTTTTCGGAGCGCCCAACAAACGACGGTATTTGCAGACGCAGTGGCGCGGTCCCGATTGACTCAGATTTGTGCTGGAAGGCGCGCGTTGGTGGATTGATCTGGTACCATCGAACAGCCGCATCCGGTTACCCAATCCGACGTTGAAAATGCTCTGGCGGGGGCGGCGGACGCGCTGCCTGCCGAGAAATTTGGCTGGCCAACCTAGCGCGATTTCATCCTCAACGAGGGTCGCAATCGTTTGAGCGAACTCCTACAGTCCCGTTGAGGCCGATCATGGCAGAAGTCGTGCTCGTCAACCCGGCGTTCGAGACGTCGTATTGGGGGCTGGAGCACGCATTGCCGCTGTTCGGC
>DASZIA010000423.1:0-1595 GCA_035949535.1 Planctomycetaceae bacterium | reverse complement strand
CAAGAAGGCCGATTCCAGCCAGTTCTGGTTCACGGTGCCCGAGGCGTCGGTGATGCTGCCTTGATTGACGTAAGCGATCCACGCGATGTTGCCGCTAATGTGGACGTCGGGCTCCGTCACGTGCTCGTCGTACCTCTTGCCGGCGGCGTGTAGGGCTTTTACGGCACCCATGATGGTGTCGCCGTTGAATCGCGTGCCATTCGCGAAGATGTAGAAACCTGGTGTTATGACGGAGTCGAGCTTCGCGATATCCTCGGCGCCTACTGCACTGAATATTGTGCTCACTGTATCTACAACCTGCTTCTGGTCGGGCGTGAGTGATTTCTGCTGTGCTCGCATCGTAGAAATGTTTGCCGAAAAGCCTAGGACAAAGGTAACGGCCAGTGCGATCGGGAGTTGCAATGACATGGAAGAAGTCTCCTTTAGGATAAATGTGAATAAATGCGTCGGAGCTTTGGTTTACTCCCTTGACGTAAAGTTCTTAAATCAACCACTTCCGCTAAACTCGTTCCTCCTTTCCGGCGAGATCATCCTGTTTTGCGCACGGCGGCAGTCGACGAAGCTGGAATCTGACCTCAGTTCATTCCCTGAGCCACCTTTCGGATCTCTCCAGCTCGTTCGCCGATCGATAGCCGGAACGCTTGATCGCTAAAACGACTCTCCGACGAGTTCTTCACTTTTCTTCCAAAGCGCCTCAGCATTATTTCGGTCGAGCGCATATCCGCGCACTCCTTCGCTGACGGCGCTGATGGTCACGTCCTGCGGCACGACATGGCCAACATGGCAGTTCTCGCAATATCGACCTCCGATCTCGTCGGCGGGAGCAACAACACCGGCCCATACCGAAGTTGCGGCTCCTTGAGGAACGGTCTTCCACTGGAAGGGCGGTTTACCCTCCTCCGCCAGCTGCTTATTCATCTGGTCGATGATCCCTTGTATGCGACTCGGATCGATGTGGCGTCCCAGTTCTGTATCGATGCCTCCGGGATGCACGGCCGCCGCGCGCACACCACGCTTATGGTGTCGCCCGTCGAAGGCGACAGCGAAGAGGATATTTGCCGTCTTCGATCGGCCGTAGGCAACGAAGGGCTCATAGGGTGTCCGCTCAAAGTTGGGATCGTCGAGGTCGACGTTGGAATAGCGGTGCCCCGAGGAAGACAAGTTGATCAGTCGCCCGCCGGTGCGAATGAGCGGTGCAATTCGATTGACCAGAACAAAGTGGCCCAGGTGATTGGTGCCGAACTGCGTTTCAAAGCCGTCCGCCGTATGGCCAAACGGCGTGGCCATCACCCCCGCATTGGCGATGACCACGTCCAAGGGTTCATGCTGTGCTAGCAGTCTGTCAGCGCAGGCGCGCACACTTTTGAGGCTGGCGAGATCGAGCTCAACTAGCTCGAACCTCCCACCGTGGGCTGCTGCGTCCTTGCGTACTTGTGTGGTCGCGGCTTCGGCCTTCGTCAAATCCCGCGCCGCACCCACAACCTGCGCGCCGCGCGCAGCAAGAGACCGCGCCGTCTCCACGCCGAGCCCCGCCGAAACGCCCGTGACGAGGATCCGTTTACCGTGCAGATTCACACCGGACAAAACGTCGTCTG
>DASZIA010000422.1:0-18122 GCA_035949535.1 Planctomycetaceae bacterium | reverse complement strand
CGCGCCGCAGGCGGACATCGCGCGCCTGAAGGCGCGGATGGGCTGGGAGATGCCCTGGTACACCATCACCGACGGCTTCGACGCGGACTTCGGCGTCGATGAATGGCACGGCCACAACGTGTTCTTCCGCGACGGCGAGCGAGTGTTCCGCACATACTTCATCAACGGCCGCGGCGACGAGGCGATGGGGACCACCTGGAGCTACCTCGACATCACACCGCTCGGCCGTCAGGAGACTTGGGAGGACTCGCCAGAGGGTTACCCCCAGACCCCGCCGTACAAGTGGTGGAACTGGCACGACAACTACGACGCCGCTGCCTCGCCTGACCCGAAGTGGGTCAAGGTGTCCGACGTTGGAGAAGCCGCCTTCCGAAACCGCGACGCAGAGGCGAAAGCGAGCTAAAGTCTCGAAACGCGCGATCGCCACCATCAGCAGGTTTCGAACGGGACGCTACTTCTTGAGCAGGTCCTGCACGTCGAGCCAGTCGCCGAATCGCTCGATCCAATGGTCAGAAGGCAGTTTCTGCTTGTTCATGCCGAATCCGTGTCCCCCTTTGGAATACAGATGCAGCTCAGCAGGCTTTTTTGCAGCCAGCCACTTGCTGTAAATACTCACGCTATCGCTCGCCAAACCGAACTGATCGTCCGACGCGGCGACGGCGAATAGGGGCGGCGCGTCTTTCGGCACCTGAAATTCGCCGAGCACTTCGAGATACGCATAGATCGGCGCAGCAAAGTCGGGTCGGCTCTCGGCAACGTGATTGAGAGCCACGCCCGCGGTGACAGAGCCGCCGGCCGAAAATCCCATCAGGCCGATGCGATGCGGCGACACGCCCAGCTCGGAGGCGTGCTCGCGAACGTATTTGACTGCTGCCGCTCCGTCTGCTTCGGCCAGCGTAAACGCGGATCTCATGTCGTGCTTGGACTTCTCGCGGTTCTTCAAGATCATATCGAGGACGCCGTCTTTGCCGGTCGGGAACAGCCGATACTTGAGAACGAACCCCGTCACGCCCTTGGCATTGAGCCACCTGGCGACGTCGATCCCTTCGCTGTTGATGGAAAGGATGTGGAATCCGCCGCCCGGACAGATGATGACCGACGTGCCGTTGGCGCTCCCGGGCGCGGGCGCGAAGCGCGTCAGTGTCGGTTGTGACACATTGGTCACCACCTGCGTGTGAATGAGCTGCGAGAAATAGGTCCTCTCTTCACGTGTCGATTTCTCCGAACCGGGTGCCGGCCCCGGATAGAGTCGGATGACCTCCTGGCTGCGGGCCGCCTGCGACGCGGTTAAGACAAGTCCGATCAGAATGGCCGCGCTCTTCTTCATGATTTCTCGCCCTCGCTGAAATTAATAGCCCGACAAAACGGTCCGACTTACGCCCTGGGCCATTATCGGCGGCCCCTCCGGGCCAATAAAACGTAGTCCGAATTCCCGCATCCCCTCGGATCAGCCGCGGCTGAGCTTGACGAAGTCTAGTGCCACTCGGCCGCTCAGCGACCGGTCATTTGTTCCAGCTTTTCGGGGTAACGCGCCCCTTGCACCGTGATCTTTTTGGAGGCGCTGTCAATTTCACGCAGATCGTCGGGCGTCAGTTGAACTGAAATCGCTCCGATGTTCTCTTCCAGGCGCTCGAGCTTCGTGGTGCCTGGGATCGGAACGATCCACGGTTTCTGGGCCAAGAGCCATGCGAGCGCAATCTGCGCGGGCGTTGCCTTCTTCCGTTTTGCGATTTGCCCGAGCAAATCAACCATGGCTTGATTCACCTTGATCGCCTCGGGCGTAAAACGCGGAAGGGTGCTGCGGAAGTCGGAGCTGTCAAAGGTTGTTTTTTCGTCGATTTTGCCTGTCAGGAAGCCCTTGCCGAGAGGGCTGTAAGCCACGAGGCCGATACCGAGTTCCTCGAGGGTCGGTATCACCTCTGCTTCGGGGCGTCTCCACCACAGCGAGTACTCATTCTGGAGCGCCGTGACCGGCTGGACAGCGTGTGCGCGACGAATGGTTTGCACGCCGGCTTCAGAAAGGCCGAAGTGCTTGACCTTGCCCGCCCGAATCAGTTCCTTCACCGTTCCCGCCACGTCTTCGATCGGCACGTCGGGGTCGACCCGGTGCTGATACAGCAAGTCGACGGTTTCGGTCTTGAGTCGCTTGAGCGACCCCTCGACTGCCTGCTTGATGTGCGCAGGCCGACTGTTGAGGCCCGCCGCACCCGGCCGCCGATCGCTTCCACTTAAGTCGAATCCGAACTTGGTGGCGATCACGACCTGCTTGCGGAAAGGAGCGAGGGCCTCGCCGACAAGCTCTTCGTTCGTGAAGGGGCCGTAAACCTCGGCGGTGTCGAAGAACGTAATGCCGCGATCGACGGCCGCTCGAATGAGCGAAATCATCTCCTGCTTGTCTTTGGGCGGGCCGTAGGAAAAGCTCATTCCCATGCATCCGAGCCCGAGAGCCGAGACTTCCAGGTTACTTTTTCCGAGTTTGCCCTTTTGCATTTTGTTCGTCCTTGTCTTGTTCGTCCGCAGGCTTGTTGTTGGTCAGCTGGCTTCATCGACCACATCAGGCCCGGTACTGTTCGTCGCTGACCTGTTCCATCCACTCGACGACTTTGCCGTCGACCTGTTCCTGAATGGCAATGTGTGTCATGGCTGTAGTTGGCGCGGCGCCGTGCCAGTGCTTTTCACCCGGCGGAAACCAGATCACGTCACCGGGGCGAATCTCTTCGATTGGACCTCCCCAGCGCTGCGCTCGCCCGCAGCCGAACGTCACGATCAAGGTCTGGCCCAGCGGGTGAGTGTGCCACGCGGTCCGAGCGCCGGGCTCGAACGTGACACTGGCCGCAGCCGCGCGTGCGGGAGCGTTGGGTTGGAACAAGGGATCGATCCGGACCGTGCCCGTAAACCAGTCAGCCGGCCCTTTGCCCGAAGGCTGCGAGCCGCAGCGTTTGATGTCCATCTTGACTCCTGTCTTTGAATGAAGGGCCGTCAGCTCGCGCACTGGCAAGCTTGCGAGGTCGGGCCCTAGAGCGTTCGTGACTCTGAGAAAACGGTAGCGGCGACCTCGGCTGAGACAATGACCAAAAGCTGGTTTTGCGGAAGTCGTCTTGGACAAAGCGGCTGGCTGGGGGTCGCTCCTGAGAGAATTCATGCCGCTGGCCGGCACCGCGACGCGCGGGTAGCATCACGAGGAACTTAAATTCCGCCGCAGAGGTCACAGTCGGAATCACCAGTCCGGAGCGAACCGGCTCGGTTTGGCGGAAACGAGGCCTGTCATGTCGATCGAGCCGGCCGTGTCGCCGGAGCACGCAACTCTTCTCATGGCGCCGGCGCAACCACTGGTGCCGCTTGCCCGACGCGTCGACGCTGTCGATGTCCTCCGCGGGGCCGTGATGATCTTGATGGTGCTCGATCACACCCGCGACTACTTCGGCGACGCGTCGATCGACCCCACGGACCTGTCCCGCGTGGGTCCGGCGCTGTTTTTGACGCGGTGGGTGACCCACTTCTGCGCGCCGGTTTTCGCCTTCCTCGCGGGGACGGGAGCTTATCTGGCGGGCTCGCGAGGTCGCACGCGGGGAGACCTCGCGAGATTTCTCGCGTCGCGGGGGGTGTGGTTGATCTTCCTCGAGCTGACGGTCGTCCGACTCGGGCTCTTTTTCGACCCCGTGCGTGCCCCGGTGATCTTGACGGTACTGTGGTCGATCGGGGCCTCGTTCGTCGTGCTGGCGGGGCTGATCTTCTTGCCGAGCCGCGTGGTCGGGTCGCTCGGCGTGCTCCTGATCGCGACGCACGCTCTGGTCAGCGGTTTGTTGCCGGACAAGGGGACCGCCGCCTTTCAGGCGGCAAGCGCGCTTCTGCTGCGACCCGGGTTGTTGCCGCTGCCCGGTGGCGTCAACGTGCTCGTCGGCTACCCGCTGCTCCCGTGGCTGGGTGTGGTCGCCGCGGGCTACGGCTTCGGCGAGGTCATCCGGCTCGACCCGGCGCGAAGGCGGCGGATCATGTGGGTCTCGGGCGTCGCGATGACGGTCGCGTTCGTGATCCTGCGGGCGTGGGGCGTTTCTGTCGACCCGCGCCCGTGGACAACCCAGGTGACGCCGCTCATGACCGGGCTCTCGTTCATCAACTGCACGAAGCAACCCCCTTCGTTGCTCTTCGTGCTGATGACGCTCGGCCCGGCGATCGCGGCTTTGTCGGTGATCGACCGCGTGAGCATCCGCGGCCCGCTCGGCCGCGCCGTCGTGACCGTCGGCCGCGTTCCTCTCTTTTATTACCTCTTGCAATGGTACGTCATCCACGGGCTTGCCGTGCTGGCGGGCCTGGCGCGGGGATTGCCGGTCGCCTGGATGTTCTCGGCAGCGGCTCTCGGACCCGCGCCCGAGGGCTGGGCGCTCGGCCTGCCGGGCATCTACGTCGCCTGGGTGCTGGTTCTCGCCGTCCTCTACCTACCGTGCCGTTGGTTCGCGGGGGTCAAGGCGCGCCATCCCGGAGGATGGCTGTCTTACCTTTGATCGAGTTGTCCTCGCCGGGCGCATGATCGCGCGCCATTGTCCCCCGGACGCGGAACGAGGTTCCTCGATTCTCGTTTCTGCGATATGGTCCATTGGCTATCGGCTGGAGAAGTGGGAATGTCAACCGACCTTCCGAGACGCGAAGAGTCAAAGGCGACCGACACTGTTTCGCTTTCTCGCCGCGCACCTTTTTGGCACCGTTTAAATCGGCGTCGCCTTGCGAAGTGCTGCCTTCTCGCAGGCGTCGTTTATGTCGTGTCGCTTCTCGTGCTGCTCGCCCTGGAGGATCGGCTGCTCTTCTCAGGCGCGGTGTTCGCTCACTGGCGCGAACCGGCCGACTCGTTACGAGTTCGCGAGATAACGGTCAATTCCGAGGCTGACCAAATTCACGCATGGTTCTCCGCTCCGGAAAATTGGAAGCCGCAGCTGGGAGCCGTTCTCATCTCTCACGGAAACGGCAACAACTTGTCGAGCATGGGTGACTGCGTCGCTCGGTGGCGCGACCGGCTCGGGCGGGCCGTCCTCGTCTACGACTATCCGGGCTACGGCAAGTCGACCGGCCGGCCCAGCGAAGCCGGTTGCTATGCGGCAGGCGTAGCGGCCCTCGCGTGGCTGATCGAAGATCAACGCGTTTCCGCCAGTGAGATCATTCTGGTCGGCGAATCATTGGGAGGTGCGATCGCGACCGAGCTGTCGACGCGGCACGCGGTCCGCTTGCTAGTCCTGCACAGCGCATTCACTTCATTCCCCGACGTGGCGCAAGTACGCATGCCTTGGTACCCGTCGCGATACCTGGTCCACAACCAGATGAAAAACCTCGAAAAGATTCGGCGCGTGCACTGCCCCGTACTCATCACTCACGGGACTGCCGACAGAACCGTTCCCTTTTCCCATGGCGAACGCCTCTTCACGGACGCCAACCAGCCGAAAGAGTTCATCCGTATGGAAGGCGGAGGGCACTACCCGCCCGCGGACGCCGCGTTCTTCGATGCTGTCCGGCAGTTTTTGATGAAGACAGCGCGCTGAGCGCGAGTTCTCGCACGGCTTTGCAATACTTCTTCCCCTCTCCCCTCGCGGAGAGGGGAGCGCAGAATTGATTCAATGCTCTCCATTTTGCGCTCGCGGGTGGCCCGGACAACTTGTTGTCCGGGTCGCGAAGCGACAAGAGGCGTCGGCGGTGAACGTCGGGTTCCTTGAGCGGCCTCTTGCTGCTGCGCAGCCGGGACAACGAGTTGTCCCGGCCACCCGATATAGCTAACCATCCCTGGAGTTGCGCCGCAGGCGCGGTGGTCCATCGTCCACTCAGCGGTTGAACAAGAACCCCGGGCTGTTGATCAGTGCCCACATCAGGTCCTGGACCGCCTCGGTCGGTTTCTTGACTTCCGCCAGGTAGGCCTCGGCCTTCTTGGACTCGTCGGGCGTGGGCAGGCGGCAGAGCACCGAGAGGTACACGTCCTCGACGATCGCTTTCGGTTTGGCGCCTTCCGCCACGCGGCGGGCGATCAAGCCGTTGGGGTTGGCGATTGCGTCGGAGATGGTCGGGCCGTTGATCAGGCTCAATGTCTGACCGAGGCTGACCGCGCTCGTTCGTTCGCACTCGCACGGCGATTCTCGCGGCGCGCGGCCGAACATGTCGAGAAAGCCGACTTCGATCTGGGGATCGGGAAGCTGGGCTGCTCGGAACCCGAGAGGTGCCCCGGGGATGTTGAAGGGCGAGCCGCTTGCGACCATCAAGGCGTCGTAAAGCTCCTCTGCCGTGAGCCGTCGCGGATAGGTGTGAGAGAAGTTCGAGCCGTCGTCGGTGTTCCACTCGTTCGTTCGATAGGTGCGCTGATAGGTATGCGAATCGACGATCGTTCGCACGAGATGTTTCAGATCGAAATTGTGCGCGATAAAGTCGGCCGTCAGCGCGTCGAGCAACTCGGGATTGGAAGGTGGGTTGCCCGCGCGGATGTCGTCGACCGGATCGATAATCCCGCGGCCGAGGAAATAACTCCAATACCGGTTGACGAGGCTCTTGGCGAAGTAGGGATTGTCCTTCGACGTGAGCCAGCGAGCCAGCTCGGTGCGGCGATCTTTCGTGCCGACGTCCATCCCGTGGTATTTGAACGGAAAGGAGGCGTTTACCGCCGTGTTCGTCCGCGGGTTGATGACCGCTTCGGGAGCCCGCAGCGTGTAGACGATCTCGTCGTCGGCCGACGCACCGGGCGCCCGTCCCACCGCCGAAAAGTAGGCCGACAGCTCGTAATACTGCTCCTGGGTCCAGCGCTCGAAGGGATGGTCGTGGCACTTGTTGCAGTTAAAGCGAATGCCCAGGAAGACCTGGGTCATGTTCTCCATCACGATGCCCGGCTCGCGAGCGATGCGGTAATAGTTCGAGGCGGGGCTCTCGAGCGAGTGGCCGCTGGCTGTCATCAGGTCGTAGACGAATTTGTCGTAGGGCTTGTCGGCCATCAGCGACTGGCGGATCCAGTTGCGGAACGCCCAGACCCCTTTTTCGGTGACGTATTTCCGCTTGTTGAGCAACAGGTCGCTCCATTTGAGCGTCCAATGGTCGACATAGGCGGAGCTGGCGAGCAGCTCCTCGACCTTGGCCTGCCGCTTCGTCCGGGAGTCGCGCGCATCGGCCAAAAAGACCCGCGTCTGATCGAGGCTTGGCGGCAAGCCGATCAAGTCGAGCGAAATGCGACGGAGGAATTCCGCGTCGGAACACAAATCGGAAGCCCAGAGCTTCATCTTCTGCAGCTTGGCGTCGACGTGCTTGTCGACGAAGTTGAACTCGGGGCTCGGCTTCCAGGCGTAACCGTCCCGCGTGCCGATCACGGTCACCGGAGCGACAGCGTATTGCCCCTCGTAGCGGACGAGCGCGGCGGCTTCGCCCCGGCGGACCCCTTCAACCTGTCCCGATTTGCCGACGACGGCGACCTCGAAGTTGCTCGTGTCGAAGACGGCGTCGCGCGTCACGTCGCGCGTGGCGCCATCGGGATAGTGGGCGATCACGACGAGCTGCTGCGTCTCTTTGACGCTTTGCAGCACCGGGGTAGCGGGAAAGACGTCGAGCTTCGTGACCCGGGTGCTGTCCTTGTAAATGCATCCTTCGGCGATCCATTCGTGCAACAGCTTGTAATTGCGAGAATCTTCGCTGAACAAGAAACCCCCTTCGTGGGGCACGCCCTGAGTCGGCTTCAGCAGCATCAGGCTCTGCGCCGGGAGGGCACGGTTGAACCGCCGCCCCGAGACGTCATCCACCAGGGCGCGGTAATCGAACAACGGATCGTATCCGCGCAGCGACAATTTGAATCCGGCCCGGCCCGCTTGCGATCCGTGGCAGGTTCCCGCATTGCAGCCGACTTTGCTCAACACGGGAATGACTTCGCGCACGAAATCGACCGGCTGCGGCGCCGCGTCGGCCACGTGCACGGGGATTTTCGTCTCGAGGCCGGCCGCAGAGATCAGAAGCTCGGCTTCACCTTTCGCCTTAGGAACAACGTAGCCCTCGTCATCGACGGCGATCTTCGCCGAGTGCGATGTGACGCGGGCCTCGTGCGTGACGTCCTTCCGCACACCATTCGGGCCGACGGCTGTCACCAAGACTCGGCGGCTGTCGCGCAGCGAACTCAACTCGAGACGGCTGGGGAAGACTTCCAGCGATGCGAACTTGGCGGGGCCCGCGGGGGTTGCCGCTTGGGCCAAACCGCCCAGCGCGAATCCAATCGCGGCAACTGCGATCGAGCGTGGGACAAATGTCCTCATGTGTCGTTCTCCGCGCGCCCTTCTGGGAGGCTGGCGGCAGGCCCCCTCACCCCCAGCCCCTCTCCCGCGAGGGGAGAGGGGAGAAGATTTGCACGCAAGGCTTTGTTGTGTAACTGGTGCCAACTTTACACTCTTTCCCCCCTCGCCCCTTGCGGGAGAGGGGTCGGGGGTGAGGGGGATCTTAGCGCGCGGCGGTCTGAACAGGCGTGATTTCAACTGGCAGGAATTCTTTGACCAGCGCGCCGCTGGCCGCGTCGTACAGGCGAACTTTCCCCTCGAACCCGGCGACGGCGACTTGCTTGCCGTCCGGGCGGAAGGCCACCGCGTAGACCGGGCCGGAAATCTTCGACAGGTCGTGCAGCAGTTTGCCGTCGTCGGTGCTATAGATGCGGGCCGTGCCCCCCGTGGCCGTGCTTGCGCCGACCACGAACTGGCTGCCATCTTTGTTGAACTGCAGACTGAAAATGCGGCCGGGCAGCGGTTCGTAACCGCGGATGCGATTGAAGTCGTCGCCGATGACCCGCGTCTTCGTGCGGAAGATCTGATAGAGCTTCGGCTCGCCGTCGGCGCCGCCGGTGAGCACCTGCTCGCGCGTCGGATGCCGCTCGACGGCCACCAGCCCTCCCTTGAGCGCACCGGGCGTGATGCTCGTGATGTTGTCGACGAACTGCCCGTTCTCGACCACGATCAGCTTCATCGACATGTCGCGGCTGACGGTGATCAGGTAGTCCTGCTTGAGCGAAAAGGTCGTTCCCAGGACGTAGTCTGAGTGCGCGTCGAACCGCACAACTTCCTTGCCGTCGGCGACGCGGACGATTCGGGCCCGATTATCGGCGCCGCCAAAGGCGAAGAGCTTGCCGTCGTTGTTGAACGACGCGCCGTAGAGCGAGTCGTACGTGACGGGCAGCTCCAACGCTAGTTTCTTCTGCGCGACGCTCCAGAACTGGGCCTCGCCCAACAGGGCGGGTGTGCCCCCGACCGCTCCCAGGATTTTTCCATCCGGGGAAAACGCGAGCGACTCGATCCGCTGGGCGCGGCCGATCAAGCGCCCGACAAGCTTCGAGCCGTCCGCCTGATGCAGCAGAATCTCGTGGAAGCCCGAGACCGCCAGCAGGCTGCTGTCGGGAGAGTAGGCCAGCGCGGCGATCACCGGCGGACTGGCGTATTTTGGGGGATTCTCGACCGTGACGGGGTCTTTGACCCCCTCCGGCGTGTCGTCTTTCGCCCCTTGCGCGATCCAGTTGCGAATCGAATCGACTTGGGCCGGCTTAAGCTTCTCACCGCTCTTGGGCATCTCGGGCTTGTCGCCCGAAACGTATTGAACGATGGTGCTTTCGTCGGGTTTACCGACGACAAAGCCGGGCCCCGCTTCGCCCCCTTTTTTGAGGCCCTCGTACGAGGTCAGAAGCAGCCCACCGCCCCGCTTGGCCGCCTGATGACAGCCGCTGCAGGAACGCTGGAGGATCGGACGGACGTGCCGGTAGTAGCTGACGGGACTCGATTTCTTGGCCGCATCAGCCGCTTTGTCGCCGGCCGCGACGATGCCCGGCAGAAGCACCAAGAGTCCTGCGACGGCACCGAAAACAAGCCAGCGGCTTCGGGGTGGCAGTAGCGGCTGTCCGCGCAAGGCTCTTGAGCGTCGAATCGTCACGCGGAGTCACCTCACGGATTGCGATGCAAGCAGGAAGGAAGGCGATGCCGGTGGGGGGCGGTTTAACGTCCGCCGAAAACGCATCGACAGGTCATGATACAAGACCTTCACAACCGGGGTAAAGCGTCTACCCAACTGATCCAGGGCGCGAACGATACAGCTTGCGGCTCGTTCGCGCGCAGTAGTACAACACTAAGTGGCGTATCTTGTTGAGGATTTTGGGAATGCCCTTGCCGCCGACCGACGATTCGCCACACAGTCCGGCTCACAGGGAGCCGGCGCCACGACAGGGTCCGGCTCACGTGGAGCCGGCGCCACGACAGGGTCCGGCTCACGCGGAGCCGGCGCCACGACACGGTTCCGCTCATCTCGAGCCCGGCCCGGCGGCTGAATCTTCGCCGCCCGAGCCGCCGGTCTTCCAGGAGATCTCCGAGGACTCGGTCAAGCAGCTCGGAGAATTCCGCATCCTGCGTCCGCTGGGGCGCGGCGGGATGTCGGAGGTTTACCTCGCCGAGCAGACCTCGCTGCATCGTCAGGTTGCCGTCAAGGTGCTGCGTCAGGAGCTGCTCTCTGACGAGACGATTCTCAAGCGCTTCGAGCAGGAAGCCAAGGCGGCCGCCGGGCTGATCCATCCGAATATCGTCCAGGTTTATTCGTTCGGGCAGCAGGACGGGCTCTATTACATCGCTCAGGAATACGTGCAGGGAATGAACCTGCGGCAGCTGCTCAATCGCCGCGGTCCGCCCGAGCTTTTGGTCGCTTACCACATCATGCGGCAAGTGGCCGCGGCGCTGACGGTCGCAGGCGAGGCGGGGATCGTCCACCGCGACATCAAGCCCGAGAACATTCTCATCACGCGAAAAGGCGAGGCGAAGGTCGCCGATTTCGGCCTGGCTCAACTGGCCCAATCGGAGCACATGATGCAGCTCACGCAGGTAGGCATGACGATGGGCACGCCGCTTTACATGAGCCCCGAGCAGATCAACGGAGAGGCCGTCGATCACCGCAGCGACATCTATTCGTTTGGCGTGACGTGCTACCGCATGCTGGCCGGCCGCCCGCCATTTCGCGGCGACACGACGCTGACCTTGGCGATGCAGCACCTGACGCACAAGCCCGAAGACCTGGCCACGCTGCGGCCCGACTTGCCGCCGGTGATCTCGGAAATCGTGCACAAGATGATGGCCCGCGATCCGGTCGACCGGTATCAGCAGGCTCGCGAGCTCACGCACGACTTGAAGAAGGTCGGGCGGCTGATCAAGGACGACCCGGGGGCGGCCGGTGCGGTGAAGCTCAAGGAAATCACCGTGCCGACGTCCACGGCCACGATGCCGTCTGCGCCGCGCGTTGTCGTCCGGTGGAGCGAAGGTTTCTTCAAATGGTCGCTGACACAGCATGCAATCGCACTGGGGATCGTGGCGCTGGTTCTGGGCAGCGCGTCGGCAGCGGTGGGATGGTGGCTGCGGCCCAAGGATCCCCTGCAGGCGGCCGCGATCCAAGAGAATCCCACTCCCAGGGAGGGGACGGCGCAGAAGCAGTTCGCGCGAGCCAACAAGCTGCATTCCGACGAAGACGCTTGGAAAGCCGTCCTCGACTACTTCCCGGAAGACCGCGTTTACACGGTGCAGGCGAAGGAGCGCTTGGCCGTTTTGTACCTGCGAACGCTGCGCCTCAAAGAGGCGAGCAAGCTGTTCAGCGAACTCGAGGGCATGGGGCGCGAGAACCCCAAGGAACACGCCGCCGGCATCGCCGGCAACGCGATCGTCGCCACCCTGCAGAAGGATTACAAAAAGTCGCAGGGACTAATCTACGACCTGGGCGACCTCGCGCAGCGCCGCGGCCAGATCAGCGGCGACTTGTGGCAAATGCTGCAACGCGCCGGCAGCATCAACGCCCGCGAACTGGGCGAGCAAGAGAACAAGCAGCTGCAGGATTTGTTCGAAGGCGAGCCGTAGGTCGCCCCGATGACCACTCCCGTAGGGCAGGCTTTGCCTGCCGGCCTCACTGCGTGGGTACTAGCTCGTCGGCAGGCACAGCTTGGCCCAACAGGATTCGGCCGGAACACCAAATTGTTTGCCTATCGGTGTCTCGGTCTCCGTCGGCCCGAAATCTTCCAGCCTCTCTTCAATCCCGCCAACGGGCTTCTGGAAGGATTCAGCACCAGGGCGACGCCGGCGAGGAACACCGCGATCTTGCTGACATTCGGCCCGTCAGTGACGGGCAGAGCCGCGGCTGCCGCCATGTCGTTGGTACCGACATTGTCGACTAGCGATCCGGTCGCCGGGTCCGCGAAAACCGCGTCGGAGGCGGTTTCCGCAAACATCGCAGGCGCGGTGGTATCCAGCGCAGCGACAGAGGCTACCGTTCCACTTGCGTCGCCGTCCGATCCGATGCTGATTTCCAACCGGCTGAGCGCGCTTGTGCCCGCCGTGGCATCAAGGGTCACGGCGGCACCACCCGGGGGTAGGGTGCTGCGATCAACCCAGGTTGTGACGGAGGAAGTCGCGATGGGAGCCGGCTGACCCTCAGTCGACGGCGCGAACGGTTCGGAGCCTTGGACAGCCACAAGAACCGATTTGCCGTCGATGGTCCCATTTGTAGCCCCCGACGACGCGAGCGAAATCGCATTCGCTGGCAGGCTGCCTGTGATCGGCTCGGCTTTCGTGACGATGCCGGCGCCGGAGAGTCCGGCGGGCGAAGCTCCCATTGGTGAGCGGACTGTCGCAGGAGCGGCTGCAGGCGCCCCGGCACCGGCGAGCAGCGGGACGACATTCTGCGTCTTAGGCGTACCGATACCGGTCACCAGATCGTAGCCAACCCCGGCCGCGAAGCCGTTATTCCCCGTTGTCACATCGTGAAAATCAGTGAGGTAGTTCGGCGAGTTGTACGCGCCGTAAAGCGAGTTGAGAACATCGGCCGAACTCAGCGATGTTGCGCGTGTTTGATCTGCCAAGGCAACGACGCCGGCCCACATCGGTGTGGCGAGGCTAGTACCCCCGACTTCAATAAAGTTGCCGGGGAAGTCGTATTGGTCGATGACCAACACGCCTGTATTGGGAGCGGCGTCCATGGAGACGTCCGGAGTAGACCGATTTCCAAAGTTGACGCCGTTATTTGACTGGAAGGCCGGCGTGCCAGTTTCGGCGGCGCTGACACCACCGCCGCTGCCCGACCAGCCAATCTCACTGCCGTAGGCACCCCTCGCCGAGAGCGTGTAGAGGTTAGTGCCGCCGACGGCAACGACGTTGGGTGAGTACGCGGGATAAGAACCGGGTGCGCCGCTGTCACCTGTCGAGAAGAAGAACGACACGGGATTGTGGCCACCCGGCGTGGTGAACTCGGAATCGTAGGCGCTTTCACCCGCGAATTCGGAGGAGCCGTAGCTATTGGAGACCACATCGACGCCGGGCAAGCTCGCGGCGTATTGCACTCCGCTCGAGTAAGGCTGGCCATCGACTTCGGCGGCGAAGAGGTGGTCGCCGCTGTTATCCGTCGTTTCAATCAGATCGATGTTCGCAAGGGGAGCGACCGAGTGCACCCACTCGACATCGAGGGAGATTTCGATCGCCCAGTCGTTGTGCGGAGCGTTGGCGGGCGCCGGCTGCCCCGTCGGTGTCAGCACCTGAAACGTTGGATTCCCCCCGACGCCGTTCATCTGGGGCAGTCCGAAGATGTTGGAGAAAAGTGCCAAATCGCTGGTGATGTTGGGGTCGTTGAAGGCGTCGACAATGGCGACGGTGGTCCCCTGGCCCCGGTTGGGAAGAAGATTGAGGCCATACGCCGCCCGAATCTGCGCCGGCGTGTAAGGGCCTGCGGAAGGAGCCGTCCCCGCATTCGGTTGCATTCCGAGAATGCTAATCCCGGCTGGCTGGGCGTTCTGCCCCCCACCCGGATGCAGGCCCGCGGCAACCGCGCTTGCACTGAGAAGTTGGCGATCTTCAAGCCCCTCGACACAGGGAGAAAATCGACATCGGGTCGGGCGCCTCGTGTGAGAATCACTCCGCATGATCCAAACTCCTCTTAGCGACAGACAGTTCCTGCCCCCGGGTGGCGGGCTAAACCGTCTTAGTGCCTTAACAGGAAGATCACATCCGATAAATCACGCGAACGATGCGAGCAAGCCAGTGAGCGGAAATCAGTCCGATGACAACAGGCCGACTCGGGCGCTCAATCGTCAGGCGGCCGAGCGTCCAAATTTGCGGCGGCAATAATTGAATCCCGCAAACCCGAAGCTCGCCGCAACAAGCAATGTCATCGATGTCGGCTCGGGTGTGGCCAGAGCCGTCGTCCCCGTCACTCCCAGCGAGTAGTCCCAGTTGCCTGGTCCCTCAAGGTCTGAGGTCGGCGTGAAGAAATCGCCTTGGAAGGTGCTGGAAAAGAAGGAGTTGCCGTCATTGCCCGGCGGAGTTCCGACGGCAGCGGCACCGCTGGTAGTTGAAACGTACCAGTACGAGTCGACGGCACCATCCGTATCGGGGGCGACGGAAAGCCAATACGTTCCTGGAAGAAGCGTGACGTGCAGTCCACTGACTTGGTTCGTGAACTCGGTCGTACGGAATGGGGCGAAGACTGTGGATGTCCTGCCGGTATTTGTCCTGGTGTCCGCACCATCGCCGCTCGCCACCACGGCGCCGCCGTTACCCGCGCTCACACCCGAGCGAATCTCCCATGAAGCCGTTGTCGACGCGAAGGAATTGAACGGACTCGTAACGTCGTTCGAGAATACGCTCGTGATTGTCCAGACGTGGCCGGTCGGAACGACAAAGTTCTCGTAGATCCGGCCATCGACGCCTCCCGACGTACTGGACGTTTGATTCGAAAAGGCGTCCCGATTGTCGAGGTTGCCGTTGTACCACAGTAGGGGGTCCGCCTGCGCAGAGGGGACACACCAAACGAACCATACGAACAGAAGCCCAGGGACGTACCGCTGCAGCCGCGTGGGGATTGATCTCATTGGCCCATCCACTGATGAAAAACGAACGTCGTTCGAGGTTGCCTATCTTCGCAATAGTGACACCTTGGTACCGGCGGACTGACGGTTTGTCAAACAGCATTCTTGAAATTTTGGAAAAACTCACGAATCGCGGCGATCGTGGCGCGGTCAAAGGACGCGCGCCAGAGGCAGTGCGGAAGCGATTGACTTGCGTGCGAGTGGCATTTCGGTTAGAGCGGCTCGGAATCGCAAGCCATCGGCCCGGAGTCTAAACGGGCAGGCTGTGCCTGCCCCTGTTTTCACGTCCGGCGCGTCCATGGGATCCCCTCGTCTGCCCGGCGACTCGCCGAGAATTTCAGCGAAGGATTGTGACACGCTGCTTTGCTGATCGCAAAGCGATTTTCTCTGCCTGCTCAGGCAGGGGTTGGCAAAGCGAAACACCCGCCAGCTGACGCTGGCGGCTCGCCGGCGGTTGCTTGCTTTGCCGGCGCTCACTCACTTCGCTAGCGCGGCCTGCGCGGCCGCGAGGCGGGCGATCGGCACACGGAAGGGCGAACAGCTCACGTAGTCGAGTTCGATCTCGTGGCAGAACATCACGCTCGCTGGGTCGCCGCCGTGTTCGCCGCAGATGCCGATCTTTAGGTTTTCGCGCGAGTGGCGGCCGCGCTCGACGCCGATTCGCATCAAAGCGCCGACGCCGTCCTTGTCGATCGTCTGGAATGGGTCGCTGCCGATGATGTCGTGCTCCTGGTAGTAGCCGATGAAAGCGCCATAGTCGTCGCGGCTCATGCCGAGCGTGGTTTGCGTGAGGTCGTTGGTGCCGAAGCTGAAGAACTCGGCCGCCGTCGCGATCTGGTCCGCGACGACGGTCGCCCGCGGGACTTCGATCATGGTGCCGACGAGGAAGTCGACGCTCGCGCCGCGTTCTTTGCACACCTTTTCCGCGACCTCCCGGACGATCGCTTCCTGGTTCTTGTACTCGGCGAGGAAGCCGACCAGCGGAATCATGACTTCCGGATGGACGTCGATGCCTTCTTTCTTCACCAGGCAAGCGGCTTCGAAGATGGCCCGGGCCTGCATGGCGGTGATCTCGGGATAGACGATTCCCAGCCGGCAACCGCGGTGGCCCAGCATGGGGTTCGACTCTTTGAGGCCGGCGACGCGCCGTGTGATCGCCTCGGCCGAAACGCCGAGTTGCTTGGCGAGTTTTTCCGCCAGCTGCGGCTGCTCGTGCAGATGGTGCTCGGACAAGAATTCATGCAGCGGCGGATCGAGCAGGCGGATGGTGACCGGCCGTCCCTTCATCTCGCGAAACAGCCCGGCGAAATCGTCCCGCTGGAAGGGAAGCAGCTTGGCCAGCGCCTTCTCGCGAGACTCCTTTGTGTCGGCCACGATCATCTCGCGAATTTCGTCGAGGTGACCGAAGAACATGTGCTCGGTGCGGCAGAGGCCGATTCCTTCGGCCCCAAACGCGACGGCTTGCGCGGCTTCGTTGGGCTGATCGGCATTCGTGCGGACGCGCAGCTTGCGGAACTTGTCGACCCAGCCCATCAATTGCGAGTAGCGCTGATAGATCTCCGACTCTTCCGGCTTCTTCGACTTGGTCAAGAGCACGTCGACCACTTCGCTGGGCTTGGTGGGGACTTTCCCCTCATAGACCTCGCCCGAAAAACCGTCGATGCTGATCCAATCGCCCGGCTTCAGCGTCTTGCCGCCAACGATGAGAGTTTCTTTGTGATAGTCGATATTGAGCGCGCCGCAGCCGACGATGCAGACCTTGCCCATCTGCCGGCTGACGAGGGCCGCATGAGAGCTGGCTCCGCCGAACGCGGTGAGGATGCCTCTGGCGATGCGCATGCCGCGCAAATCTTCGGGGCTGGTTTCGCGTCGGACGAGGATCAACTCGACCCCGGGGTCCTTGGTGTGTAGCGCCTCAGCGTCGGACGCATGGAAACAGATCTTCCCCGTCGCCGCGCCGGGACCGGCCGCGATTCCCTTGGCGAGCAGCTTGCCCGCCGCACTGGCCTTCTTCTTGGCTTCGGGATCGAAGATCGGTTGCAGCAGCTGGTTCAAGTCGTCGGCCGGAATCCGCCGTTTTTGCAGCGCCTCCTGCTCCGTGATCAGCCCTTCGTTCACCAAGTCGACGGCGATCCGCACGGCGGCGAAGCCGGTTCGCTTGGCGTTGCGAGTTTGCAGCATCCACACCTTGCCGCGTTGGATGGTGAATTCGATGTCCTGCACGTCCTTGTAGTGGCGTTCGAGCGTCTTGCCGATGTTGTCGAGTTGTTGGAAGGCCTCGGGCATTTCCTTGGGCAGTTCGATCTCGATCCGCTTGGGCGTGCGGATGCCGGCGACCACGTCTTCGCCCTGTGCGTTGACGAGGTAGTCGCCGTTGAAACCAGGAAGCCCGAGCGCCCCGTCGCGCGTGAGGCCCACGCCCGTCGCGCAGTCGTTGCCCAAGTTGCCGAAGACCATCGCCTGCACGTTGGTGGCCGTGCCCCATTCGTGCGGAATGCCGTATTGCCGGCGATAGACGACGGCCCGATCGTTCATCCAGCTCCCGAAGACGGCCCCGATCGCTCCCCACACCTGCTCCATCGGATCGGTGGGGAAGTCTTTACCGGTCTGGTCCTTCACCATCTTCTTGAATTGGGCGACGACGCCCTGCAGCTGTTCGACCGACAGCTCGGAGTCGTACTTCACCTTCGCTTTGTGCTTGACCTCTTCGAGGATCTTTTCGAACGGGTCCATGTCGCGCTTGTCTTTGGGCTTCATGTCGAGCACGACGTCGCCATACATCTGCACGAAGCGGCGATAGCTGTCCCAGGCGAAGCGCTCGTTTTGCGATTGTTTGGCCAGCGCCTCGAGCGTTTTTTCGTTGAGGCCGATATTGAGCACAGTGTCCATCATGCCGGGCATCGACTCGCGGGCTCCCGAGCGGCACGAGACCAAGAGCGGATTCTTCGCCGATCCGAACTGTGCTCCCATGATCGTTTCGACGTGGGCCAGCGCGGCCTCGACCTGCTTTTTCAGCTCTTTGGGATAGGTGTGGTCGTTCGCGTAGTAATAGGTGCAGACGTCGGTCGTGATGGTGAAGCCCGCGGGGACGGGAAGGCCGATGTTGCACATTTCGGCCAGATTCGCGCCCTTGCCGCCCAGCAGGTTGCGCATCGAGGCATCACCTTCTGCCTTGCCCGCGCCGAATGTGTAAACGTACTTGTGCTCTTTGGCCATGCTTGAAACCTTTGTATTGGCCCGCTCTCAGGGCCCCCGTCTATTTGCG
>DASZIA010000421.1:0-4565 GCA_035949535.1 Planctomycetaceae bacterium | reverse complement strand
TCCGAGGTGCGGGTTCCAAATAACTGGATGATCTGCCGGCTGATGACGGCCCGGTACGTCCGCGCTCTCTTGGCCCATCACGAACGCGAACTGTTCTTGGGCGGGTTGTTCGGCATCACCGGGTTCCGCCAGGTGGCGATCTCGGCCGACAAGATTCATAAGGGCTCGAGCGCGTGGACGCTGCACAAGAAACTCAAAGTCGCCCTGCAGGCGCTGACTGCCTTCAGCGCGCGGCCGCTGTGGCTCTTGGCCGGCATCGGCACGCTGATCTCGGCTGCTTCGGCGCTGGCCATCCTCTACATGATCGTCCGCGTGATGGTTTTCGGCCTGCCGTATCAGTCAGGCTGGGCGTCGACCATGGTGACGATCAGCTTCTTCGGCGGATTGAACCTGCTGGCGATCGGCGTTGTCGGTCTCTACGTCGCCCAGGTTTTTGCGGAGGTGAAAGGCCGCCCCTGCATCGTGAAAGAAGTGCGGACCAACTTCGAACGAGAGTCGGCCGCGGCGATTCCGACAGCAATTGGACAGTCTGGCAACGGAACCATCGCGATCGGTTCGACGTCGATGGAAATTGTGCCTCGCTCGCCGCCGAGCGCGGCACCTCAAAACGGCGGTTCCACCAGGGTCGCGGGCGATCGTCCCGCTTCGGAACCACATCATGCTTGAAGAAGATCGCGCCGAGACCCGCGCGCGGTACGGGGCTCGCTACCGGGAATTCGGCTACAATCCGCGCACGCTGGGCTGGCACAAGGGACGGCAGCGGGTGCGGTTCGCCGCGGCTCTGGAGGCGATCGGCACGCAGTTCGGCAGCGTGCTCGACGTCGGCTGCGGGTTTGGCGACTTGTTCGGATATTTAAAAGAGCGCGGCTGGCAGGGTAACTATCTAGGCCTCGACATCTGCCCCGAGCTCTTGGACGAGGGTCGCAAACGCTTCGGCCCGCGCGGCGCGCGGTTCGAGTGCATCGACCTCTCCGGTGAACCTCTGGCATTCAGCGCCGACGTGGCCGTGGCCGTGGGCATCTTCAACAATCGCCTCAAGGGAGATAACCTGGAATTCGTGGCGCAGATGGTGCACGCGATGTGGGCCCATTCGACGCAGGCGATCGTCGTCGACTTTCTGAGCACCACAGCCGACCGACCCAAGCCCGAGCTCTTTCACGCCGAGCCCGATGCCATCCTGCGAATGGCGCTGGGCTACAGCAAACGCGTGCGACTCGATCACAGCTATATGCCGTTCGAATTCCTGGTCGCCATCTGGCATGACGATTCGTACTCGGTCGATTGTCCGGTCTTTGCACCGTACTTGGGCGAGGTGCGGCCGCAACCTCCCGGCGAGTCCGCCGCAGTCGAAGCGTAATCTGGACGTTTCCGAAATGTCGAACGCAACGAACTCCGATCCCAAACGCAGCCGGGCCCGCGAGCTGGCTCAAGCGCACGTTGCGAAAGGGGACGCAGTCGGTTGGTTCGAACCACTCTACGCCGAGGCACAGGGCGATGCTCGGCGCGTGCCCTGGGCCGACCTGAAACCGAATCCGAACCTCGTCGAGTGGCTCGACCGCGAATCGATTCGTGGCGAGGGGCGGACGGCGCTAGTCGTCGGCTGCGGATTGGGTGACGACGCCGAGCTGTTGGCGTCGCGCGGCTTTCGCGTGACCGCGTTCGACGTGGCGCCATCGGCCGTCGCCTGGTGCTGCCAGCGCTTCCCCTCGAGTTTGGTGCGCTACGAGACCGCCGACTTGCTCAATCCGCCGCAAAGCTGGAGCGACGCCTTCGACTTCGTCGTCGAAGCCTATACGTTGCAGGTGCTGAACACACTCGCCATGCGAAGCCTCGCGATCAATCGTCTTGCCGCATTTCCAAGCCGGGGCGGCACGCTGCTGGTGATCTGCCGGGGTCGAGACCTGGCTGATTCTGAAGGACAGATGCCCTGGCCACTCTTACGCGACGAGCTGACCGCCCTTGAGACGTCCGGATTGACCCAAGTCGCGTTCGAGGATTTTTGGGATCAGCACGAGACGCCGCCCGTGCGACGCTTCCGCGCCCGTTATTCGCGTCCGGCCGGCGCGGCTAGGACCGCAGATAAGCCGTGACTTCACGCACCACCTCGGCCTGCTCGTGCTCGGTGATTGTGTAATAAAACGGCAGGCGGATCAGGCAGGCGCTCGCCGAATCGGTCACCGGCAGCTCACGCGAGGCGCATCCCAGCTTGCGGCCGATTGGAGAGGAGTGCAGCGGCACGTAATGGAACACCGCACCGATTCCGCGCGAGTTCAAGTGAGCCAGCAGACCGTCCCGTGTCGCCGCGTCGCGGGTGAGTAAATAGAAGAGATGAAAATTCGTCGTGCATTCTGAGGGAACACTTGGCAGCCGCACCAGCCCCTCGGCAGCGAGCGGCTCGAAACTTTGTTGGTAATACTCGTAGATCTGGCGGCGGCGATCCGAGATTGTCTGCATCATTTCGAGCTGGCCGTACAAGAAGGCGCCGATCAGCTCGCAGGGGACGTAAGCCGAGCCGACATCGACCCACGTGTACTTGTCGACCTGACCGCGGAAGAACTTTTGGCGATTGGTCCCCTTGTCCCGGAGAATTTCGGCCCGCTCGACCAGGTCGGGGCGATTGATGCAGATCGCACCCCCCTCGCCCGAGATGAAGTTTTTTGTCTCATGAAAGCTGTAACAGCCGAGGTCGCCGATCGAGCCCAGCGCCTTGCCGCGGTAAAAGGCGTTCACGCCTTGGGCTGCGTCTTCGACGACGAGCAGGCGATGGGCGCGGGCGATCGACAGGACGCGATCCATCTCGCAGGCGACCCCTGCGTAATGAACGGGGACGATGACTCTCGTTCGTTCGGTGATCACGGCCTCGATCAGATTCTCGTCGAGATTGAGCGTATCGGGACGGATATCGACGAAGACGGGCCGCGCGCCGACGCGAACGAACGCACTCGCCGTCGAGACGAATGTGAAGGAAGGCAGGATGACCTCGTCGCCCGGTTTGAGGTCGCAGAGCATGGCCGCCATTTCGAGCGCCGCGGTACAAGAGGGAGTGAGCATCACGCGCGGAATGCTCAGCCTCTGCTCCAGCAGCCGGCAGCACGACTGCGAGAAATGCCCGTCTCCGGCCAGATTGCCGAGCGCCACCGCTTGAGCAATGTAATCCAGCTCGCGGCCGACGAGGAACGGCTTATTGAACGGGATGCGGTATTCCATGCGGAGCCGCGGTGCGAATGAATGAAGGAGTCGCGCGCCTCATGCACGCGCACCCGAAAATCCGCTGGTCCCGACGCCGATCACTTCTTGCGGGCCATCGCCCGCTTGACGGCGGTGCCCATGTCAGCCGGACTTTCGGCCACCTCGACTCGGGCACTCTTGAGCGCGGCAATTTTTTCGTTGGCGGTGCCGCTTCCGCCGGAAATGATCGCGCCCGCGTGTCCCATCCGCTTACCGGGAGGGGCCGTCCTCCCGGCAATGAATCCGGCGACGGGTTTGGTCACGTGCTCTTTAATGAACGCGGCCGCCTGCTCCTCGGCGTTACCCCCGATCTCGCCGATCATCAGGATGGCTTCGGTCGCCGGATCCTTTTGAAACAGGCCGAGCAGATCGATGAAAGACGTGCCGACGATCGGGTCGCCCCCGATGCCGACCGAAGTGGAAAGTCCCAATCCGACATTGCCGAGCTGCCAGGCCGCCTCGTAGGTGAGCGTGCCGCTGCGGCTGATGAGCCCGACCGATCCCACTTTGTGAATGTAGCCGGGCATGATACCGATCTTGGCAACGCCCGGAGTGATCACGCCGGGGCAGTTGGGCCCGACGAGGCGGCAATTCTTGCCCATCAGTCCTCGCTTGGCGCGGACCATGTCGAGCACGGGAACGCCCTCGGTGATGGCCACGATGAGCCCGATGCCCGCATCGGCCGCCTCGAGAATCGCGTCGGCGCAGAACGGTGGCGGCACGAAAATCAGCGAACAGTTCGCGCCGGTCTTGGCGACTGCCTGCTCGACTGTGTCGAACACCGGAAACTCGTCGACTTCGGTTCCACCCTTCCCCGGCGTGACGCCTCCAACCATGGGCGTGCCGTACGCCCGGCATTGCTGGCTGTGGAACAGCCCCGCCTTCCCAGTAATGCCCTGGCAGATGACCCGCGTGTTTTTGTCGACCAGTATGCTCATGGAACCGATTCTAAGTGCTTAGGCGCTCAGCGTCGCAACAACCTTCTTGGCTGCGTCGGTCAGGTCGGTGGCCGCGATGATGGGACGGCCGCTCTCTGAGAGCATCTTCCGCGCAAGTTCGACGTTCGTTCCTTCCAGCCGTACGACAAGCGGCACGTTGAAGCCGACCTTTTCGTAGGCACCCAGAAGCGCGGTGACGATCGTGTCGCACTTCATGATGCCGCCGAAGATGTTGACCAGCACCGCGCGAACATGTTTGTCGGCCAGAATGATGCGGAAGGCTTCGGTCACCTGATCGACGTTGGCACCGCCGCCGACGTCGAGAAAGTTCGCCGGCTCGCCGCCGTGCAGTTTGATCAGATCCATCGTACTCATCGCCAGGCCGGCGCCGTTGACCAG
>DASZIA010000420.1:0-1585 GCA_035949535.1 Planctomycetaceae bacterium | reverse complement strand
TGCATCGTGGGTCCACTGATTTGGGCCGGGACGGTTCCAGCCTCCCTTGGTGGCAATTACAAGGCCGGCCGGGTAAGGAAACAACGCTTCGGCAATCAGTTCCTCGCTTACGTGTGGGCCGTAGGAATCTGCGGTATCGATAAAATTGATATCAAGCTCCACGGCTCGGCAAAGGACCCCTAACGCGGCCTTGCGATCTTTTGGCGGCCCCCAGATACCTTCACCGGTAAGGCGCATCGCCCCGAAGCCGAGACGATGCACAGAAATTTCCCCGCCAAGCGAAATGGTTCCAGCCGTACTTGCAGAAAACTCTTTCTTGTTCATGATTGACTCCAGAACTCTTCCTTTGACCCTATACCACGCTACGCTGACGACTCCAGCCTTTCAACCGCCAGCGCCCGCAATCCTTCGGCGTCCAGCTCTTTGTCCTTGACCGCGGCTCCAGGAACGCCAACATGGTCGAGGACGATGTCCCTTTTCATACTTTCTCCATGTGCACTGACAAACCTCTTGGCAATTGCTGTGCCATTGATCCGCTACTCCTAAATCCTTATCTTTTCGCGATTGGGGCGGTTTTTCGTTGAGCTCGGCGTCACAAATCTGACATCCGTGCCAGAACGCAGGCGCGTTTGGCCCAGATCGCGAATTCACGAACAACTGGCAAACGACTCAATCACTTGAAATGCATTCTCGACCGAAACGAGTCTGCATGCGCTGACCAATTATTTTCAGTACAGTCGCTCGCAATGCCGCGTTTGACCTAGATGCAGGGGATGGGTCGTATGAGATCCCTAATTCGCAACCGCGCGCCCGTCTGGACGCGACTGTCGGGATCCTGACATCGCTTACACTGTTTGCGGGCGCGGAGAAGGTCAGGCAACTGATCGACGATTGCAAAGTCCTTTTGTGCCATGCAGATATGCGCGTAGCCCGATAAGGATTTGCACGGAAAGAATCTGGAATCAGAATTGCCAGAGAGATGAGTGGCTTTAGGAAAGGCAGGTCGGGTATTCAGCATGAATCCAATCACGCCGGAAAAAAATAAGCTCGGATTTGTCGGAGTCGGCTACATGGGCCGACCGATTGCGCGGAGGTTGCTGGAAGCCGGCTTCAAGTTGACCGCCTTCGACAGGGACCACAGCAAGGCGGAGGAATTAATTCGATATGGCGCCACCGTCGCGGAGAGCATTTCGCAGCTTTCCGCCAACTGCAACGTCGTGTTGTCGTGTCTTCCGACCGATGAGGCCGTTCTAAACATCTATAGAGGACCCGACGGAGCGTTCGCCAAGGCGCAGCGCGGCTCAGTGGTCATAGACCTGAGCACGGTGTATCCGGAAACCTCGCAGGAACTCTCGAGACTAGGGTCCGAGCGTGGAGTCGACGTCCTCGACGTAACCATATCGGGGAGTACTCCGGCCGCCGAGCACGGGGTGCTGACTTTGTTCGGGGGCGGAGACCAGGGATGCTTCGCCGCCGCCGAGTCGATCTTCCGCGTGATCTCCCGAAAGTATTTTTATCTGGGGCCGAGCGGCTCCGGAGCGACGATGAAGCTGGTCGTGAACACCCTGCTGGGAATCGGAATGCA
>DASZIA010000419.1:0-6304 GCA_035949535.1 Planctomycetaceae bacterium | reverse complement strand
CTCTTTCGTCGGAGGGAACTGAGTCTTGTAGGCTCGGATCGCCTCTAATTTTAGCGAGAGCGTGTCGGAAATATCCACGACAAATTGCGACGGCTGCGGCGATCGTGCGAGCGGAAACCCGAGCGGAAACCAGAGTTGGTGTCGAACGGTGTGCGGCGGAAGATCGTCGAATTGGTCATCCCACTTGGTCAGGCGCGAATAGAAGATGCCCGCGTCGGTGATCTGCATCGCCTGCCAATGGTCGGGCGAGGCCATCGGCGTCTTGTCATGAATTCCCATCACGATCGTGGGGCGGTATTTCCGGAACACCTTCGCCAGCGCGACCCGCGCCTCGAAGCTGTCGAAGAGCCTGCGGTTGGGCAGGTCAAGCGTCACCCGCACCTGCACCCCTAGCACCCGCGCCGCTTCGCGCGCTTCGGCCAACCGGACCTCGGGTCCGGGGCTCAGCGGCGTCGGCTCGCCGTCGGTGAGATCGACGATGCCCACCTTGTAGCCCTGCTTCACGAGCTTGGCGAGCGTGCCGCCACAGGCAATCTCGACGTCGTCGGGGTGCGCTCCGACGGCAATCAGATCCAGTTTATCGGGCGCAGTGTCGGTCATAGGGACTCATCTTTATGGTCCGCGCAGCACGAATTGTCGAGCCCAACTGCCGAACAGGAGGCCGGTTGCTGCGAAGAAGGCTCGCTGAGAAACGATCGCACGGCTTTCGCCACGCGGTGAGGATGCGTGAGATAAGCCAGTTGCCCGGCCAGCGGAATCGACTCGCTGCTTACCTGGGGAAGCCCCCGCTCGAGTTCGTCCTCTCCGGCCGAAAAGATGGCTCCCTCGTGTTCGGTGCGGATCAATAGGACGGGCCGCTCGACGTGTCGCAATTCACCACTCAGGTCGACCGTCGCCATCAGCGAGGCCCGCTCGGCCAGGTCGCGGATTGAAGTTTGGCTCGTATTCTGGGCGAAGAAATCCCAGCGGCTGGCGTCGAACGGCGGGAAGGCACGCTGGTGGCTGGCGCGCTGCAGCGTGCTCCGCAGCGGAACCCGGGACAGCTCGCCTGGGAAATAGGAACCCAATCCGCACAACAGCCGCTCGAACAGGCTCAGGTGGCGGCGGGCAAACCCTCCTAACAGGATCGCCCGCTCGATGCGATCGGGATGTTTCACCAAAGCGCAGAGCGCGACCAGACTCCCAAAGGGCGCCGCAAAAATGGAAAACGTGCGATCGCGCCGCGCGTCGGCCACCGCGAGCAGGTCCTCGACAAGCTGACTGGGAGTCAGCCGCTTCGAGCCACCGTTGCGGTAATCAAACAGCACGCATCGGAAGTCGTCCCGCAGCAGCCAGGCCAGCAGGCAGAACAGTTCGCAGTTGCCGGAGATCCCGTTCAAGAAATAGAGCGGGCGGCCGCGGCCGAGCGTTCGCCCCCGCAACAAGCCACCCTCGACGTCGACCGACCAGGCCGTGCTCTCCGCGCGGAACGACTGGAGCACTTCTGCCCAGCCGAGTGGAGTGGGACAGCCCTCGGACGAAGGCGTCGGCTGTTCCGTGACTTTTGTGGCCTGCTCGGCGGACGCGTCGCCGGCAATGTCAGTCTCCACGGACATAGAAGGCCGTATCCACTCGAGGAAGGGGCGAAAGCCCGACGGATCGGGTCGAATTCATCGTAATTCAATTGGGCGCAACGGAAAAGCACCTGCGCCGCCCGCCGAAGCGCGATCCGCGAACCGTTCGGAATGAGGGGGATCCCCCAATGGCTCGATCGATATAGTCGTCACAATCGCGAAAAGATAACGGTACCGCCTGTAGATCCGTCAAAAATCGTGCGTCTTTTTGGGCCGGCCGTCGGGCGTCTCGCGCCCTCGGGACCTTAAGGCGACAAGTCGCGACCTATGTTTCAGGACGGCCGGGTTACCGACCGGCGGAGTACCGTAACCGGTCTGACAGACAGCCGGTAACTCGTTGTCCACACACGACTCTTCGTTCGTAGCGTGCAAATCCATGAGCGTGATCAAATCGCGTCGGTCCCGGATCTATCTGGGCGGCATGTTGCAGGGGACGTTGGTCAAGCGGCTAGCAATCGGCTGGACGGTGTACAACCTGCTCCTGTTCCACGGCCTGTTCCTCGTAGCCTATCTCGAAGGGCAACGAGCCGGGGTTGAAGAAGCGCAGCCGACACTCCTGCAGTGCTACGAATCGTTCGCCTGGCAGAATCGACTGCTGATCTTCGGGGCCTGCGCCGCCGGACCCATCTTTCTTTGGGACGTCGTTCGCTGTACCCATCGCGTGGCCGGACCGCTGGTGCGCCTGGAGAATACGCTGCTGCGGATGGCCAAGGGCGAAACGGTTCACGAGATCAAGTTCCGCAAGGGGGATTGGCTTACCAGTCTCGAACGGGCGCTCAACATTTATCTTTCCTCTCGGGCCGCGGCGATGGAGAAAGCCGCAGACGGAACCGCACTGTCGATGCCCGAATTCGCGACTGCTGCGGCAGTTCCCGATGCGCGAGTTGTCGCGCAAGGGGACCATGACCTCAACGACCTGCTCCGCGAGCTTCGCGACATCAACGAGACGCTGGCGGCTCTCAACATGGGCCATGCCGAAACGATTGGCGATTCCAGCGGCTTCATGCCCTTCGGCCAAGACCGCCCGCCGCGATTCTAGCCGCACGTCGGCAGCTCACTCGCCGCCAAGTGCCTGATCCGCACCCTCGATCACGCGATAGGCAGCCTCGCTCGTTTCCGCATTTCGCAGCGCGTCGAGAAAACCGGGTGATTGGATCATCCGCCCCAGTCGCGCCAGCACGCTCAGATGCGTTCGCGAGTCGCGGCACAGCACCAAGAAGAACACATCGCTGAGCTGGCGCCGCGGCGCCCCAAACGGAATTCCCGAGAGCGTCCGCCCGAACGCGACGACCGATTGGCCCAGCACATCAGGCAGCGGGTTTCGCGGATGCGGAATCGCGACGCCATTCTCGAATCCGGTCGAGTGAATCTCCTCGCGTTCGAGCACTGCGTTGAGGACCGTCGACGGCTCCCAGATCTGCCACGTCCGCCCGGCCACTTCGACAAGACTCTCCAGCACCGATCGTTTGGTGCGTCCCAAGAGCGGCACCTGCACCGTCTCCGGCGACATGCGCGTCACGATGAGACCCTCTTCGGCGTCTCCTTCCGGACGCTGCGCCTCTTCAAGTGCGGCCAACTCCGGCTCGGAGTATTCGCGCATTTCCTGCTCGACCCAGTGACGGATCTCGGTCGGATGGAACTGCCAGATGCCGCCCACTTTTCGCCCCGGGATTCGCCCGCGGTTGGCAAGCTTTTCGACTTCCCGCCGATCGCGGCCCAGCCGCTCTGCGAGTTCATCGATGGAGAAAAAAGCGTGAGACATGCGGACAGCTTTCGCCTCTTCGGAATTCCGATTCTGCTGTGATTACTATAATGCAAGTAGCGAGCGAAGGTTCAGCGACACGCGCGATTCCGATCGCGCAAGCAGGACGTGATCATGCCTGGAGAATTTGAACGGCGCATCGCTTTAGTGACCGGGGGCTCCCGCGGGATCGGCCGCGCAACCGCCTTGCAGCTGGCTCGCGACGGGGCCGACGTGGCGATTGGATACGCCACACGCCGCGAGACAGGGGAAAAAGTCGTCGCCGAAATCCGCGAGCTGGGGCGCAAGTCGCTGTGCGGCCCCTGCGACGTGACTCAGCAGTCGCAGATCGACGCGCTCGTGGCCGACGCGCGGCGCGACCTGGGACCGGTTGATCTTTTGGCGCACTGCGGGGCCGTCAGCAACGTCGCTGCTCACACCGAGCTTTCCTACGAGCGCTGGTTCGAGACGATTGACGCCAATCTCAACGGCACCTTCCGCGTCGTGTTTGCAGTCAAAGACGAAATGATCCGTCGTGGATTTGGCCGGATTGTATTGATCTCTTCGGTCGCCGCCCTTCGTCCGCGGGCCCTGCAGATCCATTACTCCTCATCCAAGGCCGGCGTAATCGCGCTGGCGCGGTGCTGCTCAGACGCCTTTGCACCGCACGGCGTGCGGGTCAATTGCATCGCCCCCGGCCTCATCGAAACGGAAATGGCCCACGTGCTCGATGCCGATCAGATTGCCCGCATCAAAAAGGAGACGCCGCTCGGGCGGCTCGGGCGTCCGGAGGAAATTGCCGAGCTGGCCTGCTTCCTGTTGAGTGAGCGCTCGAGCTTTATGACCGGGCAGACGGTGGTCTCATCCGGAGGGCGGGTGACACTGCCTTAGCTGGCGAGTAACAAGATGTCAGAAGATGAAGAGAATTCTTTTGACAGGAGGTAACAGCGAAAAGCGAGAAACGAAATCAAATCTTGATCACTGGCGCTTAATCTTCCTCTGTTGCCTCTGTGACCTCCAGTTAAGAATTTCGTTTTTAATTCTTGGCATTTCGACCGTCTAAGCTGAGAGATTCCACAAGGGACCCGATTGATAAGGAGTTTCCCATGACAACCACAGTTGGCCCTCCATCGATCAGCACCCAACAGCACGAACCGAGAATTCGGCCCCACGGCTTGATGCAGCGATTCCTTTTTCGGTGGATCGAGTCGTTCGAAAAACAGACCCGCGTATCGGCCGAATACGCCCGCTGGATGGCCAACGTCTCGCCACGGGCGTTTATGAAGTTCGGCAAGCTCGGCCAGTTGGCCCAATACCGGCGAGCCTTGCCGGCTGACGCGGCGGCGGTCGCCCACCTGATCGCGGCCCGCTCGGAGGATTGCGGGCCCTGCGTGCAAATCAGCATCAACTTGTCGCTTCGCGGCGGAGTCTCGAAGGACATCCTGCGCGCAGTTCTTGACCGCCAGCCCGATCGCCTGCCTCCCGAGCTGGCTGACGTTTACCACTTCGCCGAATCGGTCGTCTCCGGGGGTGAAGACGAGACGCTTCGGCAGCGCATTCGCAACCACTACGGCGACGAAGCACTGATCGAGATGGGATTGGCACTGGCCGTTGGCCGCACCTTCCCGGTTGTGAAACGGACGATCGGCTACGCGAAAAGTTGCTCGCTGATGAAGATCGAGATTTAGGATTTCCGGGAGGGCGAGGCTCCCGCCGAGCCGTCTTCGCTAAAAGACAAAGGCTCAGCAGGAGCTTCGCCCTTCCTCTAGAACGGCAACCGCAACCACCCCGCCGCTCCTCGGGCGCGGACAGGGCGGGCCGCCAGGAAGCGCAGCAAATCGTCTCGCAGACTGGCGGCCGAATCGTAGCGGGCGGCCGGATCCTTGGCTGCCGCCTTGAAGACAATCGCCTCCAGGTCCCGCGGGATCTTGGGATTCACGTTCCGGGCTCGGGGCAGTTCCGGGCGTCGAAGGGGGTCCGTCAGCGCGGCGAAATCGGCGCATCCGAAGGCGGGCTTACGCGTCGAGAGTTCAAAGAGCGTGACTCCCAGCGCGTAAATGTCCGTGCGCACGTCGACATGCCCGGACAATTGCTCGGGCGCCAAGTAACGCAGCGTGCCGACCATTCCGGATGACGCCTGCTCCAGCGGCTCACTTTGGTTGCGAGACAGTCCGAAGTCGGTCACCCACGCGTTGGCGGCCGAGTCGAGCAGCAGGTTGGCGGGCTTGATGTCGCCGTGAACGATCCCGTTCGCGTGGGCATAGCTCAACGCGTCGGCGACCTGCGCTCCGATCCGCGCAATCTCGAACCACGAGTTGCGGGCAATCCGCCAGGCGACAATTGGCAACCTGCCTGGCGGAAAACTGGAAGGCCGCTCGTCGGGTGATTCGCCGGTTGGTGCGTGGTGTTCCCCCTCGACTGGGGCCTCAAATCCCTGGGAAACATCGCTGGCCGCGACCGCACCGTGGTTGCTGGACAGGCGATCGATGACCCAATTGAGGGCCACGCCGCGCACCAGCCGCATCGAGTAGTAGCACAACCCCTTGTGCTCGCCGAAACTGTAGACCGGGACAATATGCGGATGCCACAGTCGGGCCGCCGTGCTGGCCTCGCGCTGGAAGAGAGCCCGTCGCGCGTCGGACTTCAGATAAGGCAGCACCTTGATTGCCACGCGACGCCAGGTGTTGAGTTCCTCGGCCTCGAAAACCACTCCCATGCCGCCGCGGCCAATTTCCCGAATGACCTGAAAGTCGCCGAATTGCCCGCCGGGAAGGATGTCGAGCGCACGATGTTCGTAAGAGGTCGTTTCGCGATAGGTCTTCCAGCCTTCCATGGCTGTCAACAGCGGAAACAGATCCTGAATTTCAGCCGCAAGCTCGGGGTGTGCAGCCACCAGCGCGTCGATCTCGGGTTCTGCTCCTTGCCGCAGCGCCGAGACAAAATCGCTCGC
>DASZIA010000418.1:0-16957 GCA_035949535.1 Planctomycetaceae bacterium | reverse complement strand
AATCGCATACTTGCTCGAGAAGGGGAGATAAAACGGGGAGCTACTGTAATCGGGTCCTGTGTACGACGGGCACCGATAAACGGGAATCGGCTGCGAAGCGGCCTTCTTATTGAGCGGGTCGAGGGCGGAGACGTCGTAATTCACTTGCAGCACGATGGTCGAGAGCTCGACAAACGGCAGCAACATGCCCGCCCAGCTGTGCAGCGCGTACTGAGTCGGCTCGGGGCTCCAGACACCCAGGTCGATTCGGCTGGTCGAACTGGGAGGCAGGACCCGATTGACATTCGAGTAATTGTGGAACGCCAGGCCGATTTGCTTGAGGTTGTTGCGGCACTGCGTCCGTCGGGCGGCTTCGCGCACCTGCTGGACGGCCGGCAGCAACAGGGCGATCAGGACGCAAATGACGCCGATGACAACCAAGAGCTCGACCAGCGTGAATCCCCGCGCGCGCCGCATCCAGGTCTCCTTATTCGTTCATGGCCCGCGCAGTGCGCTTTTCATCGCGGTAAAGCAAGTTTCCGCTTCCGACCACCTTCGGGTCGACTCCCGGAACTGCCCCCACATCGGGAATCATAGCAAGGCTGACTGCCGGGGAACTGTGCGAGACCGCACAAATGTGTCAGTTTTCTTGCAGTAATGCGCAGTTTGTCGAGTCGAGCGCGAGTGGCCTAACCTCGAGGCGGCCGGGCAATTAGGCAGCTTCCCGCAAATCGACCTTACGTAACTTCACCCATCTCGCCGAGGACCGGCCGAGCGCCCGGGGACGATGCTTGCGTAGGCTGGCCCCGTAGACGTAGTATCCCCGAATCGGCGATTCCGCCGCACATCAATTACGCAAATCTCCCCTCGCAATTCACAGCGATTGTCACAGATTCTGAGGCGCCTCGATGCACTGCGACGCTTTTCTCACCGTCCAGCAGCACATCCAAAACGAGCAGCGACGAGCCAATCCGCACGCCAGCGGCGAGTTTTCCTGGCTGCTCTCGGGGATCACGCTGGCGACCAAGGTCGTCGCCGCACAGATTCGCCGAGCCGGCCTGGTCGATGTGATCGGCAGCGCGGAGACCACGAACGTGCAAGGCGAAACGGTGCAAAAGCTCGACATCCTGGCCAATCAGGCTTTGCTGTCGTGCTTGGGAGGCCGCGGCAACGTCGGCGTGCTCGCCTCGGAAGAAAACGAGGAGCCCGTCGTCACGCTCCGCGATCCGCGCTACGGCAAGTATATCGTGATCTTCGATCCGCTTGACGGGTCGAGCAATATCGATGTCAACGTGAGCGTCGGCACCATCTTCTCCATTTTGCGCCGCGAAATGGACGGCCGTGAGGACCGACCCCCCGAGGCAGACGTGCTGCAACCCGGCACGCAGCAAGTAGCCGCCGGCTACGTGCTCTACGGAGCGGCGACGCTCTTTGTCTACAGCACCGGAAACGGCGTGCACGGCTTCACGCTCGACCCGCTCATCGGTGCCTACGTGCTGACTCATCCCAATCTCAGGATGCCCGACAGCGGACCGTACTATTCGGTCAACGAGGCGAATTCGGCCAGCTTTCCGGCAGGATATCAGCAGTATCTGAAAGTGCTGCGCGAAGGAAAGGGAGGTCGCGTTTACTCCTCCCGCTACGTCGGTTCGTTGGTCGCGGACTTCCACCGCACGCTCGTCAAGGGGGGCATCTTTCTCTACCCGCCGACCGGCCGCTACGGCGAGGGCAAACTCCGACTGATGTACGAAGCCAACCCGATGGCCTTTCTGGCCGAGCATTCGGGTGGCGTTGCCACCGACGGCCACGGCCGAATTTTGGAGATCCAACCGACCAGCCTGCACCAGCGGACTCCGCTGGCCGTCGGAAGTCGCAAGGAAATGGGACTTCTGGCGGAGGTCCTGCAATGCACGCCGGAGCGTTGAGCGGCAGCTCGAATACCGCCGCGTCGAGTCCCCGTTGGAAGAACTTCGTCACGGCGCGGTTTCGATGCGAGTCACCTTTCCGCTCGAGCCGAAGTGGATGGCCACGTCGCCATCGCGGGGCTCCAAGAAACGAACCGTCGGCGTCACCGGCGACATCAACCAGGGAAATTCGCTTGTGAAAGGGGTCCGCCACTCGAGCAATCGGCCGTAGTACCAGGACTCGGCTGGAACGCCAAAAAGATAGCCAATTAATCCGCCCGAGCTGGTCGTAGTCCCGGTCGGCGATCCCATGACGGATTGGACGCCTGCCTTGTCATCGCCAACCCGAATGGTCCCGGCGAGCTTCGATAGCGGCTAGGCTGCGTAAGGTCCCAGACCACGAACGCCGCGACGAGTAACACAACGAGGATCGCGCGCTTTCGAGCGGTCTTCATGAGCGGCCCACACGCTCCGCTTTAGTGCACACCTTATTCGCGGTCCGCGGCGCTATTCGCGGCTCGCGGATGTTGAGTCTTCTTTGGGTGCCCCTTTGCCGTCCTCTTCCGCGAGCAGGTTCTTGAGGAACTGATCGTAAAACTCCCAATTGACCGCGGAACCTGCGTAACGAATCGTCCCCTTGCGATCAAGAATGAAAGTGGTCGGGTAGCCTTTAACCTGCCATTTCGCCCGGATCGGGCCATTTGGCCCATCCAGCCACGATCGCCAGTTCGTGACATTTTTGCGCTGGATGAACGCCGCCTCCGCCCTCTTGTCGGCATTGACCCCCAACAGCACAAAGGGCCGCTTTTTCATCTTGGTGACAAATTCGCGCTGATACGGAATCAGTTTGCGGCAATGGGGACACCAGCCTGCCCAGAACTGGAGCATGACGACCTTGCCCCGATAATCGCTCAGCTTGAGGCGATTGCCTTCCAGGTCTTTGCCGATGATCTCGGGGGCCACGCTGCCCGGCGACAGTTGCGGAGTCAACGATTCCGCGAGCGCTTTGAGTGCGTCGGCCAGGGGCAGGTCGTTGACGGTGACATCGCCGAATTCTTGATTGCCGATGCGACGGACCAATCCGAGAGCCTGCTTGTCGATTCGCTTGAGGGCGGCCGGTTCGGAAGTCTGGTCACGCTCGATTTTCAGGTTCTTGATCAGCGCAAAGCAGGCCAGACCGCGATCTTCACGATGTGGGTTTTTATCCAACACGGCTTGGAGGAGGCGTCGCACGGCCGGGTGAGGCAGCGGCGATGCCACCAAGGCAACCTTGCCCATCCCCTCGGTACCGAAGTGATCGGCGAGACGTTTTGCCGCCCGTCCGACGATGTCGCCCGTCAGTTCGGCGTCGGCATCGCGAACGACATATAGGGCCGCGACCTGCGCCTGAAATCCCACGCTGGAGTTCGGTTGCTGCTCGGCCAGCCCCAACAGTTTCGATCCGAATGTCTTAGCCGGATCGTGTTTCAGCAGTGACTTCACTTTTGCCACATCGGTGGTTTTCATGTTTTCGGCAGCGAATTTCGCCGCCGCTTCCTGCCATTCGTCGAGGATCTTGCCAACCTCTTCGTCGAGTTTTGTTGTCAGGACTTCGGCCAAAGCGACCCGCGGCGATTGCTGAGCCGCGACAGGAGATGATGGCTCCGTGTCCCCCTTGGATGGCGAATCAGCCGCGCCGATGGGCTCTTTGGCCGACTCTTCTTTCCGGGGCGTTGCCGGCTCTGGTTTCTCGACTTTGGCCAGCGACTGCCCGACCGCCGGCTTGCGTTCGATAGAATCGCCGTTATCGATCCCGAGAGCCTCGGCCGCGCGCGGTTGTTTCCGCGGCTTGGAATCCGAGATTCCTCGGGCGGGTGTCGGTTCCGTCGGCGCGGTGTCTGCAGAACCGGTTTCCGGCTGCGGTGATCGGTCGGCAAACAACGAGCCGCCGCTCCTCGGGGGCGTCTTTTTCGGAGTGCTTTGCGACGTCCCCCACCAAATGAACATCAGCAACAAGCCAACGACCGCCGCACTGGCACCATAAATGGCCCAGCCCGGTAAGCCGCGTTCGACCTTCCTTCGAGGCGGGTCCTTCGTGGCGAGCCGAATCGTTTGGGACTCGCTCTGCGGGGAATCTTTCTGGGGCGATTTCTTCTTTGCGGCTCCCGGCTCCCCCAAGACCGAAACAGCGCCTTCTTCGCTCACCCGAATGAGGCGCCGGCACCTCGGGCAGGTCAACCTCTGCTCCGCCGAATTCTCAGCGAGCTTCAGCTTCGACTGACATTTGGGGCAGGTGATATACGCCACGGAGACTCTCCTTGCCAAAGCGCTCTGGCCCGTTCAGCGTACCTTATTAGTCCGCAGAAAACAGCAGGAATATGAGCGGCATCAACTGCATCCTCAAGCCCGAGTTTCGCAATTGGATCGCAGCCTGGGTGCGGAAGCGTGGAAAGCCGTAGAATCTAACTCGCGGGCCGTCCTAAGTGAGCCGAAAGGTGTCGGATCATGCACAGAAGACTTTTTTTGTTCGCTCTTGCGATTGCAGCCGCACGCGAGTCTTGGGCCGGGGCCACTGGAGGCGATGCGCCCGAACTCAAGTGTCCGGTCTCCGGACATGCCGCCAGCAGGCAGTACGTCGCCGAGCACAATGGCGGCAAGGTCTACTTTTGCAGCGACAAGTGCGCGAAGGAGTTCGCTGCCAAGACGAATGAATTTGCCGCCAAAGCGAATCTGCAACTGGTTCAGAGCGGCCAGTTCAAATTGGTAAAATGTCCCCTCGAGGGCTACACGCTCAATCCGATCACGGCGATGGAGGTAGGCGGCGTGAAAGTCCTCTTCTGCTGCAAGGGCTGCAAGAACGAAGTGCGACTGGCAAAGAGCGAGGACGAGCGAATCAACCTGGTCTTCAACGACAAGGCCTTTAGGAAGGGTTTCGAGAAGATCGCGGCGGAGAAGAAGTAAGCTTCCTTCCCTGCGCGATGGGAGTCAGCTGGATTCACCGCACGGGGGCGGTAGAGATTCATGCATCGAATGGCCGCTAGAATTGTCGGAGTGATCGCCGCGGGCGCAGTCTTCGCGGCAGGCTGTGGCAAATCAGCCGACAATGCGTCGCTCGAGGCGCTGCTCAAGCAATCGGGCGACAACCGAGCCAGCCTCTACCCCCTGGCGGGCAAAGTCACCATCGACGGTGAACCGGCACATTACGTCAAGCCGCAGCGACTCGTGATGATGCTGTACGATCCGACGCGACCCGACGTGCCGCTGTTCAAGCGGCCCTGCAAAGACGTCAGTGCCGAAGGGACGTTCGCTTTTGGAACCTACGCGAAGGGGGATGGGCTGCCCGCCGGCAAATTCATTGTCGCGTTCGCGGTGCTCGAAGTTACCAACCGGGGCCTGCTCGGTCCCGATCAGCTCAACAATCTCTACAACGATCCCGAGAAGAACGACAAAATTCCCGAGTTCCACATCAACCACCAGGCGCCGGGGAGAGAAGACTACGTCTTTGATCTCAGAGTCGCAGCCCAAGAAGGCGTCCGAAATCCGGGACCCAGAGCGCTAACCGAGGTGCGCCCGCAGTGAAAGTGAGTTCGTCACGGGTCAGTCGATGTCGTTCTTCTCGACGACCTCGCTCCCGTTCGTCGTGATCAGCGCGTCGTAGACTGTCGGACGGATGTTGGGCGAGAGGAAGTGCACCGACCCGTCGCCAAACAGGTGTTGGACTCCGCCGGGGTGCATGCTCGAGGGTCCGTATTGGCACTCGACCAGATTTCCCGCGCCCAACACGCTGATGAAAAACGGCGAAAAATTGAGCGCGGTTTGGGGAAACGCATAATCGGGAGGCGCGTCTTCGTTGTAAGGGTGCCCAGCCAGCGAGGCGGTCGTCCCGTCGATCCAGACGGCCATATTCACCTCGCGAGTCTCGGCGACGAAAATCGTCATCGAGGTCCCATCCTTGATGTCCGTCATTCGCGTCGACGAAGAGGCGTAAAACACGCCGTTCGGCTTGTGCCAGAGCTTGCCGATCGTGGTGGCCCCCATGCCGACGTAATTCCGCAGCGCGTAATGAGGCGAGAGAGCCGTGTAGAGTGGGCATTGGCTGTAGTCAGGCCCGCTGAAGGTGGGGCAGCGAAAGACCGAAAGGATGTGCGTGGCGGCATCCCGGTTCCGCTCGTCGAGGGCCGATAAGTTGAAATCAATCTCGTCCCAGAGGTTTTTCTGATCGAGGAAGGGGAGCAGCATCGAGGTCCAGCTCTGCAGGCGGAATTGCGCGGGGTTGGGGTACCAGACCCCGTACGCCATGTCGCCGGTGCAGCTCGGCGGGAGAACGCGGTTGACGTTCTCGTAATCGTGCAGCGCCAGGCCGATCTGCTTGAGATTGTTGCGACACGTCGATCGGCGAGCGGCTTCACGGACTTGTTGAACGGCCGGCATCAAGAGACCGACCAAGACCGTGATCACCGAGATGACGACGAGCAGCTCGACGAGCGTGAATCCAAGTTTCCGCCGCATCGGAATTCGCCTCTCCCTCCCGGACCAGGCCCGTAGCGCGGCGAATTCATTCTAAGGTGCCCAAAGGCGCGAACCAAGCGCCGAATGCCAGCCAGAGAGAGGTTGCCGAATTTTTAGCGCCCTATGGCCAAACGCGGTCAGCCGTGCTCGCACCACTCGCGCCACATTTGGCGATAGGCCGATTCGACATGTCGCGCGAAGCGAGGCGCATCCATCAGGGGCGACTGCTGCATGCGGGTTCGAAGCCTGGCGCGAAGCTCTCCCAGTCGCGGCAGGTCGCGGGCTAGCCCAGTGGCGATCGCGACGAATTCGTCGTCGCTCCAGCCGGCAAGCGCCGACAACCCAAGATTTGAAAGCTGGCTCCAGCCGGCGCGGCCGACGGCCGTACGACCGACGCGCGTCACGACCGGCACACCCATCCACAGCGAATCGAGGCTGGTCGTATGCCCGTTATAGGGAATTGTGTCGAGCCCCACGTCGATCTGGCGGTAAAGATCCAGATAGCGGGGCCGCGGCCGATATTCGACAAACTCGATTCGACTCGGCTCGAGTTTCGCGTGGTCCAGTTGATCCAACACTTGCTCGCGATGCTTCCCCCGAGGCGACAACAGGAGGAGTCGCGAGTCCGCGACCGCGTTAAGGACGCGGGCCCAGAGCGCAACGGCGGTCGGATTCACCTTGCTGAAGTTATTCAGGCAGCCGAAAGTAATCCCGCCCGCGGCGATTGCCGGCAAAGGGCCCGGGGACGGCCGATCGGTCAGCGGATCGTAGCACCAGAACGTCTCGGGGAGACGCAACGATTTCTCCGCGTAGTCGGCGTCGCTCTCTCCAGGAGGATCGAGATGGGGATCGGTCAGCCGGTAATCGACGGCTGCGAGCCCGGTCGTCCCCGGATAAGCCAGGTACGCCACCTGAACAGGGGCAGGCTTGCGCGCCAGCACCAACGGGCGCCCGTTCGACATGTGCATCGTCAGATCAACCAGGACGTCGATCCTGTCGGCCCGGATTTCGTCGGCGACTGCGTGGTCACTATGGCCCGCAATCACCCGCCACCGGTCCGCACACTGCATGATCTGCCGCGTGACCGAGTCCGGGCGCGGCACGTTGGCGTAACAAGTGATTTCGAACCGCTCACGGTCGTGCCTAGAAAAGAGCGGAATCGTGAACAGCGACTGGCAATGATCTCGAAAATCGGCACCGATGTACCCGATTCGCAGCCGCCGCTCGGGATCGCGCCCGTTCAGGTGGGACCCGGAGCGGTCCCACAGTCGTGCGGCGTGTATTGCGTTCCAGCGCAAATTCTCTTGCAGGATCGCCGCCCCATCGTAGCCAGGATGAAAATGGACGGCGTAGCCAAGGTTGCTGTGCGAAATCGTGTCCGTCGGGCAAGATTCGATGGCCCGCTTGTAAGAGGCGACGGCCGCTTCGATCTGACCCGAGTCTCGTAGAGCGTTGCCGAGATTGCAGTGTGCAACATGAAAGTCGGGGCGAAGCGAAAGGCACCGCTGAAACGAATCGATCGCCTCATCCACTCGTCCCAGGTCGCGCTGAGCGCTCCCCAGGTTGTTGAGCGCGTCGACGTCGTCTGGCCGAACGGCAAGCGCTTTGGTGTACGAAATTGCCGCCTCCCCAAATTCGCGCAGCGCCAATAGGGCGTTCCCCAGGTTGATGTACGCCTCGGGCCAATCGGAGCGTAGTTCCAACGCCCGTCGATAGGACGCCGCGGCTTCGGTGAACTCGGCCTGCTTTTGGAAGGCGTTCGCGAGGTTATACCAAGCCTCGGCGAAATCCGGATTGAGCGTTACCGCGCGGCGCAGAGCGTCGACCGCCTCATTCAGCCGGCGGCTCGACGTCAGAGCGAGTCCCAGATTGTTGAAGGCCGCTGCGAAATTCGGTTGCCGTGCGACTACGCGGCGGCCAACGGCGATCGCCTCCTCGAGTCTGCCAGAGCGAGAGAGCGCACTCCCCAGGTTGTTGAGCGTCATCGCGCGGTCGGGTTCCAGCTCGAGCGACCGCCGATAAATGGCGATTGCTTTCTCCAATTCTCCTAACTGATCGAACGTGCTGCCGAGGTTGTTACACGCGTCGGCATGATCGGGCCGCAGCTCGAGCACGCGCTCATAGGCTCGGACCGCGTCCAGCCGTCGTCCGCCAGATTGTAGCGTGAGTCCCAGGGCGAACCATGCCTCGACCATGTCGGGTGAGAATTCGGTCGCCTGCCGAAAAGCGTCAATCGCATCTTCGAGCCGGCCGACTGTTGTTAACGCTTGTCCCAGGCTGAGGTGATAGACAGCATTGCGCGGCACGACGACGATTGCACATTGCAGCCAATCGAGGGCTTCTTGCGGCTGGCCGCACTCGAGTGCCGCCACCCCCAAGAGGTGCAGCGCACCGGCATGGTCAGCCTGATCCGCGAGAATCTGACGATAGAGTCGTGCGGCGTCACCGGCGCGCCCTGCCCGATGGAGCCTCAGGGCGTGCGCGAAGGTCTCGCCGATCGCGCTGTCCGACATCCCAACGCCTCCTGCAGGTCGATGGCGAGCAACGGTGGAAAAGACAAGGCGATCATGA
Source organism: Planctomycetaceae bacterium (assembly GCA_035949535.1). Classification (GTDB taxonomy): domain Bacteria; phylum Planctomycetota; class Planctomycetia; order Planctomycetales; family Planctomycetaceae; genus DASPSM01. The sequence continues at coordinate 8,015 of DASZIA010000418.1, read as the reverse complement.
TCCTCGAACCGAGCTTCGAGGTCGAGAGCGACTGGCGCAGGGCAGCCCGAATTGCCTTTCGCACCTGAAGGAACCGGGCGACAGAGTTGCCGCCGCCAATGGCACGAGGCGCTCTACACCCCCCCATTGCGCTGGCCCTGCGAGCCTTCTGGCATCGGCGGAGCAAACAGCTTTTGCCCGAGTTTCTTAAAGGCCTTCTTAAGCTCGCTCAGGGTCAGTTCACCGTCCTTGGTGGTGTCGGCGCGATTGATGATATACCCCGGAAGTTCCGTCGAATCGAGCTTGCCGTCGTGGTTCGTGTCTAACTTTCTAAAATACTGCTCGATCGTCGTTCCCTTCTTGGGTCCGCCCTCGAAAGGAACCGGTCGAGACCCCTTTTTCGATGAGTCCGAATTGTCCGTCGACGGTCGAGCCGCGAGCGCGGATTGAGAGGCGTTGCCGCGAGCCGCCCCGCCGGCAGAGCCTGAGGCGTTCGACGGATCAGCAGCTGGCGGAGCACTCGGATCCTTGCGAGGCCTGCTGATCGCCGCCGAGCCCCGAGCAACCGCCGGCTCCTCGCTTGTGCCCGACGGGAAAATCCGAGATTGCGGCTGATTGGGCGATGAATCGCTCTGCGGCTGCACTGACCCCGGTTCGACCGCGTCTCCCGAACGAGAAGCGAAATCAACGAAACGAGTTGGGTGTTGATCGACGGCCGCAACCTCGGGCTTATCGCGGCTCCCGACGACAAAGGCGCCGATCACCGCCCCGACCACAACTAGTACTGTCGCCGCGATCACACCGTAGCCGACCGGAATCCATCGTTTTCGCTTCTTTTTCGTCGGGACGCGTGTCCGCGGCGGAAGCGTCGTCGGCAATGGCTGGTGTCTGATTCGATTCAGCTTTTGAGGTGCGGGCGGAGTCGGTTCGCTCTCGGACGATTCCATGTGCGACGTTTCCTCGCGAAAAGGTCTGCTCAGAGGGCGGTGAGAAACTTTCGCGAAATCGCGCATCGACGCAAACCGCTCGGCTGGATCTTCCGCATGATTACGTAATCTAACGTCCGCTGCGTTCCCGCATCTACAGTGGATGGAGTCTTTGACTCGCGAATTCCAGCCGGCCAAGTTCTTTGCAGAGGGAACGTAGGCTCGCGCGTCACCCAGAGCCGTTGGGCGCGTCGTCTACCGAGTCAGCCGCTCGATTAGCTGCCGATGCTGAGGAAACTGGCGGCAAAGCTCCTCGCGGTCGGGCAGCTCGAAGTCGGCGAAATCGAATCCGGGAGCCACGGTGCAGCCCACCAAAGAATAGGACCGAGGATCGCCGACCGTCGCTCCGAAAAGACAGCCGGCCTTCACGACCGCCTGCGGCAATTGACCGGCCGAAAGGTCTCGGCCCACCTTGACCATCGAGTAACTGCCGTGCGGCTCAATGACATGCAGGTTGAGCACCGATCCGTCGTAGAAGTGGAAGACTTCGTCCTGCTTGATGCGGTGAAGCGCCGAAAAGTCGTCACCGTCGAGCAGGAAATAGATCGCCGTCGAGAATGTCCGATCGCCACCAAAACGGGGCGGTAACGCCGCGCGGCCCATCACTTCGTTGGATCGGTAGGTTTCCCGAAACCAGCCTCCTTCTGGGTGCCTCTGCAGTTGCAAGCCGTCGATCCAGCTTTGAGCGCCTGTCATGAGCGTCCCTAGTCCATTCACCGGGGTACGCGATCTGGCTCAACAGCCAGAAGTTTGGAAACTTCAAAGACACCGAGGGCCATCCGGCCCTGCCCTATCTGCTCGTGTTCAAGACCAAGAGCTAGCCCGAGCCCAAGCACTTCCTTCACGTGCGGTCCCCGCTTACCGGGGCATGGGCAGAATGACGAGCGCATTCTCTCCGAATGTCGCGTCGTCCGCTTTGCCGTTAATCCGATAACTCACTCGGAGCTGCTTCGGGGTTCCCGGCGCCGGGTCGCCGCCGAACGCGGCCGTATAGCTGGGCGACGGCAGCGAAATCAGCTGCTGGTCGGTGGCCAGCTTCTGGAGCGTCTTGGTGACATCTTTCTCTTTGCCGGAGGCCCCGTATTCAGCGCTGACGATTTCGAGCTTCACTTTTTCCAATCGGGCGTGGGACAAGATGTCCTTCACTTCGTCGACCGTGCCGCTGTGTTTTTCATCGCCCAGGTCTCGGCCGATGAACAGGGCAGCCTGAGAGGCTTCGTGATTCAATTTGGGAAAATCGCGGGTGAACTTGGCGGCGAGTTGGAGCGTCGCCAGGCTCTCGTATTTCTTCAGCTTGAGGACGTCCAGCACCAGCTTTTGTTCAGCCGGCTGCGTGGCGGCTGCCATCGCAAACTGGCACATCTCGCAGCGCTGTTGATCGGACATCACAAATTGTCGCGCGATGCGGATGTACCCGCGCAGCGCCCGCACGCGATATTTTTCGCCCGGCGCGGTCTTCGCCAGATCGAGCAAGACCGGCGCGGCGTCTGCGGTCATCCACTCGCCGAGCAGTCGACTGCTGGCGTCTTGCAATTCGGAGTCGCTCGATTTGGCGGCCGCCCCGAGCGACGCGAGCGCTTCGGTTCCGCCGACTGCCCCCACGATCTTGAGCAGCGCGATCTTTGTCGGTCCGGGGGCGCGTTCCATGGCCGAAGCAAGCTCCTTCGCACAGACCTCCCGATCGGGCATTCGCACGCAGGCCGCCTTTAGAGCGCGCTCGGCCTCAGCCAGGTCCTGTTCATGCTTCGGAGAGACGACCTGCGTGATCAGCACGGACAGCTGGTTCGCCGGAACTGTTGTTCCGAGCGACTTAAGGGCCACCACGCGAACAGCGTCGTCAGAACTCTCCAAGGCTTTGACAAGATCTTCGACCGCTTTGATCCGGCGCTCCCCGACCAGCTCGATCAACAGCGGATACACTTTGCCCTGAGCGCCACGCAATCGCGTCACGAGATCCGGGTCCACGGCCTGGCCAGGCAGATCGATCAGCGCCGACTTCGCCGCTTTGGCCAAATCCGCGTCCGGATCGAGTGCGATGTGCAACAGCAAGTCGACACACGAATCGTTGCCCGCGCGACCCATTGCGCCGATGGCCGCAATGCGAACCGGCTGCGGACCACGCTCAGCCGCCTTGAGCAACGCGCTGAGGACGACTGTGTCTTTGCGATCGGCCATCGCGCCGATCACAAGCGCGGCTCGGTCCGGAGTCGCTTGAGCGATCTCTTCTGCCAACGCCCGATCGACCTCTCCGCCCGGAAACTCGCGGGCCGTGCCCAGCGCCATTTGGAACATCTTCTTATCGGGCGATTTGAGCTGCTCGAGCAACAGCGCGATCCCCTGATCTTTCCGGGCAAGAATCGCGCCGCGAGTCGCCTCCAACAGGCGCTGGTGGGGCACATCCGCCTTGCGGACGGCGTCGTAAAGCGCGACCGCTTCCTCCGCGCGGCCTTCTTTGAGCGACCGCTCGGCACACAACACCAGACCCTCAGCGACCGCCGAGCGAACCTTGGCCGGCGCGGAGGCCAGCGACTTCTGGAGTGCGTTCTCGGCACCGGAATTTCCGATGCGTCCGAGCGCCACTGCGGCAGCCGACGCAACGTCAGCGTCCGGGTCTTGCAACTTGGACGCTAAGGGTTCGGCAGCCATTGCATCGCGACGGACGCCGATCGAATTAATCGCCCCCACAAGCAGCAGACCCTTCAACGAACCGACTGCTTTTCGCAATGCGGCGTCCGAAGCCGGGCCAGGAATTGCTTCCAGCGCAATCCGCGCCCAGGAGGCCAGCTGCTCATCGGCCAAGAGTTTCGCCAGATCCGGCACCGCCTTTTGCGATCCATAGACGGCCAGGTCCTTGCAGGCGTCGGCTTTCTTCGCCTTGGGCGTGTCCGAGCGCAGGACGGCAATCAGCTCCTGCTCCTTTTTCGGCGAAGGGGCCCGACCCCCTTCCATATTCCAGCCGCCGGCTTGAGCGACGGTAGCGGAGGCAAGAAGTAGTGCGAGAGCGCCAGCGCAGTGACCAGACGCGATTCTAGGCCACTGACGACAAGCCCCCCTCACCCCCGGCCCCTCTCCCGCGGGGGGAGAGGGGAGAGAATTTGTACGCAGTGCGGTTTCGTGCGCAGGCAATGCGATCTCGTGCGCAGGTAGCGCGGTCTCCTGCGCAGGCAGCGCCGTCTCGTGCGACCCGTCCCAACGTGTCATCTTTCCCCCTCTCCCCTTGCGGGAGAGGGGCCGGGGGTGAGGGGGCATCCGGTCGGATCGCGAACAGTCACTAGGGTTGTTCAGGTTGCGAGTGAGATGCACGGCAATATTCCGATTATTTTTGTCGTCGGTTGAAGGAAACGCCGGTGAAAATCGGTTGAGGCGATTCGTGGTCAGTAACTCAAATCCGCCACGGTTCGCGCAGCGCCTCGGAGCGAAGGCGATTGGCCTCTCCGTCGCCGATGAACTCGTGCTTGGCGAGATCGTATTTGAGACTGCGATTCAGATAGAGCGCGATATTGGTCGCATGACAGGCGATGTGCGCGAAGCAGGCGGTGTCGGCGTTCCCCTTCGGCTGGCTGCGAGCCTTCACTGCGTCCAGGAAATCGCGGACGTGGAACGTGGCCGGGTAGCCGCCGATTTCAGGGATCGTTCGGCCGGACAGTAACTCCGGCGAGCTGAGCACCATTTTGCCGCTGTCGCCGGCTTCCACCCATCCCGTTTCGCCCTCGAATCTCACCGGGCACGAGCCGAGCGGGATCCAATCTTTCTCTCGAAAGATCAGCTCGACGCCGTTTTCATAGCGGGCAACGATCTGGCCGTCCTTGGGCGGGTTGTATTCGACCGGAGCGGAGCGGTCGCTGCCGACCGCCCACTGGCACAGGTCGACGCAGTGCGAGCCCCACTCGAGCACGCCGCCTCCGACCAGGCCGCCTCCTTTTTCAAAGTTAAAACCGTCGAGCAGCTTGGCGTTGAAGGGACGCCAGGCCGCCGGGCCAAGGTACATGTTCCAGTCGACCTGCTCCTTCGGTGGCTCTTTCTCCGCGGGCATCCAGCCGCTGGTCTGGGCCTGCATCCCCGCTGGGTGAGCGTAGACCCGCTTGAGTTTGCCGAGCTTGCCGGTGCGAGCCAACCAGCAAGCGAAGGCGAAGTGCGGCAGGTTGCGCCGCTGGGTGCCGGCCTGGAACACGCGGGCCGTGCGACGCATCGTGTCAGCCAGCGCCAGGCTTTGCGCGATGTTTTTCGTGCAGGGTTTTTCGCAATACATGTCCTTGCCGGCCCGAGCCGCGGTCATCGCGGCGGTCGCGTGCCAGTTCGGCCCGGTCGCGATCAGGACCGCGTCGATGTCCTTGCGGTCGAGCAACTCGCGAAAGTCGCGGATCATCGCGCAGTCTTTGTTGCCGTTTCTTTCGTCGATTCTCTTTTTAGCGGCGATCCGGCGGACTTCCTTCACGTCGCAGACGGCGACGAATTGGGCGTCTTTTTGCTCCAAGAAGCAGCCGAGGTCGTAAGTCCCCCGGTTGCCGATGCCGATGCCCCCCATGATGATTCGCTCGCTTGGAGGAACGAACCCGTCCTTGCCCAGGGCCGACGCGGGAATGATCGTGGGAGCGAGGCAGGCGGCCCCGGCCGAGGCGGCAGTCTTCAAAAACCCACGGCGATGAATCTTCGTGACGTTCTTCGACATGGCATGGATCCTGGAAGGTGAGTCGGCAGGAGGCGCCGCGCGGACGCCCTATTGCTTGGCCGGCATCTGACAGCATACCCCTGAGGCGACCGCCATTTCCAACCAAGGGCGACGCCAAGCTTTGGGCGCGGCCTAATGGCAACTGGCCAGGCGGCGATCGATGACTTCGCGATCGAAGGGAGAGTTCGTCTTCCGGCGAGCCACTTCGAGGTGCCGTCGGGCGCGCTCGAAGTCGCCGGCGCGTCGGTAAAATTCACCCAAAGTCGCGTGGAAGAGATAGTAACGCTGCAGCGCGGGATCCAAGCCGGCTTCGTCCAAGGCGCGAATGCCCGCGGCCGGACCTTCGATCTGCGCGATGACGATCGCGCGGTTCAGCAGATAGACGGGCGAACGGTGAAGAGCAATCAGGGAGTCGTACAGCCGCAGAATCTCCGGCCAGTTCGTTTCGACGAAGCTCTTCGCAGCGCAATGATGCAAGGCGATGCCGGCTTCGAGATGAAAGACGGACACGACGGTCCCGCGGGCCGACAGGTCGAGAAATTCTTGGGCGCGCCGAATCAACCGTTTATCCCATTTGCCCCGGTCCTGATCTTCGATCAGTAACACGAAACCGCTCGCATCGAGGCGCGCATCGAACCGGGCCGCGTGGAACAACATCAGCGCCATGAGTGCCTGCGTGGGGGGCGTCGCGAAGCGCGGCTGCGAGCAAAGCAGGTGACAGAGCCGAGCGGCCTCTTCGCACAGGTCCTCGCGAATCGCCGCCTCGCCCGCCGAGGAGCTGTAACCCTCGTTGAAGAGCAGATAGAGGACCTGATGGACACTGTCGAGTCGCGAGACGAGTTCATCGGCCGGGGGCGGCTCGAGTTGAATTTGATTTTCGACCAAATCTCGAGTCGCTCGTTGCAGCCGTTTCTTGACGGTCTCTTCCTCAACCAACAGGGCGCGGGCGATCTCCGAGTTGCCGAAGCCGCACAGCGCCTTGAGCGTGAGTGCCAATTGGTTCTCACGCGCCAGCCGCGGATGGCAGCAGGCGAACATCATTTTGAGCTGGCTGTCTTCGATTTCGGAGTCCAGGAACAGCTCATCGAGCTCGCCTTCGTGGGGTGTCTGCGTGGCGGCCAGCTCCTCGACGACGCGACGCCCGATCTGATTGCGTCGCAGCGCGTCGAGGATTTTGTTTTTGGCGACTCGGTGCAGCCAGCCCGAAGGGTTTTCGGGCACCTGACCGCGCCACGCTTGCAGTGCATCCAGCAGCGTGGATTGCACCATGTCCTCGACGAGGTCGAAGTGGCGCCACCCGAAGACGCGCGTCAGCACCGAAACCAGTCGCGCCGCTTCGTGGCGGAAAAAATGCTCCACGAGCGGCGCGACGGTCAGCGGGTGCGTTGAAGCGGAGGCCAGGGCCGGAGCCGCCGTCGCGTCTGCGAGGGCGTCAGGGACCGTGACCATAGCCTCCTTAGGCGGGTGGCCGGGACTCATTTCTTTTTCCGCACGAACGTCGACGCATGCGTCATCTCTGGTTTGCCGTCCTTATAGAGGACCCACTCTGATTTTATGTGGTCGGCGTCGAGGAATGTGAAGGTCGCCTGGTGCATATGCTCTTCCGACTCGAGCGCCCGATCCTCTCCCTCCGGGCAGCGAAAGCGAATCTGGTTCGGCTCTGACGTCGGCACCGTCCGCATATGAGGGCGGTTCCCCAACATGCAATAATGCGTGAGCGCCAGCCCGTTACCCTGCACGTAGTACAGAGTAACCATCTCGTGCTCGGTCCCCGCGAAGACGGTTTCGAGCACGGCGTTGCCACCGGCCGTCACCTTATAGCTCACCGTCCCGCCTGGTGCGCCGTGCTCATCGGGAGCCCCCGTCATCTCCCAGACGCCGCTGAGCGCTTTGAATTTCTCGAGGTCGGCGTTTTTGGCCGGCGCATGGTCGGTGTGCTTTTCGCCTGCAGACGCAACGGACAGCATCGCCGCGGCGGTCGCCAAGGCGAACGTGTAAATCGTGATCGCTTTCATCGTGATTTCCTCGGGTGAATTGACGAGTGAATTAAGGGTGAAGCGGACGTAGCCTGTCCGATCCAGCCTATTTTTGGAGGCTGTCGGAAGATTCGAATTCTTGAGACGAGCAAACAACCGGTCTTGAGAAGCCAAGACCCGCGGCGTCGCTTACAGCTGGGCCGAGAGCCCAGCGAGGGTTCGGACCTCAACCGCGCCGCCATAGAGCAAGGCGGGGCAGCCCTTAGCCAATTCGGCCGCGGCGTCGATCGTCGGAGCCTCGACAACGGAGTAGCCGCCGACGATCTCTTTCGACTCGACGAACGGCCCGTCCTTGACCACCTTGCCGCGGACGACCCGTCCTTCCGGCAACAGGCCGTCGCCGGG
>DASZIA010000417.1:0-11099 GCA_035949535.1 Planctomycetaceae bacterium | reverse complement strand
AACAACTTGTCGAGCTCCGCGGAGATGGGCCACTCTGACTCCGGATCGTAATTTTCCGGCGTAGCTCCCTCGGGAATGACCCGCTCGGGCAGGGCCTCGAGCTCTTCCTCGCTGATCCCGCCCCGCCGGAAAAAGTCTTTCAGCCGAAGACCTTGCGCCCGGACGGCCTCGGCAAAGTCCAAGTAAGTCCGCCCGCCCACCAAGAATGATTTTTGCCCGTTTCCAATCTGCATGCGAGAAACCCCGTAAAGCGCTGCGTAAAATGAAGGTGCCATCCCTTATTTTCCCAGATCGGGACTGATCGCAGAAGCCCGAGTTTCTATGCGCGTAGAAACAAGTTGGAAAATAGTTGGGGGGCGGCTCTGATGCCTGGGGGCGAACGGCGGCGCATTCGTAGGGTGTGACCAGCTCGCAAAGCGAGCGCCGGCACACCGCTCCGATTCGCTCAAATGGTGTGCCGGCGCTCGCGGCGCGAGCTGGTCACACCCTACGTCAGCGTGCGCAGGCAGACGTCCGCCGGTCCCGGTACAATCGCGGCATAGTCACAGCCGCGGCCAGCGTCGCAAAAGAGACCAGCACGTCAACCCAGGGGGACGTTCACAATGTACTTTTCTTCTCCGATGATGAGTTTGTTCCCCGTCGTCTACTTGCTCGTCTGGGTTGCATTGGTCATTGGAGCGTTCGTGGCCTTCCGAAACCTCTCGCGACTCGTGCGCCTGCAAACCGAGTCAAATCAACTTTTGCGAGAGCTGCTCGACGAGTTGGAGTCGAGGAAATAGCCCAACCAACCCGCGGTCCGACTTTTGGGGCAATCGTCCGACTCTTAAGGCTAGAACGCCTTTGACGCAAAGCCCTGGGCTTTGCCAGAAGGTCGCGTCTGCCCGAAAAGTGCGGCACTTGCTTGGAAAGGCGGTAGGGTACGTCAGCTGGGTCAACGGGAAGTGCCGGGGTCAGTAGTAATTCAGCACCTTGCCTGTCTGGGCGCTGACAACGACGTGTCGTTCGACGACCGGGGGTCGCGGCCCGCGTCTAACGGTGACGTCCCATGTAAGTGCCTCATCTGCTTCTACTTTCGCCCAATCGGGATTACCGGACCAGCCTTCCCGTTTTTTGACTTCCTCAATGGCAATTGCCACAGCCTTGTCCGCCCCAAACTGGATGCGCGTGGATATCGGAGGGGCTTGGCCGCCTGAACTTTTCGGAGCATCGGTGTTCGGGGAATTGAACACTCGCGACAAAACCGCAAATCCGAACAGCGCCCCCATGACGATCCAGAACGCGATCCAACTCGACGCTTTGGGCTTGTCCGGTTCGTCGCTCATGCCGTCATTCGGTAGTGCCTGCGTTTGAAAAGCGAATCCGAGCGATTTGGCGTGGGAGTTTATGAATCCCAGAATCGCAGCAAGTACCAGTCAATCACGGGCTGTGCCGAACCGGAATGGCGACGTAACCAGAAGATCGGCGCATAGACTGTCCTAAGCGTTTGCCACTTGGCCTGTGGGTTGGATGACTTGAGGACGCACCTTCCGACTGGTCCGGCAGACAGCGGGTACGCAAGCAAGAGCAGGGCAACCGCAGCCCACCAGATCCAAGCCCGCGTCCGTTTCTTCGGTTCGTCGCTCATGCCGTCACGTTTCGCGATTCGCACGCGAGCTCAGTCACGTTGGCCCCAGCGCACGAAAAGCTCTGTTGTCATCCCGCCAAGCGCCCCACACATGGCATAGATCAATGGCATGACGCGCTCCCAGACAGTTGGATCGTCTTGGCCACGACCACCGGAGATTCCCGTAGAGCATGATGCAAAGCCCGCCCCAATGAGCATAAAGAGGGTGAGCCGAATCGGGTGGGGTTTCTTTGTCGGGGCCGGTTCGTCGCTCTGAAATCTAACGACCGCAGCAAGGGATGCTAGCAGCCCCAAGCCGAGAATCGCGAATACGACGGATTGCCACATGCCGTCATTCTAGCGGCGGCGACTATAGCAAGTAGGGTGGGCCGAGGACGGCTTCCGTCCGCTGGCCCACCATTTCCGACGCGCGCCGGCCAAGTCCAAGATGGTGGGCCTTCGGCCCGAAGCGGGCCTCGGCCCACCCTACAATTCGAGGCTGTCGCGGTTGGGTGACATGCCCACGGCTCGGCGTGGGCATGTCTTTCCAACCGGCGCATCCTTACACAAAGCGGTGAGCATGGCACGCCGGCAAGCTGGAATTCGCGGATCTCGTCGAGCGAGGTCGGTCGTGGGCGCCCGGCGCGAAATTCGTTGCGAGCTTCTACAATGCGGTCCATGCAACTCATCGACACGCACTTGCATCTCGACGAAGAGGCGTTTCGCCCCGATCGGGACGAGGTTGTCGCTCGGGCGGCGGCGGCCGGCGTCGAGACGATGATCTCGATTGGTATCACGGTGGCCACCAGCCGGGCCGCGATCGCGCTGGCGCAGACTTACCCGAACGTGTATGCCGCCGTGGCCATTCAGCCGAACTACGTTTCGCAGGCCGCTCCGGGGGACTGGGAGATCATTGAAGAGTTGGCGACGCAGCCGAAAGTCGTGGCGGTGGGCGAAACGGGGTTGGACCGCTATTGGGATCACGCCCCGTTCGAGATGCAGGTCGAGTATTTCGACAAGCACCTCGAGCTAGCTCGGCGCTTGGATTTGCCGTTCATCGTCCATTGTCGCGAGGCCGATCGCGACGTGCTCGCTCAATTGCGGCAGGCAGCAGCTAGCGGAACGTTGCGGGGCGTCATGCACTCGTTTTCTGGAGATATTGAGACGGCGCTGGCGTGCGTCGAGTTGGGAATGTTCATCTCGTTTGCCGGCATGTTGACCTTTAAGAAGAACGACGCCCTGCGCGCCGTGGCCGCCCAAGTGCCGCTCGACCGGCTGTTGGTCGAAACCGATGCCCCGTACTTGGCGCCGACGCCCTTTCGGGGCAAGCGAAATGAACCGGCCTATGTGCGGCACACGGCGGAAGTCCTGGCGAGCGTTCGCAACCTGACTCTCGAGCAAATCGCCCGGGTGACAACCGACAACGCCCGTCGGCTATTTTTTTGCGGGCTAGCCGCGTCACCTTCTTTGCGGCACCCGGGCAGCTAGCCTGCATAAGCCGCCTTCGGCGGACGGAACCGGTGCCGGCTATTTCTTTGCGGGCTAGCCGCGTCCCCTTCTTTGCGGCACCCAGGCAGCTAGCCTGCACGAACCGCCTGCGGCGGACCGAACCGGTGCCGGCTATTTCTTTGCGGGCTAGCCGCGTCCCCTTCTTTGCGGCACCCAGGCAGCTAGCCTGCACGAACCGCCTGCGGCGGTTGGACTCGCCGGAAGAGGCGTCCTTGCCTATGATTCGATCGCGTTATTGGGGATTTTGCCTAAGGGGAACTGTGCGTTCTGCCCGACGGGAATTGATCAAGGAAAATTCGATGCGGAAGTTAGCGTCGCGGCCGATTCGGATTGCAATCGGTGGAATGGTTCTGGTGACAGTCGCGGGAATGTTGATCGGTCGCACAGGCGTCTCGTCGGCGCAGGACAAGCCGGCCTCTCAGTCGTCCGACGAGGGGAAAGGGGACAACGCCAAACCGCTCAAGGGTTCAGCGATTCCCCCCGAGACCTTTGTCGTTCCCGCCAAGGCCAGCATCCCGCAGCTCGCGCGATTCATCGGCAAGATCGAGGCCTTGCGGCCCGAGTTCGATTCCGAGACCGACGCGATCAAGTTCCTGACCACGTCGCGGACGGCGATCTTGAGCGCCGCTGACAAAATCCTTGCCAGCCAGCCGAACGAGGAGCAGGAAGTTGACGCGCTCAAGTCGAAGCTGCAGGCGTACCAGCTCTTGCTGATGGTGGGCGCGCCGGAAGCGTCGGCCAAGGGGCTCAAGTTCGCGGACGAACTCCGGCACGACAAGCGCCCCGAGCTGGCCGAAATGGGGCAAGTCGCCTGGTTCGACTTCAAAATGTCGACCGTGCCGACGCTCGACGCAAAAGAGCGGCACGCCCTGGTCGATTCGCTCGCCGCCGCCCTACGGAAAAAACCGCAGACGTATTTCAAGCTGGCCGAGAACTTCGGCCGTCTGCTCGAGTCGCTCGGCGACGGCGAGAATGCGGCGGCGGCCTATCAAACTTTCGGCGAAATCTTCAGCCAGAACCTGGATGACGACATCCGTTCTTTCGGCGAGGTGTTGAAGACCGGAGCCGTGCGACGGGCCCGCTTGCTGGCCGGCGACAAGATCAAAGTCTCGGGCAAGACCGTTGAAGGCAAGCCGTTCGACATCAGCCAATACAAGGGCAAGGTGGTGATCGTCGATTTTTGGGCGACCTGGTGCGGACCGTGTCTCGCCGAGCTGCCCAATCTCAAGAAGATCTACGAGAAATACCATGATCGCGGGCTGGAAGTCGTGGGCATCAGCCTCGACGACGACGGTCCCGAGCTCGGGAAGTTCCTCAAAGACAACGATCTGCCTTGGAGGATCCTGCACAATTCCGAGCCCGCGAAGGCCGAGGGCAAGAAACACGGCTTTTCGGATCCGAACGCCGAGTTCTACGGAATTACCGGCATCCCGACGATCATCCTCATCGACCGTCACGGCAAGGTGATTTCCCTCGATGCGCGGGGCGAGCAGCTCGCGACTCTTGTCGACGGGCTGATTGGCGGTCCTGGGACGCTTCGCCGCTAGAGCACAGCGTCTACGACGCGTGCTGCAGGGCCCAACAGATCAGTCCCGAGACGACGGCCGTGGTCGGGATGGTGAGGATCCAGGCCCAGACGACGCTGGCCACCACGCCCCAGCGCACGGCGGAGAGCCGCTTGATCGAGCCGACGCCGATGATTGCGCCGGTGATTGTGTGCGTGGTGCTCACGGGAATGCCGCCAAAAATCACCGCGATCAAGGTCAGGGCGGCGCCGGACTCTGCGCAGAAGCCGTCCATGGGACGCAGATGAATGATCTTCTGGCCCATCGTTTTGACGATGCGCCAGCCACCGAGCATCGTCCCCATTCCCATCGCCAGATAGCAGGCCAGCACCACTTCGGTCGGCACATCGGTCGGGGTTTTAAAGGCCTTGCCCCCCTGACTGGCGGCGATCAAGAGCACGAAGATGACGCCCATCGTCTTCTGGGCGTCGTTGCCGCCGTGTCCCAGGCTGTAAAACGCGGCCGAGACCAACTGCCCGCGGCGAAAGAACTTTTCGACGCGGCGCGGGCTGGCCCGGTGAAACAACCACATCACGATGACAGCGATCAGCGCCCCCAACAGTCCGCCAATCACCGGCGAGAGGACGACGAAGGCGGCGACCTTTCCGATTCCGTCCCACTCGAGCACGCGCCAGCCTCCTTTGACAAAGCCCGCTCCAATCAGGCTGAAGGTCAGCGCATGCGACGAACTCGTGGGCAGACCCAGATACCACGTGAACAGATTCCACGAGATGGCCGACAGCAAGGTCGCCGCGATCACACTGTTGTCGACGATGCTGGGGTCGATCAGTCCGGTCCCCATCGTTCGCGCGACGCGAAGGTGAAACACCCCGAACGCCACAAAGTTGAAAAAGGCGGCCCAAGCCACGGCCACCGACGGGCTGAGCACGCGCGTCGAGACGACCGTCGCGATCGAGTTCGCAGCGTCGTGGATGCCGTTGGTGAAATCAAACGCCAGAGCCAGCGCGGCTAAGAGGAGCACGACCACGGGCAACGACAAATAGGGGACCGTGCCGAATTGCATTGTCGCCCAAAAATGCGGCACGGTTGCGGGCTCCTGGGGAGATGAATGGGCCGTCTCGTGATCGAAATCTCGGCCCTGCCGGGTTCGGCCGGCTTGGTGATGGTAGCCAGGGCGGCGCGCCTTTGTCACGCTGGAGCAAGCGGTCGGTCGCCGAGGCACGCGGCTCTGAGCGGCTCCTTCGCAACGCTCGATTTGAGCTGGGATCACTCGGAGACTACGATTCGCCCTTCGAGCCGTCGACCGCCGGCGGCGTCATTTTGGAGAGTGTTCATTGCTCGGTTCGCACGGCCTGCTCTGGGTGGCGGCGGCCTATTCCGCCGCAGTCGTGTTGGCGTCGCTCGCCGGCGGCTGGCTGCCGCTGATCGTGCGGCTGACGCACACACGGTTGCAGATCTCGATCAGCCTGTGCGGCGGACTGATGCTGGGCATCGGCCTCTTGCACATGTTGCCGCACGCCTTTGCGGCGTTGGGATCGCTCGATCGGGCTGTTATCTGGATGATGGGCGGCCTCTTGACGATGTTCTTCCTGATTCGGGCCTTCCACTTTCACCAGCACGAAGCGGCCGAGCCGCCGCACGTTCACTCGGCGACATGCGAGCCGCACTCACATCATCCGCCAGGGCAATTGAGTTGGATGGGCGTGCTGCTTGGATTGGGAATTCACACCCTTCTCGACGGCGTGGCTCTGGCGGCAAGCGTTGCGGCCGACGCGCAGGAGGGGCACGCCGGGTTGTGGGGCGTCGGAACGTTCTTGGCGATTCTGCTCCACAAGCCGCTCGACACGGTCCCGATTTCGATCTTGATGCGGGCCCAGCAGGCTCCGCGAAGGTTGCAGCACGCAGTCAACTTTGCCTTCGCCGCACTCTGCCCGGTGGGCGTGGCCCTGTTTTTCCTCGGATTCAGCCACTTCTCCGAATTCCAAACGTCCATCGTGGGTGCCGCCCTGGCCTTTTCGGCCGGCGTGTTCGTCTGCATTTCTCTGGCAGACCTGCTCCCCGAGCTTGAGTTTCACTCGCACGACCGGGTCAAGCTCTCGTTGGCCCTGTTGATTGGCGTGGCCACGGCTTATGCGATCGGCTACCTCGAACCGGAGGACGCGCACGAGGCTCACGCGACGCATGCGGAAGCGCGGGATGAAGCGTCGGGCCATTGAAGCATTCAACTCGTCCCAATCTGGGTGCCACTGGCGGGGGCTCGGGCCCGCCAGTGTCTTCGTCCGAACTCGACCTCGCGGGCCGAGCACTGGCGGCCCAAAGCTGCCGCCAGTGGCACCAATACAGCGTCTATCGTGTACAAAGCACTAGAGTGGGCGGGAGACGGTTCCAGGCGATTACGCCCGGCCGTGAATGTATTCGGTCAGGACGTAAATCGTGACCTCTTGGCTATGGGCAGGCCTCGTTCCTCGGTCCCAAGCTCCGCTTGGGACCGCACTTCCCCGAAGCTCTGCTTCGCGCACTATGGCCAGCATGACCCGCTCGCGCTACCGCCTCTTCGAAACCAAATACCCTTACTTCCTCACCGACACGATTGTCGGCTGGCTTCCCGTCTTCACCCGTCCCGAAGCGGTCGACATCCTCTACGATTCCTGGCGACACTGTCAGCGCCAGCGCGGCTTAATGATTTTCGGCTACGTCATCCTCGAAAACCACTTGCACCTGATTGAATCGGCTCCTGATCTGTCGACTGTGATGCAGAACTTTAAATCGTTCACGGCCCGCTCGCTCATCGATCTGTTAGAACGCCGATCGTCAACGGTCCTGCTCCGCCAGTTGGAAGCCCACAAGCTTCGACACACGGCCGACAGCGACTACCAGGTCTGGCAGGAGGGCAACCATCCGGAGCAGATTCGGACTGTGGCGATCATGTGGCAGAAGCTGGAATACATTCACAACAATCCGGTGGCGCGTGGATACGTCGACGATCCGCTGCATTGGCGTTATTCGAGCGCCCGGAATTACGCCGGCTCGCCCGGATTGATCGACGTGGTCACAGACTGGCGGTGAGTGCTCGCGGGAACGAAGCGGAGCTTCGGGAAAGTGCGGTCCCAAGCGGAGCTTGGGACCGAGGAAAAGCTCCTCGATCGTCTGCAGAACCCGCCGGCGCAAAGATGATTCCAGGCAACTACGCCCTGCCGTGAATGTACTCGGTCAGGACGTGAATCGTGACGTCTTGGCTGTGGGCCTCGTACGCGTTCAAGTCGCCGATCGAGATGACGCCGTGCAGCCCCGCTTCATCGACGACCGGCAGGTGACGGACCCTTCGATTCTTCATGACGGAGCGGGCCTCATCGATTGTCGTATGAGGCTGGCAACACAGAACCTCCGTCGTCATGACCTCTTCAACGCGGGTCTTGGCGGGGTCGCGCTGTTCTGCCAGAACCCGCTGCAGCAGGTCTCGCTCGGTGATGATGCCGACGACGTTGTCCCCGTCCATCACCATCAGCGACCCGACCTTCTGGCGGTTCATTGAAATGGCCGCTTCCAGGGCGCTGGCCCGTGGCCCGATCGATGCGACCCCAGGGTCCTTGTTCGACAGGATTTCGCGAACTGTACACATCGACGGCTCCTCCCCTGCGAATTGAACAGAGAGATACAATCACCAACTTCCGAGCAGGCAGCACTTCCGGGCAGGCACCAAATCCGAGCAGCCGGATAGCTTCAGTAGACATCGCGAGCGTTGGCAAGTCAAAAAGAAACTTTGCGACATCCGCGAGATATGCAGCGAATTGCGATCATCGGAACGACCGGCTCCGGCAAAACCACGCTCGCCGCCGAGGTTTCGCGAATATTAGGGAGCGTCCCGATCGAATTGGATGCTCTGAATTGGCAGCCCGGCTGGACTCTGGTCCCAAGCGATCTCTTTCGCCACGAAGTCGCCAAAGCTCTGGATGCTCCCCGCTGGGTTACTGACGGCAACTATCGTTCCGTACGCGATTTAGTCTGGGAACGGGCCGATTGCCTCGTTTGGCTGGATTACCCCCTGTCACTAATCGTGACCAGACTGATTCGCCGGACGGCAAGACGGATTCGGAACTCCGAGAGCTGCTGCAACGGGAACCAAGAGAGCCTGCGCCGCGCATTTTCCCGCGAGTCGATCATTCTCTGGGCGTTACAAACGCACGGCCGCCTCCGCCGGGAGTACCCTCCGCTGCTCCGACAGTTTGCCGACCAAGGCAAGACGGTCGTGATTCACCGCTCGCCGCAAGAGACGCGAGCGTGGCTCGACGAAATTCGCCTGGCACTGAGCACGATCAGTTCGTGACGACTCTCAAGCCGCGACGACGAGCGTCTCGCGCTCTTCGGTGCGATTCTCGGATGGTGCCGGGAGGTTCGTTTGCGGCTCGGTTCGCGTGTCCGCCCGCCGTTCGAGCAAGACGCAACTGCCAAGAAACCAGACTGTAGCCCCGAGACCCAAGATGCCGGTCCGTCCGGTAGCCGACAGCATCACGTAGTGTGACCACACCAAGGCGATGGGAAGCGAGGCGAAGAAGGCGGCCCTCCGCGGCTGACCCAGCAAGACGAGCCTTCCACAAACGTACGGGATCGCAGGAAGAAAGAGAACGTAATAGCAGGCCCGCGCCACGGGGCAGACCACGAGTGTCGCCACGCACGCGAGACTGAATACTGTCCCGCGACCCAACGCGTCGTCCTTGGAACCCGCTCGAACCACGAACAGGAACAGGATGGCCAGAGCCAGAATGCGACCGATAACGATCAGCGTGCCGGCACTCGGGTCATCCATCGGCAGTCTCAGCGATGCGTCGTGCGGATGGTCGATCAGCGTGTCGTCGGGGCCGCCAGCGAACTGCCAGCTGAGGAAGTTCCCAAACCGGTAGGCCGCGTTGTCGAGGCTTTGATTTCTGACGGTTCGCACGTCTTCTCCAAAATCCGACGTGCGGACGTCGACCACTTTCGTGACGACTTTAGAAAACCAGGTCTGCAGGTGACCGAGATTCCCATTCCAGCCGGTCAGCGCGGCCGGAAGCAGCAAGGCGAACAACAAAAGGCCGGCGCCGAGACCCGCGGCCAGAGAAACCGGCCTGCGCCAGACCTGTGGTTGCCGCCGCGTCGTCCAAGCCGCGCAGACCTCATAGAGCAGTAGGCACATCACCGGCAGAAGGGGAGTCAGCTTGAGGATCCCCGCCAGTGCAAACACGATTCCGGCGACTACCCAGTGGCTGACGCGGGTTCCGGTCAGCGCAATCCGGAAGCCGAGCATCAGCAGGTAGAGTTTCAATACCTCGACCTGGCCGCGTTGAAGACAATTGAAGGCGGGAACGAGAGCGGTCGCCACGGCAGCGCTACAAATCCAGAACACCAGTCGCGCCGATCCGTTCGGGTCGCTTAACGATCGCGCAAGCGCGAAGTCGAGGATCCGCCGCAACTCGAAGTAGCAGCCAAACAGCATGGCCACGCTGAGCACAAACCAGACGGCGACCTGCCCCATTGGCGGCAGTGCGTGCAGGGGGGCGACCAGAATCGCGAACATGGGCGGATACAGGTAGTGCCATCCGCGCGGATTGCTCACCTGATAGGGGTCCCGGCCATCGAAGAATGCGGCCCCCGCCTCGGTGTAGACGGTGAAGTCGGTCCGGTGCTCGTTGATCCGCTCTCGGTCGACCATGCCCCGAGGCACGACGTCGACCCAGCCCCAGATTGCGAAAGCGATCAACAGCCCGAGATAGATCCAACGGTAGCGGAACACTTCGTCCGCAGGGCGAAAGCGCGATGTTGTCACGGAGTTCCTCGGTCAGTCATGCAGCGCTTCGGGGGCCGGGGGTGAAATCGTCTGAGAGACGAGTTCGCGAGCAAGCTCGAGGTCTGCCCGCGCCACCGGATGGTCGGACGCGGGATTGGCGATCCATTCGGCCCGGACCGTTCGCAGTCCGCGCGTGATGATCCAATCGATGGGATTCTTTTTGACCGTCGGGCCGGGGATATCGGCCAGCGCGTTGTGTACGCCGGGGGTCTTGAGCAAGCGGACCAGCTCAGGGTGCGTGGAAAACTCGTTGAGGTCGCCCAACAGAATCGCCGGTTCGCTCAGAGAGAGAAACAAGTCGAACGACGTCCGGAGCTGGATGTTGTGTGTATCTCCCTCTTCGTCCTTGTCGATGTGCACCGTCAGCACATGAACGGTCCGCCCCCAGTGCTCGACGTTGGTCAGCAAGGCGGCTCGAAACCGTTGCCGGCTCGGGGTCGGGAGTGGAATGCGGACGTAATCGGTGAGCGGCAGCCGCGTCAACAGGGCGTTGCCGTAATGGTTGTGCCACCAGCGCTTCTCGGCGGGCACGAACAGCCAGCCCATCTTCAGTCGCTCGGCCACGTCGGAAACTTGCGGCCCGCCCAAGCCAAACAGCGGGCTGCGAACCTCCTGCAAGGCGGCGAGATCGAGATCCTTC
>DASZIA010000416.1:0-4086 GCA_035949535.1 Planctomycetaceae bacterium | reverse complement strand
AGACACGTGGCAATCGATCCGCTCATGGACGAGCGCATACGCGGGGTACCTCCATGCACGACCGCGACGGAACGTCGGCTCCGAGCGCGAGCGACTCCGGCCAATCCACGACCGGGCTGCGTCGGAAAACGGGCGTCCGCTTCCCCCGTGGGTCTTTCGGGGGGAGCGGATGCTAACCCACGTTCACTCTTCTCACAACGGCAGTTGTCTGCTATGAAACCGGGTGCTCAAACTGCCGCATGGCCGAGCCACGGTCGCAAAATTTGGGCCGCTTGCCAGGATGTGCCACGCTTCGAGTTTTTTCCGCGGCGGCGCTCGAGTTGCAGTTCGGGGAGGCGATTCTCTTGGGTAAACGCGCTCGCCTCAGGGCTTCGCGCGTGAAACCCGCGCTTCGCGGCTTGTAAGAAGTTCAGCAACAGTTTGGCAAAAGGCCAATTTTCAATTTCCAACGCTTTGCCTGGGCGGCCTGAATCTCTCGACAGCCGCCTGCTGTGAGGAGTGCATGCAACACCTAAATCGATCGCCGCGTCGGTTTGTTCTGGGAACATTGGCTCTCGGTGCCTGCGGGCTGATGGGGCTCGCCGCCTCAGCGGACGATCCCCCCAAAAAAGACCCCAAAAAAGAACATCCGCTGACACCGTTCATGAAGATCGCCAAGGGCAGCCGCGACGCGATTGCCAGCGTTCACGATTATGAGGCCCTCTTCACCAAGCGCGAGCTGGTCGGACGCACGATGTTTACCGGCCAGATGCAGATGAAGTTCCGGCAGCAGCCGTTTAGCGTCTATCTGAAATTCGTCGATGCGAATGCCGGCCGAGAAGTGATCTACGCGGGACCGCGGTATCGGAATCAGCTGCAGGCGCACGAACCCCCCGGGGGGTTGCGCAGCCTTGTCGGCACGGTCTCCCTGGATCCGCGCAGCCCCACGGCGATGGCCGAGGGGCGGCACCCGATCACCCAAATCGGCATGCAGAAGATGCTCGATGCGCTGATCGACCTCTGGCAGGGGGAAATGAAATACGGCGAATGCGATTGCCAGTTTTATCCCAATGCCAAACTGCAGGGAACCGACTGCCAGGTCTGCGAAGTCACCCATCCGACTCCGCGGCGGCAGTTCCTGTTTCATCGCACGCGGCTGTTCATCGACAAGAAGACGAATTTCCCCGTGCGGATCGAGCAGTGGGGATTTCCGGTCGGCGGCAGCGGCGATCCGCCCCTGATCGAAGAGTACACCTACACCGACATCAAGACGAACGTCGGCCTCACCGAGAGCGATTTCGACGTTCGCAATCGCAGGTATCATTTCTAGTAGATCGGTGCCCGATTCTGCGCGAGTCGCCGAGTGCCCCCTCTCCCCCAACCCCTCTCCCCTTGCGGGAGAGGGGCTGGGGGTGAGGGGCCTACTTCCATCGCCGTTGGGGAATCGCGCGTCATTCAAGGTTAGCTCGTCTCACCCCGGACGCAACATGATCATCGCCCACCAGGTGGCGGACGTTCGCCAGGCCGTGCGCGAAGCCCGTCGCGGCGATCGCGCCGTCGGCTGCGTCCCCACGATGGGCGCTCTCCACGCCGGGCACCAAAGTCTGATCCAAGCCTGCGGCGAGGAATGCGGCTTTACCGCCGTCACCATCTTCGTCAATCCGAAGCAGTTCGGCCCCGCGGAGGATTTCGCCCGCTATCCGCGGCCGCTGGAAGATGATTTGGCTCATTGCCGCAGCGCGGGAGTCGATCTCGTCTTTGTGCCGACGGTCGAGGCTCTTTATCCGACGGGGTTCTCCACCTACGTAGACGTCGAACCGCTTTCGCGAGTCTTGGAGGGTGCGGCGCGTCCCGGTCATTTCCGCGGCGTGGCGACCGTCGTGTTGAAGCTGCTCAATATCGTGCAGCCGGACCGCGCTTACTTCGGACAGAAGGACTTTCAGCAGCAACTTCTCGTGCGTAAAATGTGTCAAGAGTTCGACCTCCCTGTGGAAATCCGGACCTGTCCGACGGTCCGCGAACCGGACGGACTGGCACTCAGCAGCCGAAACCGGTATCTCAACGCGGACGAACGCCAAACGGCTCTTTCCCTCCACCGATCACTGCAGCTCGCCGCCGAGCGGCTGCGGCACGGAGAGCGGGACGTGCGCGCGATCGCCGGCGAAATGCGGCGACTCCTCGAGACGGCCGGAGCGCGACCGGACTACGCGGTGGTCGCCGACTTGGAAAGTCTCGAGGAACTCGCGACTCCCCGTCAAAACATGGTGGCGCTGGTCGCCGCACACGTCGGACGCACCCGTTTGATTGATAACTTGCCAATCACGATCGAGCCTCGCCCCTAAGTCCTCATCGAGTCCCAGGCATGCGTCAGACGCTGTTTACCATTCCCCTCGACGGCCCTTGGACTATTGGTCCGTTCGAGCTGCCCGGCTTCGGGTTTGGGATCGTATTAGTTGCGTGGTGCCTGGTTGGCATAGTGTGGCTGTATCGCAATCCGACGCAGCGCACCCAGCTCCACAACCTGATCGTGCCGGCGGGGATCTGGCTCGCGGTCGGGGCGGCCATTGTCCTCGCGCCGTGGATAGCGCATTGGACGCCAAACGCGCAGATCGCCGAGGCCGATGCCAAATTGCAGGCCGATCCCGGTTTGCTCGAGGCCCTGATCACTCGGGCTCAGGCCGATGTCAAGAAGCTCGACTATGCGCAGGCCGTCGAGGATCTCCAGACGGCACTTCGCGATCATCCGCAAAGCGCGATCGCGTTCAATCGATTGGCTTGGATTCAAGCCACCTGTCCGCGGGCTTCGGTCCGCGACGCGGTGGACGCTCTTGCCAACGCGAAACAGGCGTGCGCGCTGACCTCGTCCCGCAACCCCGAGTATCTGGCCACGCTCTCTGCCGCCCAGGCTGAGAACGGCGACTTCAAAAGCGCGGTCGAAACGCTGCAGCAAGGGCTGCGGCTGGCGACCTCGACTTCGCGCTCGGAGGAGGTTGCGCCGGTCGCGGACCTTCCGCGGATGCGCCAGCAACTCCAGGCTGCGGTCGAGAACCGCCCCTTTCGCGATCACTCAGCGGGCAAGAGTCTGCCGGTCTATGGATTCGGCGCGATGTTGTTCTTGGGATTTACGGCAGCCGCCTGGTCCGCCGCCCGCCGCGGCACTCGAGTCGGCTATCCGCCGGAGATGATGTGGGACGTCGCGATCTGGTTGTTCATCTCCGGCGTCATCGGCTGCCGGATCTTCTACTGCATCCAGTACGGCCAGCGAGTCTTCTTCGACAACCGGAATGGCGAATACGTGCTCAAAAACCCTTGGGACCTGCTGGTGTCAGCGGTGAATCTGCCGGACGGGGGTCTGGTCTGGTACGGGGGCCTCTTTGCGGGAGCACTCGTCGCGTGGTGGATCTGCCGGCAGCGGAAGATCCCGTTCCTCCAGCTGGGCGACGTGCTCGTCCCCTCGTTGTTCGTCGGTCTGGCCTTCGGCCGGGTCGGCTGCTTCTTGAACGGATGTTGCTACGGCGATCGATGCGACCTTCCCTGGGGCGTCCGGTTCCCGATGGGCAGCGTCCCCGATATGGCGCTTGTGGTGCGCGGTTTTCTGGGGGCCGACCAGGACTCTTCGATGCGGCTGCATCCGACACAGCTCTACAGTTCGATCACGGCGGTGATCCTTTTTCTTTTAACGAATGCCTATTTCTACTATCGTCCGCGGAATGGCGCCGTGATCGCGCTCGCCGCTTTCACTTATGCGATCACCCGTTTCACGATCGAGTTTCTGCGCGATGACGAGCCGCTGCAGTTCGGCACTCCATTTACGATTTCGCAGCTAATCAGCATTGTGATGTTCGTGTTCGCCGTCGGCTTCAGCATCTGGTTGTCGCGCCAGCCGCTCTTGCCAACGAATCCGAAGCTGACGAAGTCGGGCCGGCCGATCGCCGTTTGACGGGCACGGCTTGACAGGAGCGCCGTCACGCAGGACGATGACGGGCGCCGCGCGCTGCCGCGGCCCGGATGCGGTTTGCCGACGACGTGCGGCAGCGCCCGGTTCTCCGTTCGCCGCCACTCGGGCTCGTGCCAAAACGTGTCCAGCGACGACAAACAGCTCATTCG
>DASZIA010000415.1:0-3980 GCA_035949535.1 Planctomycetaceae bacterium | reverse complement strand
TGCACCAAGCCAGGCAACGGGCCATGAATGCGCCCCGCAAGCTCGCTGCCATTCTGGCCGCCGACGTAGCGGGCTATAGCCGGCTGACCGGGCTGGACGAGGAAGGCCACTCAAGCGCCTCCGCAAGCTTCGCCGCGAGCTGATTAATCCTGCCGTTTCGCTTCACCGTGGGCGCATCGTGAAAACCACTGGCGACGGCATTCTGATCGAGTTTCCCTCCGTTGTGGACGCGGTGCGTTGCGCCCTCGAAGTGCAGCGCGGGATGGACGGCCGGAACATTGATGTACCGGGGGACCGGCGATTAGAGTTCCGGGTTGGCATCAATCTCGGTGACGTTGTGGTCGAAGGCGAGGACTTGCTTGGTGACGGTGTCAATGTAGCCGCCCGCTTGGAAGGCATATCAGAGCCTGGCGGCATCTGCATCTCCGACGTCGCCTACCGGCATATACAGGACATGGCCCTTGCCCAGTTCATCGACATCGGAGAGCACCAGCTAAAGAACATTGCGCGGCCGGTTCGCGCCTACAAGGTATCGGTAGACGCCTCAATAGGTGGGAAGGAGACGAAACCCGCCTTGGAACTGCCCGACAAACCATCGATCGCAGTGCTGCCGTTCCAAAACATCAGTGGCGATCCGGAACAGGAGTATTTTGTCGATGGCTTGGTCGAGGACATCATCACTGCATTATCGCGCTTCAAATCCCTGTTCGTGATCGCGCGCAACTCGTCATTTTCGTACAAGGGGAAGTCTCCCGACATCCGGCAGGTAGGGCGCGAACTGGGTGTACGTTATGTACTGGAGGGCAGCATCCGAAAGTCGGCGAATCGCGTGCGTTTGGCGGCGCAGCTGATCGACACACTGACCGGAAACCATATCTGGGCTGAACGCTATGATCGTGTGTTGGAAGACGTCTTCGCAGTGCAGGAGGAGGTCACTCAGGCAATCGTGGCCGTCATCGCACCAGAGATCGACTCGGCGGAGCAATCCAAGGCCACCCGACGACGCCCGGACAACCTAAGTGCCTACGAAATCGCGCTTCGGGCACGGGTTCATGGATGGGAGGCACTAGGCAAATCAGATCAAACACTCATCGATCAGTCAATTCTGGAGGCACGCAAGGCGCTGTCGATCGATCCGAACAGCGTGCTGGCACTGAGTGCGCTTACCCGTGCCTACTCATTTTCCCGGGGCTTTCAGATGGCGGCGGATCGGGAGCATGCCATTCGGGAAGCCATGTCAGCGAACGCGCATGCAATCGAACTGGACGCCAACGATCCATTTCTCTACGCGCAGCGAGCGATGATCCCTATTTATGACGAGCGGCTGGATCGCTTTCCCGATGCTCTGAGGGATGCACGTCGTGCCCACGAGATGAACCCCAACGATGCGAGTGTGCTGCGAATTCTCGCCATTGTTGAGACTTCAGTGGGTGACTACGAGCAGGCCATCAAGCATTTACATCAGGTCTTGCGGTTGACCCCTCGTGATCCCTACAGCTATGTGACCTACAATCAACTGGCCTTCGCGAGTTTCGGCGCTAAGCTATATGCTGAAGGAATTGATTGGGCGGCGCGGGCGCTCAACGAGATGCCCTCCTTCGTACCGGCACACTACAACCGCGTGAATTGTCTCGTCGGCACGGGAGAGATCGATAAGGCGAAGGCCGAATTCATATCGGCCCACGGGCTGGCACCGGAATACTTCAGAGTGAGGTTGGAAGGCTTCTCGTTGTTCGCCCGGCCCGAAGATCGTCAACGACAACATATATTCCTGCGCGTCGCCGCAGGCCTCGAAGACCCAAGCGCGGCCGACGCGCTGCGATGAGGCATCCCCCTCCAATGGACCGAGCCGACAATCACACAAACTGAAAGTAACAGCGTGTCTCGCCGGTAGCTTCCGTTCGCCGAGGTCGTGATCGAGTAAGCTCCGCCGATGTCCGGGTTGGGTCATTCGCGTCACTTTGACCGCGCGCGGCTCACTTCCGGTCTTCCCCGACTAACGGACATCTTCAGAGCCGGTCAGCATGTCTCAAACGGTAGAGTCGAGGATGGGCGCGGTAGCTGGGGGCCAGTCGCCATCGCCCCGTTTCCCATCCCCGCTCATCGAACCGGACGTGCGGCACTACCGCATCCGGCTCTCCGACTGGTTTCACCGCGAGGCACACGACAGTGCAGTTAATGGCAGGCGTTCGAGGCGCATGAGTCCACGTTCTCCATAGACGATTTCACAGGAGAACCGTTTGGTCCCGCGCCCTGCCATTTTGTGCCGTCTGGCGAGGAAGTCGCGCACGCGCTCGTAGACGTATCGATCGACACCACGGAACACCGACCGACGCGTGCCATAGGAGAAGTAGTTCGACCAGCCGAGCAGAGACTTGTTCAGCGTGTCGCGCACTTCTGCCCAGGGTTCGTGATTGCCGGGCACCAGCAGGTTGCCGACCTTCGTCTTGAGCCGTTGCACGCTCTTCTTGGACGGGCTTGCGCCGAGATACCATTGGCCGTTCGCCTTGTAACGATGAGGGCCGAACGAGTAGCCGAGGAAGTCGAAACGTTCCTGTCGAGCATCCTTCAACGAGGTCTTGGCCTCATTGAGGGTCAGCCCGAGTTTCATCATCACCGCCTTTGTCCACGTCACAGCCTCTGCCGCACGACCGCGGCTGAGAATGACGAAGTCATCAGCATACGCGACGACATGCGCCCGGAACGCATCACCACGGTTGGTCAGCCGCCAGTGTTTCAGGAACCGGTTCATGTAGATGTTGGCAAGCATCGGGCTTGCAACCCCGCCCTGAGGCGTGCCGCGCGTATTGCCCTTGCCGCCACTCATGCGCCGGGTCCCATCCCCTCCCCGTTCCTCGATCGGCGCCTTCAGCCACAGCTTGATCAGTCGCAGCACGGCACCATCCGCGACGCGGCGAGCCACCGACTTGAGGAGGTCGCCGTGCGGAATCGAATCGAAGTATTTGGAGAGATCGGCATCGACCACATCAGTGTAGCCCCGACAGATGAGCCGGTGCACTTCCTTGACCGCGTCCACCGCCCCACGAGCGGGGCGATAGCCGTAGGCATTGTCCTCGAAGTCCGCCTCGAAGATTGGTTCCAGCACGAGCTTGGCAGCGGTCTGGACCACCCGATCGCGTATGGTCGGAATGCCGAGCGCACGCTCGCCTCCGCCGTTCGGTTTCGGGATCATCACCCGCCGCACCGGATCGGGTCGATACACCTTCGAGACCAGTTCTTCGCGCAGTCCCGCCAGCCATGCCTCCAGGCCCTGCACCTCGATCTGCGCGAAGCTGACCCCGTCCACTCCCGGAGCGCCCGCATTCGCGCGGGCCAGTCCGTAGGCGTGGCGCAGGAAGTCCTCGCGGCAAATCTTGTCGTAGAGCACGTAGAAGCGGAAGGCAGGCTCCGCCTTCGCCTTGCGATAGAGCTTTCTCTGTAGGGTCCGGATCTTTTCAGGTGTTTGCAGGCTCATCGCCAATCACCTTCACCTCACCAGCTTCGAAAGCGCACCAGAAGTCAGGGCCCTTTGCTCCGCCGGCATTGCCCGGCCTCAACGCTCATACGACCCTGTCCGACTCCCGCCTTGGCCGCCGCCTGTCGCAACGTTGAGGCCGCTACCCTCGCACACGACGGGTCTCCCCCGATTACCCGAACCACCATCCCGACGTGCCGTGCCCACTACCCCGGCGGATCAAGCGGGTGCGCGTGTCGATTGCTTCCCCACTCATGCAGCCTTCCCCCATTGGCAGGAGGGTCGGCATCCGCATTGTCACTTTCGAGGCCTGCTCAGGCTTTACACATGTTACGGCCCACCGGATCGCTCAGCCGCCCAAGGCGACCTTTGTCACGAGGCTCTAGCCCTTCCGGTCACCCGGCCGAGCCACTCGTCAGCTACCAGATCAATCGACAATTCTCTGGGTGGATTCTTCCTCCACAAGTGATTCGCGCCTTCGGGGCGCACTGCCAATAGGCGACAT
>DASZIA010000414.1:0-4471 GCA_035949535.1 Planctomycetaceae bacterium | reverse complement strand
TCTTGTTCGCATCGCTCTCTTTTCCGAGCACCGCTTCCCCGACTTGTGCGAGGCCGCCGCGTCCCAGTTCGGCTTGCACAAAGATTCGGCCTGCGACGAAGCCTGCGGCAACCGCGTGGAACTGCGAGCCGCGGACCTGCTCACCGCCGCGCTTGAGCGACAGTTGGGCGTTCTCAAGGCTTGTTCCATCGACGCGCTCCTCGTGGACATCACCGGCAACGGCGGCGGCAGCGACTGGGTGGAACCGGCTGCTCGCACGCTCACCGGCAAGCGGCTCCGCTCGCCGAGGATCGGCTTTATCAAGCATGAGCACTGGGCCAAAGATTTCAATATGCGTCTCCAAGGCATCGAGCGCGACGCGGCCGTCCACCCGCAAAACCTGCTCGCCCAGGCCACCGAGACCTACCGCCGAGCGTTGTCCGAGGCGAAACAGCCGGTTGCGCGCGACGCCATCTGGCAGAATAAGCCGGTTCCCTCCCTGGTGGCCAACGATCCCGAACTCTTCGCTAGCGGAACGCTTCCCTATTTCAAACCCGGCGAACTTCCCGAAAATCCCTCGAGCGCCTGTCTCTTTTATCCGAGCCGCTACCACTATCATGAGGGCATCTATACCGGGCCGCTGCTCGTCCTGGTGGATGAGAACACCGCATCCGCTGCAGAGTGCTTCGCGGCCATGCTCGCGGACAACGGCGCTGCCGTCTTGCTGGGATCTCGAACCCGTGGCGCCGGCTTCGGGTACACCAGCGGAGGCATCCGCACCGTCCTCAAAAACAGTGGCGCCCAGGTCAAAATGCCCAATGGAGTGCGGCTTCGGGCCGACGGCACCAATGAAGTGGCTGGGATTACCCCGAGCGTGCTAGTTGCGTGGCGCACCAACGACAGTGCCTATCAACGCGCCGCACGCGTCTTGGCGATTCTGTCCGACGCGATCATTAGCCATCGGTCGCATCGTTGATTTGAGCCCGCCCAGCCTCCACTACCCGGAATCCGGCAAAACGTGTGGTATCCGGTGCGCCCCATCGAGTCGAAGCATCCCACAAATCCTTGGTTTTCGCCGCATTCCGAAGAGACTTTTTTCCTCGGTCGTCGCGCCGGGCGCGACTCCGCGATAACGTATGAGTTTTCGGCACGCGGAGCGTGTGCCGAAATACGGACGTGTTTCCGGTGCGGGTGGCACTTATCGGTGTTTTTTTGGAGCGTTCCGCGCTCGTATGAGTAGATGGGTCCAGTCGCTCGATGGTTGGCTAAGGTTGCGCATCGGCGCTTCAGCGGCTACTAAGGAACCAATGCCCTCAACTTAAGGTACTTTCGCTTGTTGGCTTCGATTGCCTTTGGTTCGCCCTGCCACCACTCGCCACTGCCGCCCTGTCGGATGCCTTCAATCGTGTCCTGCGCTTTGAAACTGTCCAGCACTTTCACCTTGCCGTCCGAGGATTGCAATGGGTCCAGGCCACTGGCCGCATAAAAATACATTTGGTTACCCCCGATCTCTTCCTTGGTTGACGCGACAAATTCGACGGCGATGTGAAAGCCACTCGGGTTGTGTTCGAACCACCGATCATCGATATAGCCGTAATGCACAGAGATACTGTTCAAAATGGGCCAGATTCCGCCCTCCTCCTTGAGCTTCTCGGACGTCAAGAACGCATCGAGAATGGAGCCCTCGGGATACCCTCGGTCCTGCACGACCTTTGCATACGGGGCCGCAATTCTCGAGACAAGGACGACATCGGCAGCGTAGAGCTTCCCGGCCATCGCAGGGAACCGTCCGCGATCGAGGTTCCGGGCGGACAATTGAAATTGAAGGTCAAGTGAATAGCCACTCGGAAAACCGACCGCGTTTCTTTTTACCAGATGATGGCTGTGAACCGCGTCTCCATTCTCCCAAGCCTTGACGACGGTGAACCCGTGCTTCGCCATCAGTTTCTGGATGTCCGACCAGTCCTGACCCTTGAGGAGCGGCGGCGCGAGCAATGACGCTTCGCGCAGGAACACGTGGTAGGAGTCGGTCTTGAGCTTGAGCACTTTCTCAATGGCCTCAGACATTTCCTGCGGCGATGCCTTCTTCTTTTTGGATCCAGCCAGTTCGTTCTCGGCACGGCTCTCCACTCCCCGCAGTCCAAAAGAGACGAGCGCCGACATCAGGCAGAGAAGCGTGAGGGGTCTCATCGGAACTCCCGACGGCCACGGACTCCATTGAGCCGTCTAACTACATGTTAGATGGTTTCCGCATAATACCGGTAGGCCGCAGAGTTGGGGACTGACACGCACGTACGTTGTGACTGGAACCTCCGTTACGGCGAGTGCGCGGCCGAAAAGGTCGCGCAGATTGTAAATCGTGCAGCGAACGGCGGTCAGGCATTCAGATTCGGATTCGCAAGGATATTGAAAATCGTTCGAATTCTGCCGCCGATTTCAGGGCGTTTTATCCGCTCTCACAGCCTGCGGCCGCATTCCGCCAAAACGCATGAGAATCCGCCACACGGAGCGTCTGCCGAAAAACGGATGAGTTTCCAGTGCCTGCCGCAGCGGCACTTATCGGTCGTTTAACGCGGTTCCCGAAAAACGGTTGGCTTTGGCGATACACGACAGAGTCTCATCGGGCTCACAGCTTCGGTTGTGTTGGACTGGAGCACCAGAGGCTATTTGGTGCACTTGGTGCCAACAGGCCGGGGACGCCCTTTAGGCCGTGGGCATCAATTTGGCAATGCGTGTTAGAAGACCCGGTGCACCGATCTGCTCGGCCGTGCCAGCGAACGCGTCCGTCGCTCCGCGCCAGCGCAGTGTCTCGACGTCGGTGAAGAGCGGGGCGTCGGTACGTAGCGTCGCCAGTTTCTTAAAGAGCAGCGCACGCTCCAACTGGTTGCCGAGGACGTGCGGGGGGAACTGCTCGATCGCACCGTAGCGAGTTATCAATCTTGCGGCCGTCTTGGCTCCGATTTTCGGAATCCCAGGATAACCGTCCGCTGCGTCGCCGACGAGCGCAAGGTAGTCGGCGATGTGCGATGGCGCAACACCGAACTTCGCGCGCACGCCCGCGTCGTCGCGAATCTGTCCGCTCCTGCGATCGACCTGCACAACGCGCGCGCCCGATACGCACTGGGCGAGATCTTTGTCCGGAGTCCAGATGCAGACCTTTTCGACCACGGGGTCCTGCGCCGCAATATTTGCAGCAGATGCTAAGGCGTCGTCGGCCTCAAGTTCGACCATGGGCCACGTCGCGACGCCCATTGCTAAAAGCGCCTGCTCGAGCGGCACGAACTGCGCGTACAGCGCGGGGTCAATGCCCAGCCCAGTTTTGTAGCCTGGCCAGAGTTCGTTGCGGAACGATTCGATGATGTGATCCGTGGCCACGCCAATGTGCGTCGCGCCCTCTTCGAGCATCTGGATGACCGTTCCCAGGACGCCTGCGACTGCCCCGAACGGCAGGCCCTTCGATGGGAGACGCCGCAGGCCGTAATAGTGGCGAAACAACTCGTAAGTGCCGTCGATGAGGTGAATGATCATGTCGTGCAGGAATGCTCTCGACGAAGGCGATTTGAATTGCTCGGCGCGATCTGGCATGGTTGCGGCAACGTCCGGCACAACAGCTGCGACTCCCGTCGACGTCCCGCACCCAATTAGAAATGCGCGTGAGCGCGATAAGATGGATGCATAACTGGGATGAACCCGGACCACCAGTGTGGCTTGGCTACTCCCGCCGTACGCTGTCACCGTATCTGGCCGGTCGCCGGGGAAACCGCGGCCTCCGCAGAACGCAACACGGCCCCTGTCCCGAGGCAACCTTGGACCCGAAGCTGGTTACCGCCGAAATCCCCAAACCGGGCGATGCCCCGACGCTGGCCCGGGCGCTCAGCCTTTTCGACATCACGATGCTGGTCATGGGCAGCGTTATCGGGGCCGGCATCTTTGTGGTCCCGCACGACGTCGCCAAGGTCGTGCATACGCCCGAACTCGTCCTAATCGCGTGGGTTCTGGGCGGAGGGGTGAGCTTGGCGGGCAGCCTTGTGTACGCGGACCTCGTCCGGCGTCGCCCGCACGTCGGCGGGCAGTACGCGTTCCTGCGCGAGGCGTACCATCCCGTCGTCGCCTTTCTGTACGGCTGGTGCCTCCTCTGGGTCATTCAGTCCGGCGGGATGGCGTCGGTGGCAGTGGTCTTCGCGCGCTACTTCATGGAATTGGGACATCTCTTCCCGGCCATCCTCTCCGGTTCGCCGGTCGAGACCCCCGGCACGGCGGCGGGCGACACGCTGGTCGGCAAGGTAATCGCCGCCGTCGCTATCGCCATCTTGACGGCCGTCAATTGCCTGGGAGTCCGCACCGCAAGCACGGCGCAGAACCTCTTCATGGTGCTCAAAGTCCTTGCCATCGTTGTCCTGATCGCCTGCGGCCTGCTCGTTGCGCTGCCGTCGGGGGGGCAATCCGGCGGCCAGGTAGCCGAGACTGCCGGAGCGTGGTGGATGGTGCCCGC
>DASZIA010000413.1:0-2366 GCA_035949535.1 Planctomycetaceae bacterium | reverse complement strand
CTTCGAGCCCTGGCCGATCTCCATCATGGCGATGACGGCCGCCACGCCGATCAGGATCCCCAGCGTGGTGAGAAACGATCGCGTCTTGTTGCGCTGCAGCGCCTTGAAGGCGACGCTCAAAGTGCGCGGCAGAATATGCATCGTCCAGAGTTTGCTTTTCCGCGTGCGGTGCTCTGTTTCCGTCTTGGCCGTTGTTCCCTCGATGGGCTGCGCGGGGACCGGGGCGACGGGAGCTTGCGGATCCAAGGCGTGGACCGCGTCGATTTGGTGGCCTGCGACGATAGCGCCAGGCTCGTTCGCTCCGACGCCCGCTGCGACCAACGCGGGCTCTGCCACGCTCACGCGTGCCCCGGCTCGCTGTCCACCGTTCGACTGTCCGCCGTTGGAGTTCTGGATCTGGGAGTGACCGGCACCGGGTTCGGGTCGACCCGTGCCGGCGTTATCGCCCTCGATCTTGCCGTCCCGCATGTGGATGATCCGAGTCGCGTGCGCGGCCACGTTGGCGTCGTGCGTGACGATGATGATCGTCAGGCCCGCCGCGTTCAGCTCCTGGAACATCCGCAGGATTTCTTCGCTGGTGCGCGAGTCGAGGTTGCCGGTCGGCTCGTCGGCCAAGAGGAGTTGCGGCCGGTTGACGAGCGCCCGCGCGATGGCTACGCGCTGTTGCTGCCCGCCGGACATCTGGCTCGGCTCGTGGTGCATGCGGTCGGCCAGTCCAACGCTGGCGAGCAAGTCGGAGCCGCGCTCGATTTCTTCCCAGTCGTGGACTTTGTGGACCGCATAGGTCAAAGGCATGATCACCTGCTCGAGGGCGTTCGTGCGCGGGAGCAGGTTGAAGCTTTGGAAGACGAACCCGATCTTGCGATTGCGCAAATTCGCGCGCTGATCGGCGTTGTACCCCGAAATCTCCTCGTCCTCGAACCAGTGACGCCCCGAAGTGGGGTGGTCGAGACAGCCCAAGAGGTTCATCAGGGTGGTCTTGCCCGAGCCCGACGCTCCCATCAGCGCCACCAGCTCGCCCTGTTTGATTTCGATCGATACGCCGCGCAGGACGGGCACATCGATCTCACCCAGATGATACGTCTTGGTGATGTCTTCGAGGCGAATGAGGGACATGCGCGATTTCCGGGGTCTTAGCCGGCCCGATACGATGCACGATTCTTGCGAAACTCAGACGGGTCAGCCGATTGGCGGGTGTAAAACGGCCCAAGCCGGGTTTGGGGCCCCGTTACTTGTCTTTGTCTTTCTTTTCACCGGACGTGGGACGGCCGCCGCCACGCCCGAAGAAGGTCGGAAGAAACGGATTCTTGGTCTCATTCGCCCCTTCACGCCGGACCTCCCCGACGATGACTTGCGCCCCTTCTTTCAGATCGCCGGCGACGACCTCGACCTGGGTGCCATCCGTGAGGCCCGTTTCGATCTTGAGGGGGCGGGCAAAGCCATCCTCGTCGATCCAGACCGTCGGTCTCTCGCGACGGGCTCCCGCCTTTCTGGGCTTGTGCAAGTCGCTTGTCTTGCTGCCGGACTGACCGCCGTTGGTGCCGGCGCGGTCGCCGCGTCTCGTGCGGCCGCGGCCGTCCCCTTTCGTCGAAGCGGCCCCCTCTTCTTTCGATGCCCCCTCCTCTTTTGATGCCCCGTTCTCTTTTGATGGCCGCCCGTCCTTGGATTCGGAGGTCTCGTCACCTGCCGAGCCATCCTCTTTTGAAGCGGACTCGTCGTTTGCCGCCAGCGCCTCTTCACCCTTTGATGCCGTGCTTCCCGGCGATGTTTTCTGGGACTTGGAAGTTTGATCGGATTTGGATTCCTGCGGTCGTCCTCCGCGACGCGACGATGACTTCGCGAACGCTTCTCGCGCGTCGGCGACGACTTGATTGGGCTGGGGCTTCCAGCGCAGGGCCGCGCTGGGGACGAGCAGCACTTTGTCCCGCTTGGCGATCTCGAACTTGACGTTTGCGGTCATATAGGGAAGCAGGCGGCCACTCGAGTTATCCGTCGTCACGACGACGGTGTAGGTGACGACGTTCTGCGTCATGTTGGCGTTCAAGCGAATCTGCGACACCGCTCCGCGGAAGGTCTCGCGCGGAAAGGCGTCGACCGTGAACTGCACCGCCTGACCCGGGTGAATTTGGCCGATGTCGGCCTCATTGACCGAGGCCCAAAGCTGCATCCGCGTCAGGTCGCGGGCGATCAAGAACAGACTCGGGGCGCTCAGGCTGGAGACGACCGTCTGCCCCATGTTGACGCGGCGATCGACGATGACGCCTTTCACCGGCGACGTGATGGTGCAGTATTTCAGATTGGTTGTCGCCGTCTCCAAATTGGCCTTGGCCTGCTCGACGGCGGCCTCGGCGGCGGCGAGTGCCGGC
>DASZIA010000412.1:0-22792 GCA_035949535.1 Planctomycetaceae bacterium | reverse complement strand
CGGTGGAGCTGCAAGAGGCCGCTCTTCTTGAGCATCTGGGACTTGAGCTCCCAGATTGCCTCGGGGGCCAGTCGGCCATGTCGCACGATTGAAAGGCTGAAAGCGCCCTCGGCTTCGTAGCGAGTCAGGCCGGCCGCGGCGTCGAGGAGCGGTTCTAACCCGCTTGCTTCCGGCATTTCGCCCGGCTTATCGGCGATCCTCCCCGCGATGTCTTGCAGCTGGTCGCGATTGGGGAGGTCATGCTCCAGACAGACGAAGAGTTTCTCCAGCTCGACAGGGATCTGCACGACTGGCGACAGAATCACGACAAAAGTCCGGTTCTGTTTGCCAGCAGTGATCTGGCGGGCCAGGGCCTGCACGATCTCCGGCGAGTTCAAAAACCGATGAAAGTTGGCCAGGACCAGCAGGGCGGTCCCATCCGCTTCAGCCAGCGCATTTAATGCACGTACGGCGGCCAATGGATCTTGGCCGGTGTCGGCGGGTCTTTGTTTGCCGATCAAGAGACCCCGGTCGATATCCCACGTGGCCAAATGCCAGTTCTCGGCGCGGCACAGCTGTGCGATCTCGGCCAGGGCGTCTTCGTGTTCATGCGATTCAATCCAAAGGCCTGTGAAGCACGCGCGCACGTACTCCGCCAGGCGCTGGGACAGCGTCATCGAAAGGCTCCCATGAAAAAGGGGCAGAAATTAAGTCTGCAGCGACCGGACTAGGCAGATCTCAATTACGCAATTGAAAAGTCCGGGTTGCGCAGACGCTCGAAAAGGATCTCCTAGCCCTGCTGCAGCCGTGAGATTTCCCGCTCGAGGCGAGTCACCTTTTGCTGTTGCTTCTCAACCGCATGAAAGGCCCTCTTGAGTCGGCTCATCCAGCGGCTGAGTGCTTGCTGCTCGGCCTCAAGCCTCGAACGGCGAGTGACGAGTTGCGTCTGCCGGAGACCGTCGTCGACCAGAGATCGGGAAGGTCGCAGAATGCGACGGCGAGTCTGACTCATATCAGGCGCCCTCCTGGAGCCGCTGCGACTGGCTGTCCTGAGCGTAGAACTCACCCGTGAGCCGCTCGCCGGTCCGCTGACCGAGAGCCTTCTCGATGAATTCGCTAGCCTGGCGGCACTCCGCGCCGGAAAAGCCCTTGGTTTCAACGCTGGTTTGGCCCGCGGGAGTGATGGTGATTTCGATCGTCTTCAAGCGGCACCTCCCACTTGGACTGAGACGCGGATCGAGCCATTGGAGAGGGCCTGCTCGGTCACCGCGTAACCCTTACCGCGGGCCTCGATCTTTGCTTTTTCCACGGCGTAGGCCTGCAGGAACCTATCCAGCTCCTGTTGGTTGCCCCAGCGGCCGCCGTAGTTGTCGAACTCAATCTTCCCCGTCTTAAGATTGCAGACCGCGGGATAGGTCCATCCTGGCAGCTTCACGGCCAGGCCCTGGGCAGTTCCGCTAAAGAGCTCATGCAGCCCATGTGCAGCCGGTGGGAGTTTGAGGCGCTCGCAAGCAGCTTGCACTGCCGTGGCGTCCCTGACTTCGGTCGCGATCGTAACAATGTGGGACATGTTCTCCTCTGTTATTTGTATGGCTGCGGACGGTTCCGCTCGGTCAAGCCGGCGGGGGCAGCGCGGGGGTCGATTGGTGCTCGTGTGCCGGCGCAGGTAGCGCACCGTTTACACACGCAGTTAAAAGCGAACCCTGCGTCGCCAGCTGTTCGATAAGGATCTCAGCTGCTGCTGAGTCCTCGCTTGTGGACAGCGCCAGCGATCGGACCAGATACCAGCAGACAACGAGCGGCAGCGCGGCAGCGATAACGAGCGCTACCCCTTTGATCGATTCCGCAATGATCGGCTCGCGTTGACGCTCGGCGGACAGCGAGCGGCGCTCGCTTTCGAGGTCCTGACGCTGCTGGTCGAGAGCCGATCGCTCATCGTGCAATTGCTGCTGCAGTTGGTTCGCATCGCTCTGGACTGTCGACTCGGCTTTGATCAGCTCGTGAGTCGTCTCGGTGACAGCCTGACCCTGTCGGGCCATCTCGGCATTCCGCTCGGCCTGCCGGTTCAGGCTCTCTCGGGATACCTCCACGACGCGCTGGTCGGAATCACAACCCAGGAAGATCAGCATCGCCACGATTACGGTGTGCGGAATCCGCCGCTTGGAGCGGCGCAGAGTTTCTTGCATGCGGGTTCCTCCAGAGGGAAAGGAGTCGGAAGAGAAGACGCTGCAAGGCGCGGCGAAGACGCACCTCACGGACAAGAGCCAGCATCGTGGCCAAAAGCAGGAGCGCGCAGGTGCCAAAAGCGGAGGTCAGTATCACGCGGCGGTTCCTCCCTGGTTATGGGTTTTGACTTTGCAGATGCAGCAAAACGAAACGCCCGATCGTCGGCCTGTTTGGCCGAGAACCGGGCGTTTTTCACATCTCAATGTTGGGTCCGGCGGCTAGGCCTGGACCGATCATGTCAGTTTACCCCCGAAACGCCTCGGATTTAGCTCGACGGGCAATCGTTCGCATCGGATGCAAACGATTGCACCGAGCTCCAGAACGCGAGCTTGTGGCCGTGAAGGTAGCTAGTGAGTGGTTGTCTCTGACAACCGAAAGCACAATCAAACGAGCGATTTTGAGGCTTTCGAGGTTGTAGGAGAGATCGCGATAAGTCGTTTTGAGACTGCAATTTCAGCGAGCATTCGCATGGTTTGCCGAGATGGTGGTGAAGAATTAGAAATCCGTTGCTCTATCCATCTGAGCTACGGGCGCAGGCGATCTCAATAAACGTGGGCAATCGTGGCAGTGCCTAAGTCTAGCAGGTGCTGACGTTACGCAGAATTGCCGAGACCGCGGATTGTCGCCTTGCGCGCGATTTGCGTGGCAATCCGATCCCGTTGGATCCGTGTGGGATGTGGGCTGGGCATTGCCGGCGCGAGCATCACTGATCGCTGCGGAATCTATACCTTGCCAACACCGGCCCGCCGCCCAATAACCAAACGGCAAGGGGATTAGCTTGCCAGTTGCTCCGCCCCGATTGCAAAATACGGGACGGACAAGTTGCCGACGTTCGAAATGCCGTGCCAGCAAAACAGTCCGGCGGCCATCAGCCAGGCCGCCTCGCGCAGCATGCATCCGATGGGCGTGCCTATCCTGCTGCTCGACGGCCCGGCCCAATACGTGAGGGAGAACGTCGACCCGCAGATTTGGCGATCCCTGCACTCGAAGGACGATGCCCAGCCATTTGAGCTTCCTTTTGGCGACTAAAGTGTATCCCAAGGACACGCCAATCCCTCCCGGCGAGGAGTGGTACTATGAGCTCGACGGCCGCGCACACGGCCCGTTGTCTCGCGCCGATCTCGAAGATCTTCTGAACGGCTCGGGGGAGACGGCGTCTCAAGTGCGCGTACGCCGGGGACTGAATGGTCCCTGGCACGCCTTTCGAATCGCGTCTTCCGACGTGGTCGGGGCAAATTCCACCTCGGACGGCCCCTCCTCGGGCCAAACTACCTCGGTGCGACGCTCGGTCGCCCCCAGGGCGGCTCACGATTTCCGTGGCCTCATGCGCGCTCATTGGGACATCGCAGCCGCCGTGGCAGCTTGGGTCCTGCTCAATGTATTTTACGTCGCGTTTTGGCCGCAGCCTTACGGACGCGAGCGACGTTATCTCGAGACGCTGCAAGCGATCAATGCAGAAGTCCAAGAGCTGCGGGCAAGGCCGGCTTCCGACGGAGAGTGGCGAGAGCTCACCGAGCGGACGCGCGTGGCGCTGGCTCCGATTGTGAGAGACCTCAAGAAGTCGGCAAGCGCCTCAGAGCCGGTGAGACAACAACTCCTCTGGGCGGCTCGCGATGTGATTCCACACACGCTCGGCCCGCGGACCAAGGAACGAGACGACCACGACCGACGTCTCAAGGCGTATCTCGATAACGCGCGCCGCGAGTTGGGCCCGTAGTCGTCGCGCGGATGGATGCGAAACGAGACAACCAACTCAGCCACTCAGCATTTCGACGGCTGCCGCGAGTCCCTGCCATTGAGTCATGGCGTCGGGGGGCATTGGAGCATCCGAAGCCGTCGTTTGGTCGGCGATCGCAGCGCTATTAGCCGAACTCGGGCTCCGCAGCACGGGTCCGCCCCCGCCCCCGCCCCCGCCGCCAGTCACCTTTGCAATGGTGATGTTGATCGTCGCCGAAGCCTTCAGACCGTTTCCCACGTCGGTGTAAGAGAGAACGATCGTTGCCTTTCCGGCGTTGATGGGCACAAACGTCAGACCACTGAGCGCGCCGTTCAGAGCTGCCAACGTGCCGCTGATCGTCATTGAAGCCGATCCGTTGGCACCGGCCGTAATCGTGATGCCCGTCGTCGATCCCAAATTCAGCGTCCCATTGGTCGCCGTCAGCGTCAGGGGCTCTGCCGCGCTTCCCGCATTGACGTCCGTAATGCTAATCGCATTGTTGTTTGCCGTTGAGAAAACAAGCGTGCTGGTCCGGGACGGCAAACTTGCTGTGGCCGGAGCCGTGATCGCCGGAGCACTGTTGCTGACAGTTAGCGCCACGTTCGCGGAAGCCGAGAGATTATCGGCCGTATCGTTGAGCGAAATGGCCAGCGAATCGGACCCGGTGTAACCGCTCGTCGGGGTGTAAACCAACCCGCTCAGAGCCGCATTCAGGCGGGCGATCGAACCAGTCACGGTCACCGTCGCCGAGCCGTTGGCGCCGCCCGTGATCGTTAAGCCTGACGTCGTCGACAGCGTCACCGTGCCGTGCGTGACCGTCAAGGTCAGCCTATCACTGCCGTTACCGGGACCCGTGTCGGCCACCGTGATCGCATTGCTGTTGGCCGAGGAGAAGACCAGCGATCCGTTGAGGACCACCGCGGCCGAGCCGGGAGCCGAAATGCTCGGGGGGCTGAACGCGTTGATGGTCAGGGCCACGGTCTTCGACGCCGACTCGTTGTCCCGCGGATCGGTGATCGAAATCGCCAGGGAATCGGAGCCGGTGTAATTGGCGGTCGGCTGATACGTCAGTCCATTGAGGGCCGCATTGAGATTGGCCACAGTTCCCGTGACGGTGAACGATGCCGAACCATTGTTACCGGTCGTGAACGTCAAACCACTGATTGTCGCCAGCGTCAGCGTGCCGTGCGTGACCGAGAGCGTCAGCGAATCGCTGTTGCCACCGGCGGCAGCATCCGCCACCGTGATTGCGTTGCCGTTGCTCGATGAGAAGACCAGCGAGCTGTTTTGAAGCAGCGTGGCCGACGCGGGCGCGGTGACCGTGGGTGGAGCAAGGGCATTGATCGTCAAGGAGACATTCTTCGAGGCCGACAAGCTGTCCCCCGGATCCGTGACCGAAATCGCCAGCGAGTCGGAGCCCGTGTAGCCGGCGGTCGGCGTGTAGGTCAGGCCGCTGAGTGCCGCGTTCAGGTTGCCGACCGTTCCCGACACGGTGAATGAAGCCGTGCCGTTGCTGCCGGACGTGAAGGTCAAGCCGGATGTGGTCGAGAGGGTCAGCGTGCCGTGAGTCACCGAGAGTGAGAGCGAGTCGACAGCGCCGGGATTGGCGTCGGTGACCGAAATCGCGTTGCCGCCGGAGAAGACGAGCGAGCCGTTCTGATTCAGCGAGGCGCTGGCCGGAGCGGTGATCGACGGGGCAAACGGACTGACCGTGATCGCAACGCTGTTCGAACCCGACTTGTTGTCGGTCGGGTCCACCACGGAAATGGAAAGCGAATCGGACCCCGCGTAACCGTTCGTCGGCTGATAGTTCAGACCGTTGAGCGCCGTGTTGAGATTGGAGACGGTCCCCTTCACGGTGAACGATGCAGAGCCGTTGGAGCCGGACGTGAAGATCAATCCGGTGGTGCTCCCCAGCGTCAAAATACCGTTAGCGACCGATAGCGTGGCGGTGTCGGCATTCCCGCCGGCGCCATTGTCGCTGATGGAAATTGCGTTGCTATTGCCCGGTGAGAAGACCAGCGATCCGTTCTCGCTGACGGTAGCTGTTGAGGGCGCTGCGATCGACGGGGGGGTGATCGCATTGACTGTCAACGCCACGCTCGTCGAACCGGCCAGGGTGTCCACCGTGTCAGTGAGCGAGATCGCGATCGAGTCGGACCCGATGTAGTTGAAGTTCGGCTGATAGGTCAGGCCGTTAAGGCCGACAGTCAGGTTGCCGATCGTGCCGCTGACTGTGAAAGAAGCCGTGCCGTTGCCCCCGTTCGTAAAAGTGAGACCGGTCGTCGACCCCAGCGTAACCGTTCCATTGGAGACCGAAACGGTCAACGAATCGGCGTTGCTCCCGGCAGAACCGTCCGCAACGGTGATTTGGTTGCCGCTGGCGGAAGAGAATGTCAGGGAAGTGTTTTCCGTCAGGCTTGCGCTCGAAGGCCCGCTGATCGCCGGGCGGTCGAAGACATTCCAGGTGAAGCTTTGGCTGGCGCTGGCTCCGTGGCCGTCACTAGCGGTGACCGAGGCGGAATACGTGTTGGGCGTGCCGGTAAGCGTGCCGCTGATCAGGCCTGAAGTCGGGCTGATCGACAGCCCGGAGGGCAAGCCGGTGGCGGAATAGGACCATGTATCGCCGCTCGGCAATCCGCTGTCCTGGATTTGCAGCGAGACATTGTCACCCACGGCGTTTGTCTGCGTGCCCGGATTGGTCTCCGACAGCGCCGAGACGTTCCAGCTGAAGCTCTGACTGACGCTCCCACCCTGGCCATCGCTCACACTAACTGACGCCGAATAAGTGTTGGCCGCGCCCGTGACAGTGCCAGTGATCAGGCCCGAAGTTGGATTGATCGACAGGCCGGTGGGCAAGCCGGTGGCGGAATAGGACCACGAGTCACCACTCGGCAGACCGCTGTCCTGGATTTGCAGCGAGACCGAATCACCCACCGCATTGTTCTGTGTGCCCGGATTGGCTTCGGACAGAACGGACACATTCCAAGTGAAGCTCTGACTCGCGCTGGCTCCCTGACCATCACGGGCGGTGACAGAGGACGAATAGGTGTTGGCCGAACCCGTAGCAGTGCCGGTGATCAATCCCGAAGTCGGGTTGATCGCCAGGCCAGAGGGCAAGCCGGTTGCGGAATAGGACCACGAATCGCCGGCGGGCAAACCGCTGTCCTGAACTTGTAGCGAGACCGCGTCACCGACGGCGTTGTTTTGCGTCCCCGGGTTGGTCACCGAGAGAGCGGATACGTTCCAAGTGAAGGTTTGACTCGCGCTGGCTCCCTGGCCGTCGCTGGCAGTGACTGACGCGGAGTAGGTGTTGACCGAACCCGTGATAGTACCGGTGATCAGGCCCAACACCGGGTCGATCGAGAGGCCGGACGGCAACCCGGTCGCGGAATAGGACCACGAATCGCCGCTGGGTAACCCGCTGTCCTGAGTTTGCAGCGAGACCGAGTCGCCGACGGCGCTATTCTGCGTTCCGGGATTGGTCACTGAGAGAGTCGATACGTTCCAAGTGAAGGTTTGACTCGCGCTGGCTTTTGTGCCGTCGGCTGCGGTGACCGAGGCCGAATAGGTGCTGGCCGAGCCTGTGATGGTGCCGGTGATCGCGCCCGTGCTCGTGTTGATCGACAGCCCGGACGGAAGACCGGTCGCGGAGAAGGTCCACGAATCGCCGGTGGGCAAGCCGCTCGCCTGGACCTGCAGCGATGCCGTATCGCCCACAGCGCCGTTCTGCGTCCCCGGATTGGTCACTGCCGGGATGTACTCGTTGAAGACGGCGGAGGTGCCGGTCGTGAAGTTCTGGTCGCCGCTGTAGACGGCGGTAATCGCGTCTGTTCCCCCCGGCAGGCTGGAGGTCGTGAAGGTCGCCGTGTTGGTGCTGGGGGGGTTGGTCTCGTTCTCCAAGTTATTGAGCGAGGCCGCTCCCAGGACGGTGCTGCCGTCCATGAACGTGACCGTGCCGATCGGCACAAAGGTCGTGCCATTGGGCGCGACGGTAACCGTGAACGTGACGCTGGTGCCGGCGTTCGCGGGATTGGTCGACGAGGTCGTAATCGTGGTCGTGGCGGTCTCCAGCACCGGCTGCACCAGGATCGTTTGGCCCGACGAATAATTCGAGTCGCCGCTGTACGAGGCATAGATGTGGTAGTGGGCGGCAACCAAACCGGAGACCTGAATCGACGCCACACCGTTGACGACGGGCGCCGTGCCGATCGTGACCGGCGTGGTGTTGTAGTTGAGGGGGTTATTGGCGCCCTGGAAGTACGTGTAAGTCACCGTGCCGGTTGGCGTGGCGCCGTTATTGGTCGAGGCGAGGGTGGTCGTCAGCGTGACCGTGTTGCCAACCACGGCGGGGTTGGCCGAAGACACCGTGCTCATCGTGTAGTTGGAGTATCCGCCCAGGGCGAAGAGCGTGCCGCCGTTATCGGAATAGATCTCACCGTTGGGCGCGATGGCTGTCGGTGTGTAGGGGACGCCGATGCCGGACGTGATTTGGACCGCGTTGGTGATGAGCCCGGTGCCCAGGTTCCACTGATAGGTGTAGCCGTCTTCGTTGTTGACGTACACGCTGTCGGTGGCCGGGTCGACCACCGAGCCGTTCGTGCACCACTCGCGGACCGCGTTGGGATCGCCAGCGGTTGCATTGGGGATGTCGGGCGAGACGCTCGTCATCGCCATGACCTGCTTCATGACCTGCAAATTGGGATTCGCGTCGTAGTTCGGGTCGAGCTGGCTGGCGTAGGGATCGAGGATGGCGATCTGATTCACGCCGTTGCCGCCGTACGGTTGGCCCACTTCGGTGTTGGCGTAGTTGTTGTACTTGGAGAGGATGAGGTACGAAGAGGTCCCCGTGTAGGAGGGGACCATCGAAGTCGGCACGATCGAAGGCGTGTCGTCCCAACCGAAAGCTCCCGGCGTGTATTCGGTTGCCAAATTGCTCGAATAGTGCAGGAGGAAGCCGCGCGACCCGTTGTAGTTGCTGGAGAAGACCCCCATGAAGACCGTGTTGTCGGGAGCCACCATTGGCGAAGCCGAGCTCTCGTCGATCAGGACGGCTCCCGCCCCCGTTGCCGGGTCGATCAGCCGCACCGCGTCCTGGGCGGCCATGGTCGTGCTATTGAGCGCGACGAGATAGGACTTGGACTCATTACTAAAATTGAGAGAGTAGCCCGAATCGTCGACGCCGATGTATACGGTCGAGCCGTCGTTGCTGAGCGTCGGCGACTGTCCCAGCGAAGGGTTCCAGTTTCCATCGTTGGTCTGACCGACTGCGGCGTAAGCCAGCGTGTATGTCGCAGTCCCTGTCGGCGTGATGCGGACAAAGCCGCCATCGTTGATGCCGGAGGGATTCGTACCCGTCTCGGTGAAGCCGAAATAGACGTTGCCCGAGCCGTCGACCAGCAGGCCCGTATCGGTGTAGATCGACGCGTTGTACGCGGATTCGTTCGCCGTGTAGTTCGACAGGCCGTAGAAGGCCTCTTGAACCACCGTCGGCGTGGAGCTTCCCGGGTTGTCCGGATGGGCGATGTAGTCGAGCGTGCCGCCGGGGCCCGGGAAATAAACGCGATCGTTGACCGGGTCGTAGACCGGCTGCAGCGGCGCGAGCCAGTTGTAAGTCGGCGCGATGTAGCTTGCGCCGTTCGGATTGAACGCCCAAGTACCGCCGGAGGTGTAGGCACCGTTGCCGGTGGTGCCATTGAGCTGGAACTGGGTCGAGTTGAGCACGGTAATCGTAAACGCGCCGTTGGCAGCCGTGTTGCCGTTGACGCCGCCGACCGTGACCGAGTCGCCCGTGGTGAGGCCCGTAGTCGTTCCGGTGGTGATCACGATCGGCCCGGCATTACTGGCGCCCGTCACCGAACCGGTCACCGCGCTCGTCCATTCCACTGCGCCGGTGACATCGTTGAGGCCCGCGATATAGAAGTTCTGCTCGTTCTGGTCCTGCGCGCTCCAGGTGATCTTGATCGGGACGATGACCGTGTTGCCGGGGGTGAAGACGGGATCCCCGTAGTGCACCGTGCCCCAGGGTGCCAGATCGAGCGGGGTCGACCAGAGGAGATGGTTGAGGGGCTGGGCGGCGACTTGCGCGAGGTCAGTGTGCTGGGCGTTGCCGCCGAAATTATTCCACGAGGCGGTCAGGAGGGCCCGGTCCTCCAGACGCTCGATCGTCGTCTGATAGCGAGGCCGACGGGCACGCTTCGAACGGGATTTTCGAGACCGCATTGAGATGTTCCCTGTTGGCCCGCAAGGACATGCAGCGCGAAGATGACCATGCAACAGAGACTATCCAACGCGGCGAGGCGCGAGCAAGCGGAGCGCCCAGATTTTTGAGCGGCGCGCCGCTAAAAAACTCGCAAATTTCGGCCGAAAATCAGTATTTTTCGGGCGAAAACACGCGGACTAGACGTGAGTAGACCAATAGGCGCCGAGGACGGAAAAATTCGGATCAAGGTCGGCCGTCCTGGCACGACGCCTTACGCACTCAGCATTTGGCGGCCGCGACGTTGTCGGGCAA
This sequence comes from Planctomycetaceae bacterium, assembly GCA_035949535.1. GTDB lineage: Bacteria > Planctomycetota > Planctomycetia > Planctomycetales > Planctomycetaceae > DASPSM01. The sequence goes on along the minus strand of DASZIA010000412.1, from coordinate 12,356 downwards.
TTCGGAGGCCGACTTGCGAAACTCGCCGACCTTGATGTGGAACTTGCCCAAACCGACCTGGACTCCTTGGTTGCCGCTGAGCGCTAAACGCGTTGCCTCTCCATCCGAGCTGCATTCCAAGACGGTCTTTATGTCCGCCGCAGACATTCCGCGACTCAGCATGTCCTGCTTCAGATAGGCATCAAACGCGCTTCGTCGTGACTTCTGCAAAAAGTCGGTGATGAACACGATCGCAGTGCAGGCCACGATCACCACACAGGCCAGAGTGCACAGACCCAACCACGGATTGACCAGAAACTGATTCATGCGTGTTTCTCCGAGAGACACAAAACCGGCCTGCCGGAACTCCTTAGACACTCCTTCTTCGCAGCGACGTCCCGCATCTTGGGCCAGACATCACCGCCAGGGTATTTTAGCCCAAAACAGTCGGCCCGGAGTGCCGAACGTGAGATCGCCCGCGTGAGCTTATCGGTTCGCGGTCTCCTTCTGATAGATGGGCAGATAACGATAGTAGACCTCGAGGGTCATGATGCTCAGGCACGTCTGATAGAGCCGTCCGCCGGGGCCGGCCCCTCGGTCGCCGGTTGGTTTCCAACTCCCTAATGCGTCTCCCTCCTTGGCTTGCGATTCGATCAGATGATCGCGGAGCGCCTCGTTCCATTTTTTCCACTCGGTTCCGCCCCAGTGGTGCAGCACCTGGGTCGCGTAATAGTCGTAATAAATATCGTCGATCGACGGACCTGTGTGACTCAGGTATTGCACGCCGCGTCGCAGCGGCAGGGAATTCTGCTTCCAGCCCAAATACATGCGGCACAACAGTCCGATGGCCGTCATGGGGGGCGAACTCCCCGCGCGATCGTAGCCGTAGCGACTGCCTCCGGCGGTCTGCATTGAGTCGAAGAACCGGCCCGCATCGTTGAGAGTGTGCGACGGGACCTTGAGTCCGCTCGATTTGGCACTCTTGAGCGCCATCACCTGCCAGCCGGTGACCGTCGTATCGCCCGGTTCGCGCGGCGAGTATCGCCATCCGCCTTTTTTGGGATCCTGGGCGGCGACGATGAAATTGACTGCCTGTTGTGCCGGCGTCTGGAGCTTTTCGTCGTGGGTGAGTCCGTAGGCTTCGCACAGGGCTAAGGTCGCAATGGCGTGCGCGTACATGCCCTCGTTCGAGACGACTTCTCCCCGAAGATCGCCCCCGTCTTTGCTCCGTTTCTCTTGCGATACGAGAAACTTCAGCCCCTTGTCGACGTTTGGTTGGAAGCGGACGTGCTCGGCGCGGTGCGTGTGCCCGGCTCCTAGAAAGGCCAGAATGGCCAGCCCCGTCGCCCCGGTCGTGCATTTCTCGAGCGTCCCCGGATCGTCTGATCCGTGATGAAAGCTCCACTCTCCATCGGGCTGTTGATGCCGCGCCAACCAGCGCAGCCCGAGAGTGACCGACCGCTCGCTCTCCCCGGTGCCGCCTCCCTTAACAAGCAGCGACGAGCGCGCAACACCGGTCCGACCGGTCAGCTCGCCGGTGAAGTGGACGGTCGGCTCGGCGCTCAGCACGACCTTTTCGGCGGCCTGCAAGGTGCTCGGTGTGAAATCGATCGGCGGCACTTTGCCGACCTCAGCGAGCCTGCCCACGGAGACGCCGCTGGTGTCGTTGTTGTCGGCCAGCTCTTCCCGCGGTTTCTCTAGCGTGTCGTTGACAAAGTCCACCCGATCGATGGCTTCCACGGGACTATTGGGCGAGTCGTTTCCAATGGCCTCGATCGGAATGACTTCGCTCGCCGCAGGCGTGAGCCGAAAGACGATCAGCCCCAACACAAGGAGCACGATCACATGCAGCACAGAGCTGGCGATGAGGCTCGGCAGGACGTCGAGCCATTGCGACATCGACGCCCTGGATTCGGGAAGTTTCGCCAAGATCTTCACGCTGAGTTCCGCGGCCGGATTTCGAGATGGCAGACGGCCGAGCCCAAACTCAGCGTATGCCCGGGCACGCGGCAATTCAACGACTTGGCGCTCGACTGACCGACGCGAGCGAGCGGAAAGTGGCTGAATTTCCGACATTCTCCGAACAATCATAGGCTGCTACACTCCCCGCGCGCCGAGGGCGACGGCCGATCCTGATGGGGAAGAAGGAGTTCCGAGTCGTGCGAATCGTATCTGCGCAACGGGTGACAACCCTGGCGATCGTTTTCCTGATGTCACTCACTTTGAACCAGGCGGTGGGCGCGGGCGAGCAGCCCAGGATCCTGAAAGGACACTCGGCCGCGGTGATCGCCGTCGCGTTTTCACCCGACGGTCAGACACTGGCCTCAGCCAGCGCGGCCGACACCATCAAGCTGTGGGACGTGCAGAGCGGGGCGCTTCGCCGCACCCTCTATGGAAACTCGGGCGACATCTCTGCAATTGTTTTTTCTTGTGACGGGAAAATCCTGGCGTCGGGCGGCGACAACGGAGAGGTGACGTTGTGGGAGCTTGAAACGGGGCAGGCCTGCACCGCGCCCTCGGGCGACGCGGCCAAGGTTATTGGTGTTGCGTTTGCGCCGCATGACGCGTGCCTGGCTGCGGCAGGCGCCGATCGAACGATTCGTTTATGGAACCCGAAGTCCGGCAAGCTAAAGGCCACGCTGGAAGGGCACGCGCGCGGCGTTTTTTGTGTGGCCTTCTCGACCGACGGGAAAAGACTCGCTTCCGGCAGCGTCGATGGGAACGCAAAAGTGTGGAACCTCGAGCGCGATTGCGAAGCTGTGTCAACCGCGCTTCGCCAACGCACCGCACGCGGACCTGTCGTGTCGCTGGATTTTTCGCCCGACGGAAGAGACCTGGCAATCGCGACTCGCGACGTCGTGGAAATATGGGACGTTGTCAGTTCCGAGCGCCGAATCGAGTTGCCGAAAAGGCCGAAGGGATCGTTCTGGTGGGGCGCCCGCTACTCAAACCAAGGAAAGCTGATCGCAATCGGGAGCGGGGCCAAGTATGAGCGCGGGGTTCGGGTCAGCACTAAGGGAGTTTCCACGGGGTCGTTCCGTCCCGAGGATCGCGTCATCAGACTCTGGGACGTCAAAACCGGGCAGGAAATCGTGCGTCTCGCCGGACATCATGATTCTGTGAGAGCGGTTGCCCTTTCGCCCGACGGGACACTTCTGGCGTCCGGAAGTCGAGATAAGACTGTCCGCATCTGGAGTCTCGACGCCAATCGTGCGCCGAGCCAGGATTGGTCGGTCAGACAGGTTGCCGCATCGAACGATGCCGGCGGAACCGCTCCTCCGTTATTAGAGGATGAAATCGGTCTCAGTAGCCGACCGCAGTGCCTCAAGGAACTCGAACTCCTCACGCAGTCCGCAAGTCTCGATCCGTCTACTGCACTTGAAGCTGCCGGCGGCGAGCAAGCGGAGCCGCCGAGCGCTGAGACCCCGCCCGCGACCAGCGAGGACTACTCGCCTTGGCTGTCGGACGCTTTGAGTGTGATTCTGGACAAGGTAATCAAAGAGCCCGCGACTGGCTCGAACGCGGGCAGAAACAAGAACCTAAGCAGAGATTTTAATGATCGGTTTCATTTTGAATCGGCGCCGGTCAAGTCCTCGGTCGTTGAAAATGGAGAGCAGGTCGTCGGTTTCTCGAGCAAAACTTCCGGCGCGAGCAGCGGCGGCAAGGCGGCCTCCGGTTGGGACGTTTTCAGATCGACGCCGGTTCAAAGCTATGGCCACCCGAGCAGCGCGACCTCCAGCGGAAGCGGCAGTTCATCCCTCGAGAGCAGCCACAGCGTTCACTTCGAGGCAGGGCGCGGCGACTTGTCCGGCGCCAGCCACGGGGACCATGAGGAGCATCAGAAGAAGTGAAGTGATGCCTCGGCAGCCTTAGATCATCGTCTCGGCGCCGCGTCACTCGTCATCGAGCGCGCGGATGGTCGTGACCGATTTGAACTGCTTGTGATCGGCGAAGGTCCAGACCACCTTCCTCCCACGAGTGACCTCGAACGCGTGCGCGCCGTGCCCCTCGTGACCGCGCAGAAAGTTGCCGACGAGGTAGTTGCCGTTCTTCAGGACCTGGATGCTGGAGACCCAGGTGAGGTTTATCGCGGGGGCGTCGGCGGCTTTGAATTCCCAGACAATTTTGCCGGCGGGCGAGACCTCGATGAGACGTTTCTGCGTGCCACCGCCAATTAACGTATTTCCGTCCGCCAGTCGGCGCGCGTCGCCCGTGTTTTCCACGCCCGTGTACTGCCAGACGATCCGCCCGTCGAGGGCATATTCGCGAATCGCACCGTCCCCTTCGTGTGCGGCAAGGATGTCTCCGTTGTCGAGCCGATGCACGTTGCGAACCTGCAGGTGATAAGCCGACTGATTCGTGAAGAGCCTGGTGATGCGAACGATCTTGCCGCTCGGATCGACTTCGACGACCTGGCAAGGCCCCTGCTCGGCCACGAGAGTGTTGCCGTTGGCGAGCCGTTCGCAGCCGAGCACCTGCGGACATTGGCTGACGTAATTCCAAACCGTTTCGTTGTGGGCGTTGACCTCGACCACGCCGGTCGGTTTGCCGCCGTAGGCGTACACAATATTGCCGTTGGGGAGCGCCTGAAAGATGACGGCGATGCTGCGCGGTTTGAACTCGCGAACGATCTTGCCGTTCGCGTCGAGCTCGACAAATCGATTCGGGCAGTTGCCATACTCAAAGAACATCAACCGGTGTCGGGTCGGCGCATCCCCGGCCAATACGCACGGCGGGCATACGGCCCAAATCGCAGCAAGCTGCAAGCCAACTCTTAATAAATGACGCATCGTTCTGCTCTCAAAATCGGTTGGAGAGACCAGCCCTTTCCAAAAAGAAACGTGCTCCTGCCGTAATCATGCGTTGAGTAAGGATTCCTCGCCAGAGTTCAGCGGCCCGCCGATTGACATTCGAGCGGTCGGCCTCCATTGTTGAAGCTTCGGACCAGAGGCCAATCCGCAATTCTGAATCAGTCTTTTTGAGTGAGAAATGACCGAACTGCTCGATGCCAAAGGGCTGATGCGCCGGGCGGCTTATGACGCCCGCAATGCGCAGCCGGACAAGGACCGTATCAGCGAAGCCGCTGTCGCCACACTGATGAAGCTGCCGGAGTACCAAGGCGCACAAACCGTCCTGTGGTACATCGACTGTCGAAGCGAGCTGCGGACCAAGCAGGCCTTGCCCGAGGCTCTCGGCAGCGGCAAGCAGATCATCATTCCCTATTGCACGGTCGACGAAACAGGCGCAAACAAGCTGGGATTGTGGCGGCTCGAGCGCATGGACGAGCTGGTGGTCGGCAAATGGAAGATCCTGGAACCGCCGCACGAGCGTTGGCATGAGCCGGGGAAGGAGTTCCAACCCGAGCAGCTCGACCTCGTGATCGTCCCGGGCGTCGCCTTCAGTCGCGAAGGCGGCCGCATGGGAAACGGCCAGGGCTACTATGATCGACTGCTTGAGCGAGTGCATCCGGCCTGCCGACTCATCGGCCTCTGCTACGAATGCCAGTTGTTCGACGATCTGATCGTGAGCCCTCACGACGTCTTTATGGACAAAGTGGTCACCGAACGGGCGACGTACGAAGGCCGACGTTCGAGAGCCTAGAGAAGAGTAGGGTGTGACCAGCTCGCGAAGCGAGCGCGCACACCATTGCGAAAGAGCGGTGTGCCCGCGGCCGCCTTGCGGCCTAGTCACACCCTACGACAGCTCATGCCCGCCATCATCGACGACACTTACGCCGAAGCGTTCCGCAGCATCTACGTCGAATTCCTGATCACCGCGCGCGATCGTCGCTGGGTCCAGCACGCGGTCGACGCGGCAACTGGCAACGCTTCGAGCACCATCTTGTGCGACTGCGAAGCCGGGCTCGATCGGTACGTCGGCCCAGGAAGCGGCGACGATGAATCGTTCGCAACGCCGGACGGCCGGCCTGGGGCGATCGTCCAATTACACGTGCCGCGGTTTCGCAAGGACCGCGTTCCCGCGCTGGAAAAGTCGGCACTCGTTCGCATCAGTCAGAATGTGCTCACCTGCCCGACGGCCTCGTGCTTCAATCTGATTGATTCGCCCAACTACTACTGCATGGGCAAGAAGATCGCCTTTTTCGGCGACGGCTTTCAAAAGCGGATCGAACGGTTCGGGCGCAAGATGTGGTGGATTCCGACGCTCGGCGGCGAATTCATCCTCGACCGGCGGCTCGGTTATGCCGATGGCTTGATGGGCGGCAACCTCTGGTATTTCGGCGAAAGTGAAGACGCGGCACTCAACGCCGCGGAAGCCGGCGTAGCGGCAGTCGCGAAGTGCCCCGGCGTGATCATGCCGTTTCCGGGAGGGGTCGCGGGCAGCGGGTCAAAAGCCGGCAGCAACTACAAGTTTATGTTCGCCAGCACCTACGAGAAGTTTTGTCCGCTGTTGGCCGATGATCCCAAAGCCAAGTCGGAGCTGCCGAAAGGTGTCCGCTCGGTGCAGGAAATCATCATCAACGGCCGCGATCTGGCCGCGATCATCGCCGCGACACAAGCGGCCATCGCCGCGTCCGTGAACACGCCCGGACTGCTCAGAATTTCGGCCGGTAACTACGGTGGCCGCCTCGGCAAGAGCTTTATTTATCTTCACGCCGACAAGCAACCCGCCCCGACCGCTTCGTGATCGTGGTCACGGGACGGCGCGGAGAATCTTCGGCCCGGCGGTTTTGTGTTTGTAAGACATTAAAGTCAGGCCGCTGCCGGGATTGGACGCGAACTCGGCGGGCCGCGGCTTGCCGGGTGCCGAGCGGCAGATCGTCAGCACACCGTCTTCGATCTTGTAGATACCCAGAGCGGTTCCCTTGCCTTCGCCTCCCGTAAATGTGATGTCGATCGTCGCGGGCGTCGCCGTCGGGTCGATTTTGGTCGTGCTGGCGAGAAAGACTTTGCCTTCGTTGAGTGCGGTCGTTTTGCCCTGCGCGTCGAACACAAGTTGAATCTTTTTCATGTCGTCGTCCGAGGCCTTCTTGCCGTCGAGGGCATAGGAGACCGACTGCCAGGTCCCGGACAACTCCCGCCGGCCGGCCGCGATCAGTGTGTCCTTGACGTCTTCATGCTCCCGCTTGAAGACCTCGAATAGACGACGGTCGCCCACCTTGCTCTCGACTGCGGTCGGGCGTTCGTTGCCCCCCAGGGGCATGCAGATCGTCAGCGTATCGCCGGAGAGTTCATAGGCCGCAAGCACGCTCAGGCCTTTGAGGCGCCCGTTGCCGATTGTGATGTCATAGTGTTTGGGCGAGTGCGCCGCATCGACCTTGATAGTCCCGTGCGTAATCCGCGGTCCCTGGACAACGGCATAGCGGCCGTCTTTCTGGATAATCATCCGATCGGCCTCGCGTCCGGCTGGCTGCTCCTTACCGTCAACTTTCACTTGCACGAAGCTCCAGACGCCCTCGAGACTCGCAAGCTCGTCCTTGGTGGGATTTTCATCAGCCGCAGCCGCAACGCCACCAAAGGTAAGTGAGAGAGCGAGGCTGACTGCCGCGGCGATTTTCCTCGACGAGAACTTTTGCATGCGACTCGACACAGCAGCCCTCCAACTTTCCAAGAGGCAACTCGAGGTGACGATTTGGGACTCAGACGATGGTATCCTCGCTCGCGCGTGGAAGCTACAACGCAATCGACGGTAAGCTCGGCGGTGTAACTAGAGTGTCCTGGGCAGCGAAGCGCGGGGTCGCTACGCTGGGAATTCCGGATTCGCATTTGATCGCACTGTTCGCGCGGTCAATGGTGCCGGCATCGGGGTCGCCGAGAGTTCTCGCCAGCATGTCGAACCGATCACTTTCCGATTCGCGGATTTCCCTCCGAACGATTCTGTCAGCCGTAGCGGTTGCGATCATTATCGCGGCAGCTCCCGCGTTCGCACGTGACGATGCCGATCTGTTAATTGCTCGCACTCCGCCACGCAGTGCGCAAGAAGAGCAGCGGATGTTTCACTTGCCGCCGGGGTTTCGAATCGAGTTGGTGGCCAGCGAGCCTGACATTGTGAAGCCGATCAACATGAAGTTCGACTCGGCCGGGCGCTTGTACGTCACGCAGTCGTACGAATATCCGTTTCCGCATCCCGAGGGGGTTGAAGGCCGGGATACCATTCGGCGGATCATTGACACGAACGGCGACGGTGTCCCCGACAAGGTTTCGGTTTTTGCCGGCGGGCTGTCGATTCCAATCGGTGTCACGCCGATTCCCGGCGGCGTGTTCGGCTACTCGATCCCGAATCTGTATCGCTTTCCCGACAAGAACGGGGACGGCGTGGCCGACTCGCGCGACATCGCGTACAGCGGATTCGGACATCGCGACACGCATGGCATGGTGAACGGCCTCAACTACTGGCTCGACGGCTGGGTCTATTGCTGCCACGGATACTCGAACACCTCGACCATCAAAGGTACGGATGGGTCGACCATCACCATGACGTCGGGCAACACGTTTCGGGTGCGGATCGACGGTTCGCATGTCGATCAGTTTTCGTTCGGGCAGGTCAACCCGTTCGGGATGACGTTCGATGCCCGCGGCGACATGTTCACGGCCGACTGCCATAGCCGTCCGGGAATGCTCGTGCTGCGCGGCGGATGTTACCAGAGCTTCGGCCGGCCGCACGATGGGCTCGGCTTCGCGCCGGAGATCATGACCCACGAGCACGGCTCGACCGGAATCGCTGGCATCGTCTATTACACGGGCGGCCCGTTCCCGGCCGAGTATTGCGACACGATCTTCCTCGGCAATCCGGTCACGGGCATCATCAACCACGACCGGATCACGACGCACGGATCGACACACTTCGGCGTCGAGTTGCCCGATTTTCTGACGTGCGACGACCTCTGGTTCCGTCCCGTCGATTTGCAACTGGCAACCGACGGCTCGATTTATGTGGCCGACTTCTATAACTGCATCATCGGCCACTATGAGGTGCCCCTGACGCATCCTCTGCGCGACAAAACGCGCGGCCGCATCTGGCGGATTTCGTACGTCCGCAAGGACGGCACCGGGGCCGCGCCAAAGATGGTTGATCTCTCGCGAGCGCCGCTGGATGCGCTGATCTCCGCGCTCTCGAGTGAGAATCTTCCGACGAGGACGTTCGCGACGCATGAGCTAGTCGACCGCATCGGCAAGTCGGCGATCCCAGCCGCCCGGCAGGTGATCGAAACGGCTCAGAGTCCCGAAGCGCGAGCACATGCGATCTGGGTGTTACTCCGCCTGGGTGCCTTTGACGAGGGCATCATGTGGCGCGCGGCTAATGACTCTGACCCACTCGTCCGCATTCACGTTGCCAAGGCGATCGCCGAGCAATCCCATTGGGCGACCAACCAGCAGTGGCATGTCATGTTGCCGTTGCTGATCGATTCGGATCCGTTCGTCCGACGCGCAGCCGCAGAGGCGCTCGGCCTACACCCGCACCTGGCGAACCTCGCGCCGCTGCTTGAGCTCTGGCGGGCAACGGATCCCGCGGACACGATGCTCGTTCACGTCACCCGGATCGCTCTCCGCAACTGCCTGAAATCCGCGACCGGCCTGGAATGGCAAGACCGACAACACGCGTCGCCCGACGTACAGGGACGACTAATCGACGTCTGCATGGGTATTCACACGCCGGCGGCCGCCGGGATGGCTCTCTCGTTCTTGTCCGCCAATTCGAACGTCACACCGCGAGTCGCGGACTCCTTGGCGTACATCGCCAACACGATCGAAGTCTCACGGATGCCCGAGGTCGATCGGCTGGCGCTGGCGTATCGCGGCAAAGGACTGGAGCTGGAGGGGACGATCCTCGCTTCGGTTCTGCGCGCCAGCCGCGAACGCGGCGCGCCCATTCCCGACGAACTCAAGGCCTGGGCGGAGACGGTCGATGACGATCTGCTCGGCAAAGGCGAGTCACGGCTGGTGCGGCAGGGAATCGATCTCGCGGCCGAGGCTCGACTGCACTCGGCCATTCCGAAATTGGCAAAACTGGTCGACGGGAAGCGGGTAGCGCGGCTCAACGGGCCGGCGGCCGGTGCGCTGGTGCTGATCGATCTGAGATCTGCGCTGCAAGTCATCGAGGCGGCCGTGCGGAACCCGGAAACGCCGCTGGAGGTTCGCTGCGACGTCGTCGACGCGCTGCGGCAAACAAACGATGCGGCGATCCGGACTTTCCTGGTTTCCTTGCTGCAGGTCGCTCCGGCGCGCCTCGCGACATCGGTCGTCGACGCCCTGGTCCGCAATCGCGAAGGAGCCGCGGCCTTGATTGAGGCACTCGAAAAAGGCCAATGTTCGCCGCAGCTTTTGGCCGACCCGACCCTGCGAGCCCGGCTACAGGCAACGGCAGGACCGCAGCTGGAGAGTCGAGTGGCAAAGCTCCTGGAAGGGCTGCCCAAAATCGACGAGCGAATCAACAAGGCGATCGCCGCCCGATCCGCCGACTTCGCGAAGGCTTCGCCAAACGCCGATCGGGGGGTCGCGGTCTTTCAGAAAAACTGCGGCGCGTGCCACCAGATCGCCGGAAAGGGAAATCGCGTCGGTCCCCAGCTCGATGGAGCGGGAAACCGCGGCGTTGAGCGGCTCTTGGAGGACTTGCTTGACCCCAACCGCAATGTCGACGTCAATTTCCGCGCGACGATCCTCGCGCTCGATGACGGCCAGATCGTCAACGGCATCATCGTCCGCGAGGAGGGACCGGTCGTGGTGCTTGTCGACGCGAAAGGCAACGAGCAGCGGATCGCCAAGAGCAAAATCGAGCAGCGCACACAGACCCGGCTCTCGCCGATGCCGGCTAACGTCATCGACTTGCTCTCGCCGCAGGAGATGAACGACCTGCTGGCCTATCTGCTCAAGCAACGCAAGCCGGGCGAGGCGAATCGCTAGATGCGGTGCGCGTCCGAGGACGTCGGAAGTTGGAGCCGCGACGCTGGCGGCTTCGCTGAATCCGATGGCACTGCTTCTCCGATCGCCGCGTGCGGCTTACGGCATGGGCGAGCCGTTGATTAGCAGTTCGCCCGCGGTCGTGTTGGTCGGCACGAAGAAGAGCGTGTTGGCGCCGCTGATGGTGTTGTTCGAGGCGCTCGACAGGTTCAAGAAGAAGTTCTGGCTCCCCTGGTTGGTGCCCGTGACATTCGAGATGATGATGCCGCTGGTCAACAAGGCACCGTTTTGAGACAGCTGAAGCGTATTGCCGGAAACCGCCAGGTTGCTGGAAGCCGCGATCGTGTCGACCAGCATTCCGGTGGCTCCGTCAGTCGTGTCGATGATGGTATTGCCAGTCACGTTGACCGTCGACGCGGCACCGAGCGAGAAGCGAAACGCCGTGCCGCTGTCAGAACCGAATTGGATTCCGTTCGAGGCCACGTTGATCTGCCCGGTACCGGCCAGGATGACGTGGAGCGCGGTGTCGCTGCCTCCTTCGCTGCCAAAGGTGTTGTTGGTGAACGCGATGGTCGAAAGGGCGTTCGTCGCGCCGTTGTTGATTTTGACTCCCGTGTTCGATCCCCCCGAGGTCAAGAACTCGTTTTGCGTGACGGTGGCCGACAGCGTGCCGTTCCAGTTCACGTTGAGGCCCGTGGTCCCAACCGATTCGTTCTGGAACTGGTTGCCCTGCGCGATGATGTTCACCGTCGCGCCTTGTCCGCCGGAGAGCGTCGTGGCTTGGATGTTGTCCGACGTCGTCGACGTGAACCTGTTGGCCAGGAAGCTGAAGGCATAGGAGCCGGTCGTGTCGACCGAGGTCGCGACGTTCGGACCGCCGTTGCCCGAGAAGTTCGAGCTGAGGACGACGAGGGTCTTCGTGTCGAGAGCATTGATTCCAAACGAGGACGAGTTGGTGACATTCACGTTCGTAAGCGACAGGTTCGCGAGGTCCTGCGTCTGGATGCCGGTGCCGTTGGCGTTTAAGTTCATCGACAACAGGCCGACGGCGCCGCTGTTCACGGCCTGAATGCCAATGGTGTCGCCCTGGATCGTTCCGCCGGCGCCGGCTGTTTCCTTGCTGTCGCCGAAGATGGCAAACGCACCGGGCGCGTTCAAGAGCTTGATGCCGACCGCCGCGTTGCTGCTTGAGACGCTGAACAGATAGATGTTCATCGTTGTGTTTTCGAGATCCACCGCGGTGCCATTGGTGGCCAGGATCGTTCCACCGGCCGCCGCCACCTGGGCGCCGTTGATCACCAGCGTACCGCCGTTGTTCGCGAACAGGCCCGTGCCGTTGATGCTCGACACGTTGAGCGAGGTGAAGCTCGTCGTGCCGGTGTCGTTTGTGATGCTTACGCCGGGATGGACGGTGGAGTTTTCGACATTGACCTTGCTGAGAAACGTCACGTTGCCGGACGAGTTCTTGACATCGATGGCCGAGGCGCCGGTGCCTCCCTCGTTGGTGATCGTCGTAACACC
>DASZIA010000411.1:0-5700 GCA_035949535.1 Planctomycetaceae bacterium | reverse complement strand
TGCCTTCCCAAATCTCTTGCACGTTCTCCAGCCAATCCGTGACCGCTTTCAATTGCTCCGTCTCCAGCTTGCAGGGCCGCAACTGGGCCACTCGACTCCGCGAAATCAGCCCCGACGATTCCAACACCTTCAGGTGCGACGAGATCGTAGGTTGCGTCAACGAGAAGAGGCCGACCAAGTCGGATACGGATGCCTCGCCGCGAGCCAGATGCACCACGATTCCACGTCGAGTGGGGTCGGCAAGAGCGGCAAATGCCTGGTTCAGTCGGCTCATTTACATAGAATATCGTCTATATAGATAGTCGTCAATATACGAATGTCGAATTCGCTGGAAATAGAGCGCATTAACCCAAGGTGTGCGGGGCAAAGGAGCGCAGCGACGTGAGCTCCCCCCCTTACGAAGAGGGGTAGGGGGGTTTTAGGTCCGGGCAGAGAGGTGATCGAACGCGACAATTCGTGAAATCGACGAAGCGCGTGCGTTTGTGAGGAACGCCGTCCGTAGGGCTTAACCCCCGAGAGCTGTTGGACGCGCGCCTGACCCTTGGCTAGAACTGGCCTCGCCCGTGCCACGAAGGCTTCGGAGGTGCTTGGGGTGACCCCGACGCTTGTCAGTGGCGCGACCGGATGCGAACCGGCCATTTCCTGCAACTCGACATTGCCAACGTTGGCAAACTCAGGCGCGAGGATTCAGAATGTGATCGCTTCGGCACAGGCGTGGGTGAGCAGGTCCGGAAATTCCGGGTTCTGCGGGCCCTCGCTTACGCATCGGTTTCATGCAGGCAGCTTTACTAACCCGAAGCGTGAGCGACGGGCTTGGTTTCGTGGTATGGCCCCAAGGTTCGAGGAGGTATCGTGAGCGAAAAACTGTCGCGTCGCAAATTTGTTATGGGCGGGGCCGCCATCGTGGCCGCGGGCCAGGGCAAGGCCCTGGACTCGGTGCCTGCGGCAGCCAGACAGGAGCCGACGCGAGTCGTGAGTCGCGGTACTCCCGCAGGAAAACCGGTCGTCATCTCCGCGGCGAACGGCAATAAGTACAAGAACGGCGGCAAGGTGACGTGCGTCGAGAAAGCCTTCGCCATGATCACCGAGGGCGCCGACGTGCTCGATGCCGTGATCGCGGGCGTCAACATCCTCGAGCTTGATCCCGAAGAAACGAGTGTTGGCTACGGCGGCCTGCCCAACGCCGACGGCGTGGTGCAATTGGACGCCTCGGTCATGCACGGTCCGAAGAAGCGGGCGGGCGCCGTCGCAGCCATCGAGGGCGTGCGGACGCCGTCGCTGGTTGCGAAGGCGGTGATGGAGAACACCGACCATCACCTGTTGGTGGGCCAAGGCGCGCAGACCTTTGCCCGGCAGATGGGCTTCAAGATTGAGCCCGACCTCAACACCGAGAAATCGCGCAAGCTTTGGCTCGAATGGAAGCGGCGGGCCGACCCGGCCCACTATCTGGATCCAAAGAGCCGGTCAGACGCGGGACTCAAAGCCACACGGGAGATGGCCGAGGAGGGTTTGATCGACATCAATCATGTCAGCGGCACGATCAACTGCAACGGCATCAACGCCAAGGGGGAAATTTGCGGCGTGACAACGACCAGCGGCCTGGCTTGGAAGATTCCCGGCCGCGTCGGCGACTCGCCCATCCTGGGCGCTGGCCTGTACGTGGACGGCAGCGTGGGAGCAGCCGGCTCGACCGGGCGCGGCGAGGCCAATCTTTATGGTCTCTCGTCGTTCCTGATCGTCGAATTCCTTCGGCAGGGCATGCACCCGAAGGACGCGGCCATCGAAGTGTGCAAGCGCATCAAGAGCAACACCGTCGAAAAACGCCTGCTCGACCGTCACGGCAATCCCAATTTCGACGTGACCTTCTACGTGCTCGACGCCAAGGGCCGCCATGCCGGTGTTTCGCTACTCTCGGGCGCCAAGTACGCCGTCTGCACCGAGAACGGGCCGGAAACACTCGTTTGCGAGGCACTCATCGAGCGCAAACGCGATGGATAGCCAATCGTGCTAGTTGGCTTTGAACCGTGTCTAAGGATTGGTCTCTGAGTCGTCGATGCGCAGAATGGTGTAAACGCACGAAGCAGGTAGGGAAACCGTCTTCTGTGTCCACGGTCGGTCCCGATCAGTAGAGTCGCTGTATGAACATCATCGTGTGCCTGAAGCAAATCCTCGATCCCGAAATCCCCGCTCGCGACTTTCGCGTCGACAGCTCCAAACGCGAAGCGGAGCGCGGCAGCGCCAATCTGGTCACCAACATTTTCTGCGAAAACGCGCTCGAAACCGCTTTGCAGGTTCGCGAGGCAAACGGCGGCAAGATTACGGCAATCACCTGCGGAGGCGAGTCGGCCGAGGAGGTCTTGAGAAAAGCACTCGCGCTGCGGGCCGACGAGGCCGTACATGTCGAGAGTCCGGAGGTTCCTCCCGATCCGCTCTTCGTCGCCAAGGCCCTGGCGGCCGCCATCCGCAAAATCGGTGCGTTCGATGTCTTGTTGGTCGGCCGCGAGGCGGGCGATTGGGGTTCGGGGCAGACGGGCGGACTTCTGGCCGAGGAGCTGGGCATCCCCTGCATCGCATTCGCGGAAACTTTTGAACCGGCTGGCGAGCCCGGCAAGCTCCGCGTCAAGCGCCAGACCGACAACGGTTGGGAGTTGCTCGAATCGACCACTCCGCTAGTCGTGACGATCACAAATCACGATAAAAACGTTCCTCGGATTCCGAAAACGCGCGACGTCATGCAGTCGTATCGCAAACCTGTGACGAAATGGACGCTGGCCGATTTGGGAATCGATCCGCAGTCCGCCGGAAGCTACTCCCAAGTCGCGGAACTCTTCATTCCGCGCAAAGAGTCTCAGTGCGAATTCATGTCAGGTGACACGGTCGAAGCTAAGATCGATGCCTTCGCAGATCGCGTGGCCGCGATCATTCGCGCCATCTAATCGACCCATCTCGAAGTGAGAAACAACGTGCCGGACGTCGTGATCTGTTTGTGGGGCCGCGCTGGAATCGACCGGGCAGCGCTGGGTCTGCTCGGCGCGGGCAGCCGCCTGGCCGAGAGCCTGGGCGGCAAGGCGCGAGCCGTCATATTGGCCCCAGCCGATGACGCCCTGATTGCTGCAGCACAGCGGGCGGCTGACGCGGTGGTGATCGTCGAAGACGAATTGCTCGCCGAGTATCACCCGGAGAACTACCTCTCGGCGCTTGTTTCTCTCTGCAAAAGGTTCTCGCCTCGAGCCGTGCTCTTGGGCAACGACTCGGCAGGGCAAGAGTTGACCCCGCGATTGGCTCATCGCTTGGGGGGCAGTGCCGCGGGCGACGCCGTCGACGTGAAGGTTGCGGACGGGCGTCTGCTCGTGACCCGCGGCGTCTATGGCGGCAAAGCCACGGCCGTGATTGCGCTACCCCGATCGCCGGGAGTTGTGTGGGTCCGCGCTCGGGCGATGGCGCCCGCCGAGGTCCGCGCCAGTGGCGAAGTCGAGCGGATTCGATTGGGACTGGCGCCCGACACTCGCGTCAAAGTTGTGTCGCGCCACGTCGAAGCCAAGGAGGGAGCGCGACTGGAAGAGGCCAGGGTGATCGTTTCGGGCGGGCGCGGTTTGGGCGGCCCTGAGCCGTTCAAACAACTGCAAGCTCTGGCCGACGCGATGGGTGCGCAGATGGCCGCTTCGCGGGCCGCTTGCGACGCGGGTTGGGTCCCGCCGTCGTGGCAGGTCGGTCAGACTGGCAAGAAAGTCGCTCCGGAGCTGTACATGGCGATCGCCATTTCCGGCGCCAGTCAGCACATCATGGGGATCGCTGATTCCAAGGTCATCTGTGCCATCAATCGTGATCCCGATGCGCCGATCTTCAAACATTGCCGGTTTGGTCTGGTCGAAGACTATCAAAAAGTCGTCGGCCCGCTGATCGAGAAGCTCGGCCGGCAATCATGAACGACCCGAGCCAGGCGACGCGCGAAGTTCTGTGGAACATCCACCACGTGTGGGTGATGTATGCGCTCTTGGTGCCCACCGTGGCGGTTGCGGGCTACGGGTTCTTTCGCCGCGTGCGCGTCTGGCGGCGGGGACAGGCTGAGAACCGCTGGGACCGGCCGCTCGAACGCGTGGCCCTGGTGCTCAAGTACGCGCTGTTGCAGCTGCGCACCTGGCGCCAGCTTTATCCCGGCTTGATGCACGCGATGATTTTTTGGGGATTCATCGTCCTCACCATGGCCACTACGGTGGTCATGATCGACTACGACTTCCGCGTGCCGATCATGCGCGGCTACTTTTACCTGGTGTTTCAGTCGTTGATCACCGACGTCTTCGGGGCGCTGGCGATCGTCGGTATCGGCCTGGCAGCGGCGCGCCGCTATTTTGCACGGCCGAAAGAACTCGTCTACACGCGCGAAGCCTCGCTCATTTTGCTCGCCATTCTCGCCATCCTGCTGACTGGGTTTCTAATCGAAGGCTGGCGGATCGCCGCGACCGACGACCCCTGGGCCGCCTGGTCGCCCATCGGCTATCTGTTCGCGCGGGCTTCGCGTTCCGTGATGTCCGTCCCGGCGATGATCACCGCCCATGCGGCGACCTGGTGGATCCACATGGCGCTGGTCTTCGGCTTTCTGGCCTGGGCCCCCTACACCAAGCTGGCCCACGTGATCACCTCCACGTTGAATATCTATACGGCCCGGCTGGCGCCGATCGGCGCCAACTTGCGCAAGGTTGATTTTGAAACCGAGGGGAAACTGGGGATCCACTCGCTCGCCGGGTTTACCTGGAAGGATTTATTGGACTTCGACGCCTGCACGGAATGCGGCCGCTGCACGGCTGCCTGCCCCGCTCATCACGTGGGCAAAGCCCTTTCGCCGCGAGACATCATTCTCGATCTGCAGCGCCTCTCGCACGCACCGCAGGCCGATTTTGAACGGCCCTATTTAGGCGCGACGCCGGCCCTGTCGCCCGACGCGATGTGGGAGTGCACGACCTGCGGCGCGTGCGTCGAAGCGTGTCCCGTTTTGATCGAACAGATGCCCAAAATCGTCGACGCGCGGCGGTACCTCGTGATGGAGGACGCCGAGTTTCCCGACACCATGCAGCAAGCGTTGACGTCGGTCGAAACGCGCGGACATCCCTTTCGCGGCACGGCCTTTTCGCGCGTCGATTGGGCCCAGGGATTGAACATCGCGACGATGGGCGAAGCCCGCGACGCCGAAGTGCTGCTCTGGGTCGGCTGCGGTGGGGCACTGGTGGAGCGCAACCAGCAGGTCGTGCGCGCACTCGCGCAGCTCTTGACCAAGGCCGGAGTCAAATTTGCGATCTTGGGGCGCGAGGAGAAATGCACCGGCGACCCGGCCCGGCGGATCGGCAACGAATTCCTGTTTCAGCAACTGGCGCAAGACAACGTCGCCACGCTCGATCGCTACCAGGTCAAGAAAATCATCACCTCCTGCCCGCACTGCTTCAACACGCTGCTCAACGAGTACCCGCAGTTCGGCGGTCGCTATCAGGTCTATCATCACAGCGAATACCTGGCCGAACTCGTGCGCGCCGGCAAACTCTCGGCCGACATGCCGACCGACAAACAGGTGACGTTCCACGACCCGTGCTACTTGGGCCGGCACAACGGCATTTATGACGCACCGCGAGAGCTGGTCCAGCTTTCGACCCGTTCGAGCCCGATCGAAATGACCCAGAGCCGCAGCAACAGTTTCTGCTGCGGCGGCGG
>DASZIA010000410.1:0-7456 GCA_035949535.1 Planctomycetaceae bacterium | reverse complement strand
TCGCAGTTTGAGTTGAAAGCGTTCGATCAATCGACGGCCGCGTTCGGGGAGGTCTTCGAGAGGTTTCCGACTGACACTCTGCAAGTGGCCGAGGCGGGCTACATGCGGGCCCGCGCGCTGCAGCAGGCGGGAAAGCTCGCCGACGCCGCCCAAGCCTATTCGCAAGCGTTTGAAAAACTCGCGCCGGCCGGCGCCGCCAGTCCGGGGGAAGAAACGCACGGTCCCCCGCAGTACGGGTTCCTCTCCGGCAGTCAGTCGGCGAATCTGCTGGCGCAGCTCAAGCGTTTCGACGATGCCGACTCGGCCTACCGGCGGCTGGCCGAGCACTATCCGAAAGCGAGCAAGCTGAGCGATGTGTTGTTCGACTGGGCCAACCTGCTGTACGTCGCCAAGAAGGACGCCCCGCAGAAGCAACGGATTCGCGAGATTCTGACTCGTATCGAACGCGAGTTCCCCTTGAGCGCCGTCGAGCCCAAGGCCCGGCTGTTTTTGGCCGAGCTCGACGCGCAGGAGGGGCAAGCCAATCCGGCCGAAAAGACGCTCCGCGGATTGATCGCCGATGCGGGCGCCGATGCGAAGACGCGGGAAGACGCGCTGGCCCGGCTCGTCACACTGTCCGCCGACAAGCAGGAATGGAAAAACGTCCGCGAGCTGGCCCAAAAGTATCTCACCGACTTCCCAAAAGGAGTCGATACCCGCGTCGTGCGGCTCCAGTCGGCGTCGGCCGAGCTGCGTTTAAACGACGCGGCCTCCGCCGGGAAAACGCTCGCTGAGCTGATGCGAGAACTCAAAGGCGACGCGGGCCAGCCGGCGGCCTGGTGGCCCAACGTCTGGATCCTGCTGGCCGAGTCCCAATATCAGCAAAAGAAGTACGACGAGTTGGAAGCCACCGTCCAGGACCTGCGCGGCCGCATGCCCGATTCCCCGCTCTTGCCCCAGGCGGACGAAGTCCTCGGCCGCAGCTTCAAGAACCGCACGCAGTGGGACAAGGCGTTGGCTGCCTTTCAGAGAGCCATCGAAGGCTCGCACGGCGAGCAGAGCGACACGGCCGCCAAGAGCCAGTTGATGATTGCCGAGATCCGCTTCCTGCAAAAAGACTTCCGGCAAGCCAAGGAAGAGTATCTCAAGGTCAGCACGTTGTACGATCGGCTTCCCGATTGGGCGGCCCCGGCTTTGTTCCAGGTCGGGCAGTGTGAAGAAGAGTTGCAGCAGACGCGCGACGCGGAAAAGACCTATACTCAGCTCATTGCCAGCTTTCCCCGCAGCGATTTCGCCAAGGACGCCAAGAAGCGGTTGGACCAGCTTCACAAACGGCCAGCAGGCTGAGGATCCCATGGCCCACTTCACTCGATTCCGACGACTTGCCCACCGCCCGACCCGCAGTCGATCGACAGGATGGCAGCTCGTCGGGCTCACCACGCGGCTGGCGGTCGTCATCTTTGCCGTCGTGGTGTGCCTGACCAGGTGGGGGCCGGCCCAGGAGCGATCGCCCAAATCGGGTCCGGCGACTCCCACGGCCCGGCCAACAACGCCAGCGAGCGCCGCGCCGTCGACGCCTCCGCCACCCGCCGAATCGAACGTGCCCGTGCGGACGGCCGAAGGGGCGTCGGTTTCTCAGCCGCCATCAGGTCAGCCGACGGCGAGTGACACGCCGGCGACCCCAGGAACGAAGCCAGCCAAAGCGCACCGCACCATCCCGACGCGGCCGCTCGAAATCATCGAAGCCCTCGGCGTGCCGTTCATTATCGCCTTCGGGATCTGTTCCGTGATCACGGTTTGGTTTTCGATCGAGCGGCTAGTGGTTCTGCGGCGCGGCCGGGTGATTCCCCGCCCATTCGTCGAGCGGTTCCTGCAGAATCTCGAGCAAGGCAATCTCGATCCCGACGAGGCAATGCGGTTGTGCGACGAAAACGGCAGCCCCATCGCGCAGATCTTCGCCCACGGCGTCCGGAAATGGGGTAAGTCGAGCGTCGAAGTCGAGCAAGCGATCATCGACGGCGGCGAGCGGCAGGTCAGCCAGCTGCGGGCCCACCTCCGCGTGCTGAACGCGGTCGCAGTGATCACTCCCCTCTTGGGTCTGTTGGGGACCGTAATCGGCATGATTCAGTGCTTCAATGACATCGCCGCTTCCCAGGGAATGGGCAAAGCGGACCAACTTGCCGGGGGAATTGGAATTGCCCTTTTGGCAACTGCCGCGGGACTGTTCGTCGCAATTCCGTCGTTGTCGATGTACCAGTTTCTGTCGGGACGCGTCGATGCGCTGACAGTCGACTTGGACTTGCTGTCGCAAAACATCGTGCACCTGGTTTCCGCCGAAGCCCTCGCGGACGGTTCCCAGCCGGCCGGCCGGCCGAAAACCCGCCGTGCGGCCGCCCCGGAATCGAAAGAACGCAAAGCCGTTTGAGCGCGGCGCGTTGCAGTCGACACTTAGAAAGGCCGATCGAGCCAGTAATTCGGCTCGCGGCTCGTATGGGCGACGGCCAACACGAGAATTTCGTCAGTCAAGATCTCGAAAACGACCGCATACCGAAAAATCGAGAGGAGCGCTCGGCGATACGGTGAGCTGTCGGGCAGCGTTTCGAGTTTGGAAAAGCGCTCCGGACGTTCTGCGACCGCATCGAGCGTTTCTTGAAGATCGGCGATAAAGCGGTCGCCCAGGCGGGAAGATCGGTCGGTCCAATACTGTCGAGCCGATTCGTTCTCGGACTCGGCCTCCGCAAGGATGCGGAGATTCACGTAGCGGTTCCGCCAGATTGGCGTCGCCGCAAGTCGGCAAGGACTTCGGCGGCTGGCCTCGCCGTCGTGGTGCCGGCTCGATAGGCTGCCGATCGGCGTCGCAATTCGGCGAGGAATTCTTCGTTTGACATCGGATCACCGCTCCCCGACAGGCTCTGCTCGAGCGCGGTCGCGAGATAGACCCGGTCATCGGGTGGCAAAGCCAATGCCTGCTGTAGAATCATTTCTCGATCCGACATCACCCATTACCCTCGATTTTCTTTTTGCCATTTTCGCACGTTCCAGCCCTTCCGTCGACTGGATTTTGGTTTCTCTGCGGCCAAAGTCGCGTTCTCACGGCCCGTCGAACCTGCAAGAATTCGGCCGATGTGCGATGCCGCATCGGGGAGATCTCGCAGAATGCAGCTCGACGTGCTGATTTTCGGCGGAGGAGCCGCTGGACTCTGGCTGTTGGATGACCTGACGCGCCGCGGCGCGCGGGCCTTGCTGCTCGAGTCCGACCGGTTGGGCGCCGGGCAGACGATTGCTTCCCAAGGAATCATTCACGGCGGCCTCAAGTACACACTGCAAGGGGCGCTCACTCCGTCGGCCGTACAGATTCGCGACATGCCCGGCCTGTGGCGCGACTGCCTCGCAGGCATCCGACAGCCTGATCTCCGAGGCGTCCGCCTGAGATCGCCACACTGCCATCTCTGGCGGACCGATTCGCTCGGTTCGCGCCTGGGGATGATCGGTGCCCGCGTCGGATTGCGCGTCGCCCCGCAAGTCCTCGCCGATGACGAACGGCCCATCGCGCTGGCCCGCTGCCCCGGTGTCGTCGCCCGGCTCGACGAACAGGTGATGGCGCCGGAGTCGCTGCTGGCGACTCTGTTTGCGCAGAACGAAAAACGCGTGCTCTCGGTCGCGCCTTCGCACATCCAAATCGACCTGGCAGCTTCCAACACGGTGAAGGCCGTGCAGCTCGCGAATCCTGCGACAGGAGCAAAATTGAACCTCGCGCCGCGGCACGTCGTGCTCGCCGCCGGGCGCGGGAACGCTGAGCTGCGCCGGCGATGTGGCCTGACCGACGCCTCCATGCAAAGCCGGCCCCTGCACATGGTCCTTGTCCGTGGGCAGTTGCCGCCTTTGAATGGACACTGTGTCGATGGCCGCACGACGCGGGTCACAATTACTTCGGATCGCGACGCGGCCGGCCGCACTGTTTGGCAGGTCGGAGGTCAGATCGCGGAAATTGGCGTCGAGCTCGATGAACGTTCGCTGCTCGCGCGGGCCCGGTCCGAACTGCAGGCCGTCATTCCGGGCATCGACTTGAGTCGAGCCGAGTGGGCGAGCTACCGCGTCGACCGGGCCGAGCGGGCGACGCCGGGCGGCACGCGACCGGAAACCATCGGCGTGGTATGCGAGGGCAATCTCATCACCGCCTGGCCGACAAAACTCGCCCTCGTCCCCTACTTAGCTGAACAGGTTCTCGAACGCATCAGCTCGCCACAGACCGATGTGCACGAGGCGAGCGAAGAAGAAGTTGCGATCTCAGACGCCTGGCCCCGCCCGCAGGTCGCCCTTCTCCCCTGGGACTTGCCGCGGGCGTGGTTGTCGAACGACGATTTGAGCGACCGAAGCCGTCGAAAAGCCGCGTGATCGACGCCTTCCTTCGCCCGATGCAAAGCGCTACCTTAAGCCAAGCCGATGAAATCATCTCCCAAACTTCGCCTTCGCCCGCTGGGCCGTACCGGCTTTGCGATCTCACCCATCGGCTTTGGCGCGTTCAAGATTGGCCGCAATCAGAAGACAAAGTACTCGGCCGCCTATGATTTGCCGAGTGACGAGCAGGTCACGGAACTGCTCGACGGACTGCTCGCCCTGGGGATCAACTACATCGACTCGGCTCCCGCCTACGGCACCAGCGAAGAACGAATTGGCCGGGCAATTTCGATGCGTCGTTCAGAGTTCGTGTTGGCGACCAAGGTGGGCGAGACGTTTGAGGCGGGCGCATCGAGCTACGATTTTTCCGGCGCGGCCATTCGCCGCAGCGTCGAACGGAGCCTCGAGCGGCTGCGAACGCCAACGATCGACGTGTTGTTGCTCCATTCCGACGGCCGCGACGAGTGGATTCAAGCGCAAACCGACGCCGTGCCAACGATGCGAGAACTCAAGCAACAAGGCCTGGTTCGCGCGATCGGCCTGTCGGGGAAAACCATCGACGGGGCGCGGCAAGCGCTCGAATGGGCTGACGTACTGATGGTCGAATACCACCTTCGCGATCGCTCGCACGAATCGCTGATCGCCGAGGCCGCCGCGCGGGGCGTGGGAGTCGTCGTCAAAAAAGGGCTCGCCTCGGGAGAACTGCCCGCTGACGAGGCGATCCGCTTCGTGTTGGATAATCCGCATGTCACGTCGCTGGTCGTGGGCGGCTTGAGCCTCGAACACTTTCGAAGAAACCTGGCGGCCGCGGCGGAGCGCGCGGCGAATCGCCAGGATTGAACGTTTGTCTTCGTCAAGTGCCAGGTCAGAGTCGCTTCGGCTCTCCGGCACGATCCTCACTTCTCGTCCTTCTCCTTCGACTCAGATTCCTTCTTGACCTCTTCTTTAACGAACTTCCCGGCGGGATCGAAGACAACTTCGACCGTTTTCTTCTCCGCCGTCGTGAGGAGCGCTTCGTAAGCCGCCACCTTGTCTTCTTTCGTGATTTCTTCAATTCTCTTGAACGACGATTTTGGGTACCGCTTCTTGAGGGCCTGCCTGACGGGCTTCGGCAGCTCCTTGGCCGTGATTGTCTTCTCGATTGAGACGATGCTTCCCGCCGCGGTGAAGGTCGCGTCGATATGCCGGCCCTCTTTCTCCATCACGACTTCGTATTCTGTTTTGCCGTTCTCATCTTCCTTCGAGGCGCCGATGATCTTGGCGTCTGGAAACCTGGCCTTCGCAGCGTCGAGGACTGCCTTGGGCAACTTGTCTGGGGAGAGTTTCTCTTCGCCGGCTTGCGCGCGGGCGATGACCGCCAGAACGAACGCAACCGACAGCATGGCACAAAATTTTTGTTTGCGCATAGGAGTTTCCATTTGCAGTTTTGAGAGGGAGACCGATCGATTGCCAGAGCGTGGAGCGTACCAACACGACTGAGGCGGGACGACGCCGGCAATAAATTCTCCCTTATCTTCGTAAAAAAGATCACGGCGCGGTCACCGCCCTCTCCCATTCCGATGGGACGCGAGCTCGACTCGCCTGAGCTCGCCAAACTAATTCGGGCCGGGGTGAGGGCGCGTCTTGAGTCCCGCCCGTCCCACTCTTTCACCCTCGCCCGCCGCTTCGGTGGGAGAGGGCCGGGGTGAGGGCGCGTCTTGAGCCCCCCGTCCTGGCGGTGGGTCACTTTCTTGCGGGTCAACTACCTCTTGAAACAATGTGTCCCGACCCACTCTCCCCTCACTCGGTGAAAGTGTCCCGTCCCAGCGGTGGTCCCTCCTAAGTCGGTTTGTGAACAGGCGTTGAATTGGGACAAGTTGTCGTTCGGCGAAGTTGTCCCAGCAATCGACAATCGTGTCCCGTCCCACGAACCCGTCCCGTCCCACGGCCCGGAGCGGACCGTCGCCGGAATCAAATTTCGCACAGGAGGCAACAGACTTCGGCGAGCTCAGTCGAGTCGAGGTAACGGAGGGCGGGATCGACGTAGTCTGACCTCTGTTGCCTCAGTTACCTCCTGTTCAAAAATCCTGGTCCGCGATGGTCCGGGGGCGCCGGGGATCCTTCCCTCTCTACAAAAAAGGATCCCCACCCCGCCGGGTACGAAATTTTGTCCCCACCGGGGATCTTCCCCGGCGCACAAAGTGATCGTCCCCAACTCCCGAGTCCCGTCCCGTTCTTTCACCCTCGCCCAGTCCTCTGGGAGAGGGCCGGGGTGAGGGCATCTCCGCAGTTGTCCCGTCCCGTTCGAGTCTCGTCCCGCCCCGCAAGGAGTCTGGTCACCAATCTCGTGGTCATCTTCCTATTAGAAAATTCGTGACCAGACCCGACCCCTGGTGATTCTACCTAGTCCCGGTAGGGCCGGCGGCGGACTAGTCGCATCTTCGGCGCATACGGCGATCCGTTCCGCCAGCACGAGGCCTACATTCAGCCTACAGGCAAAACCAGAAGCCGAGAACCCCGAGTTTCCATGCGCGTGGAAACAACTTCTGAAATTTCTTGCCCCCAAGCGCGCGATTTGCACCCGAGCCGACCCCTGGGAAGCGAAGCGGAGCTTCGAGGAGGTACGGTTCCAAGCGGGAGCTTGGGACCGAGGCCAAGGCCCCCGCCAGTGGCGCCCTCGCGACTTTTGGAGACCGCGGAGGGGCGAAGACCCTCACCCCCGGCCCCACTCCCGCTGCGGGGAGAGGGGAGAAAATAGCGTATCGGTCTTCTCGGTCAACCCTCTTCGGGCCAGCAGCCCAGGAGACGCCGGACCAGGACCAGTTGCCCGAGGTGATAGGCGTTGTGGTCGGCGACTAAGAGCGCTTCCCGCAGGACGGTCTGACCATCCCCGTGCGGGATCTTGGCGAACAGATCGGTCGCCGGGTCGACGACCAGGGCACACATCGCCTCGAGGTCTGTGCGGAACGCGTCCACGGCCAGGTTCCAAGCACGCTCGTCGGGCGGGGCGTCGCCGCGCGGCCAGTAGCCGTCCGGCCAGGGCGGCGAGACGTGCTTCGGGTTGCGGCTGAACTCCAAGATGTCCCATTGGGCGATGCGC
>DASZIA010000409.1:0-11681 GCA_035949535.1 Planctomycetaceae bacterium | reverse complement strand
GCGATCGAAAAACAACCGTTTCTTCGCCCGCGCCTTCGTCAATCGCGTCTGGGCCAACTATTTCAATGTCGGCATCGTCAATCCGCCCGACGATCTCAGTTTGGCGAACCCGCCCAGCAATGCCGAGCTGCTCGATTATCTCGCCAACGGCTTCGTGAAACACAACTACGACATGAAGTGGTTGCATCGCGAGATCGCGAACAGCCGCACTTACCAGTTGAGCTGGCGACCCAACGCGACGAATCGCCTCGACCAGCGGAACTTCAGCCACGCCGTCATCCGTCGACTGCCGGCGGAAGTGGCCTACGACGCGGTGCGTCAGGCGACCTCCTCCGACAAGGCAGTGGCGGCGATGCGGACAGACTGCCGCGACCGGGCGATCGGCATCGCCGGCTCAACGCGCCGCGGCGGCCGGTTCATCTCGCCGTACGCTCTGGGGCTGTTCGGCCGATCGGTGCGAGAGTCAAACTGCGACTGCGACCGCTCGAACGAACCGAGCCTGCTGCAGACTGTCTTTCTGCGTAACGACTCGGAGCTGCTGGCGATGGTCAGCAATCCGCAGTTCGGATGGATCGCTCAAATCGCGTCGGAACTGCAGCCCAAACCGGCACGGCCTGCCGGCCCCGTCGCCAAGAAACCTGCCGGGCCCGCGGGAAGTGCGCCTCCAGTGAAAGCCGCGAAGCCGCAGGCCACCGCCAACCATCCGTCACTTAGTTCGGGCTCCAAGGATCCGGTGACGCTCGCCCTCGCGGATGATCGTGCGACGATCAAGGACGTCGTGAAGAAGGATGTCACGAAAAAGGACGCGCCGAAAGCGGTCGCCCATAAGTCGGAAGTGCTCACGCCGGAGCAAAAGGCGCGGCGGATCGCGCAATTGACCGAGCGCATCCGCAAAGTCCAGGATGAG
The DNA here is from genome assembly GCA_035949535.1 of Planctomycetaceae bacterium. Classification (GTDB taxonomy): domain Bacteria; phylum Planctomycetota; class Planctomycetia; order Planctomycetales; family Planctomycetaceae; genus DASPSM01. Next base: position 10,774 of record DASZIA010000409.1, on the reverse strand, counting down.
GGAGACGGACGGCAGCTCAAGCTCCTCACCGCTCAGCTGGCGGATCTGAGGAAGCTGCCCACGCGAGTTCGCGTGGCGGCGCCGCCGATCGGCGCGTTAAAGCCGTCGCAACTTCCCCGGGCAAAGAAGCAACAACTCGTGCGCAGGCTCTACCTGCGGACTTTGAGCCGCTATCCCCAGGAACAAGAATTCGATCGAGCTCTGGACTATCTCAACAAATCGGACAATCTCTACAACGGTCTGCGCGACTTAGTGTGGGCGGTGGTCAACACCGAGGAATTCATCGTCAATCACTGAGCTTGAGACAATCAGCAGGCGGCCGGCAGGTCCCGACCGTCACGAATCGATCACGAAAGGAACGCAACGATGGCAATCAACCTCACGTGCGACGGGATCCGGCGGCGTGACTTCTTGACGGTTGGCGCCTTGGGCACGGGATTGACGCTCGCCGGCTACCTGCGGTTGTCGGCGGCGGCCGAAGTCTCCCCCGCCCGAGCGGGCAAGCTAAAGACCAAAAGCCACGCGAAGTCAGCGATCTTCATCAACCTGGGGGGCGGTCCGTCGCACACGGACACGTTCGATCTCAAGCCGGCCGCGCCGACCGAGTACCGCGGCTCGTTCAAGCCGATTCCGACGAAATCGGCCGGCATGCAGCTCTGCGAGCACCTGCCGAAAATGGCCCACAACTCCAATCACTTCGCGATCTTGCGCAGCGTAACGCACACGCTGGCCGCACACGAGCTGGGTACGCTGTATGTCAATTCGGGAAACAAGCCGATCAACTCGCTCGACTTTCCCAGCTACGGCGCCGTCGTCACGAAGGAACTTCCCGGTCCGCGCGACCTGCCGCCGTTCGTGGCGATTCCCAACACTCCGCAGCGAACGGGCTTTTTGGGAGTGCAATATTCGGCGCTCAGCACGAGTGACATTCCCAAACCGGGAAAGCCGTTCGGCGTGCGGGGCATCTCGCTCGGGAACGGCCTCACGGTCGCCGACGTCGAAAAGCGGCAGCACCTCCTGGCCGACCTCGATAAAACCTTCCGCGGCGTCGAGACGAAGAGTTCTCTTTTGGATGGGCTCGACCGATTCGGCCGCCAGGCCTACGAGATCATCACTTCGCGACGGGCGCGGGAAGCATTTGACGTGAGTCGTGAGTCGCCCAAATTCGTCGAGCCGTACGGAAAGACGCCCTTCGGAATGAGCTGCCTGTTGGCGACGCGCCTGATCGAGTCGGGCGTGCGGTTCGTGACCGTCAACTACGGTGGTTGGGACACGCACTTCGACAACTGGAACATTCTCCAAAAGAAGCTCTTGCCGCCGCTTGATGAGGGACTTTCCGCGCTGGTCAACGGCCTCGAGTCGAAGGGGCTGCTCGATTCGACAGTGATCCTGATGACCGGTGAGTTCGGACGCACGCCGAAGATCAACCAGCAGCGGGCGGGCCGCGATCACTATCCACGGGCCATGTCGATGGTGATGGCCGGCGGCAGTATCCGCGGCGGCCAGGTGATCGGCGCCACCGACGACAAGGGAACCGAGCCGACGCACGACGCCCACTCGCCGGATGATGTCGCAGCCACGTTCTATCATGTGCTGGGCATCGATCCGACCAAGGAATACCACACCAGCACCGGCCGTCCGGTCATGATCGTCCGCGAAGGCACGCCGATCGAGAAGCTGCTCGGCTAAAGGTAGGGCAGGCTGTGCCTGCCGAGGAGCAGACCTTGCGTGGCCGAGGTCGTCCGACTGGACGAGCCCCCAGGCATTCGAGCATTGGGGGCGGCGAGGACGCCGAACCCAGCCGAGAATCGGCGACCAACGTCGATCAGCGGCAGGCACAGCCTGCCCTACAAGATCTAATGACGCGTGCCCAGCTCGCCGGATCCGCTCCTTGCGTGCAAAATTTCGCGGGCTGTATAATCTCCCCTGACTGCACGTTGCTGCGGTCAATCAACAGCTTCTTGCGGAAAATGGGGAGACCCGCAGTGCTCGTGCGGATGGAACTGGCGAGAATTGTGATCAACGACGTCGGCAGCGAGCAGATCATCTACCTGCGCGAGGTCGATGGCCCGCGCACGTTTCCCATTCTAATCGGATTCTTCGAGGCCACGAGCATCGACCGCCGCGTCAAGGGCGAGGTGCCGACGCGCCCCCTCACGCATGACCTGCTAAAGAACACCATCCAGGAGTTGGGGGGCGAAGTGCAGGACGTGGTGATCAACAACTTGATGGACCACACGTACTACGCCGTGCTGCGCGTCCGGGTGAACGGCGAAGTGGTCGAAATCGACAGCCGCCCCAGCGACGCGATCGCGCTTTCGGTCCACTTCGATCCCGTCCTGCCGATCTACGTGGAAGATTCGGTCCTGGGCGAAGTCGCCTGAAATTCCACTTGGGAAGCGCGCTCGCAGCGAAATCCGAGCGTCGCCAAATCCGGGCTCTCGCTTAATTGCACTCAGGCACGAGCGGCCCCGCAAGCTCCTTCAAGACAAAGAGCCGGCCGGGTTGCAGGGGCATATAGGTCGAAGGGATCCAGGGCGTCGGCGGATGGCGGAGTGTCATCCATACGCTGAGTCCTTGCCACATCATGCCGCGGCCAAACGAGCCATCGCACCCGCCGATGATACGGTCGGCCCCGAGAAACAGGCCTGGGCCGATCGTGTTGGCGAACGCCGGCACGAGCGTGGTGCGACTCTTGAAGCTGGTCAGCGCGTTTTGCTCGATTGTCAGCGGATGCAGCCGCGCGCCCAGGCGATGCGTCTGTCGCTTCCATTCGGACTCGTTCGCAAATTCGCCTGCGAAGTGCGGCTCCCAAAACGCGATGTGGCACACGCGGCCGATGCCGAAGATCACCGCCAGCTTTGCCCCCTGCCGACGTAGCGCGCCGATTTGCTCGGCGTATTCCGGCAGCACACTTTTTGTCGCGAAGTGGCGCTGATTGCGCGGCACCGTGCCCGTCCCGAGCGGTCCGTAAAACGCGGCTTCCATGGCGTGCTCAAAGGATCCCGAGTGGCTCGCGGGCAGCGAGTTGCCGTTCGCGTCACTCCACTCATCCATGTTGAAGCCGTAGACGTGATCGCAGGAGATGCCCCATTCTGAGAGGAAATAAACGACCCAGCGATACATGCCCATCGGGCCGACGGGCAGGATCAGGATCAATTTTTCGCCGGCGTCGCGGCTGCGCCTGATCGTGAGCGCGATTTCGTGGCCCATCAAGGTTTCGAAATCGGAGAGCGAATCGCAGACGACGGGCTCGAAGTCGGAGTGCCATTGGGGCTGCCGCTGCGTGAGCTTGCGGGGGTCGGAGTCGACGCAGGCATCGATCTTTTTTAAGTCCCAGCCCGCGGGCAGAAATCCCTCCATCAGCGATCCGGCGAGCGTTGAGAGCAAATCCATATCGGCCTCCCGAAGTGATGAGTCAGACGGAGTCCAAGGTCCACTGTCGGCGCTAAAAATGCAACGGTGACGCGGACTCGTATCTTCCAGGAAACGCGGTTCCGTTTGGGCCGATTATTTTGGTTATCGCAATCGATTCGATTGCGACTCGTGAGTGGGGCCTACCTTGGGGACGCTTCCCGCAGCGGCGGCGGGGCCTCCTTTTCGGCAAAATGTCGCGATTGAGAAAACCTGCCTTACCATTGCGATTGCGACCTATAGTTAAGCGCCGCCGCCAAGGCGCTAAAGGTATGTTTTCAAAGCGATTCCAAGTGTTTTCACGGGTCTCTCTGGCTCGGTTACGCGCAAGCAGGTGACGAGATGGAAACAGTGTTCGCGGATTGGGCCTTGCGGACGGCCACTTTGACGGCCGAGCGGCGTTTGGAGACCGACGAAGGCGAGTTGCCAGAAAACGAAGGGATCTCAGCGCGGGGATTGGAAATCCTGCAGGTCCTCAACGACGTTTTCAACACCCAGCCCCATCAGGGTCGTGAAAGCGGAAATTAGCGGCGGCGAGATTCGGGAGCGCATGGTGAGGTCCACAGCCACCCGCGTGCTGATCATCGACGATGATCCGCTGATTCGCACGCTGCTTGTCTCGGCACTGCGCAAGGAGTGCCTGGTCGCGGTTGCCGCCGACGGTGCGGACGGCTTCGCCAAGGCTTTGGATCTCAAGCCCGATGTGGCGGTGATCGACGTCAATATGCCCGGTTGGGACGGGTTGAAGACTCTGGAAGCCTTCCGCGGCAACGCGACTCTGCGCGAGATCAAGATCATTATGCTCACCGCAGACGCGAGCAAACAGACCGTGATGGCGGCGGTTCGCGCCGGGGCCAACGACTACCTCATCAAAACGAGCTTCTCGAAGGCTGAGTTCTATCGCAAGCTCAATTATCTGGTGCCGGGAACAATCCGCGAGTCGCCGCATTTGAATGAGCCGCGGGTTTCTGCAGTCGATCCGGCGGCCGTCGCCGGCAGCGGCCGCGGCAAATCTGGCTGCGAGGCGAGCCAAGACCATTCGAACGGATCCCGCGGCCCGGGTGCAACCCAAGCAGCAAGCACGGAGGATGCGCTTGCCGCTTCATCGCAGAATGACGCGGCCGTCGAGTCGCAGCTGCAGGTCATGATCGACGGTTGGGAATAAGACCGCGAATCTTCTTGGCCCTCTCTCTGCGGCGCATCAATCGTCTGAGTTTTCAAGTGCGGCGTGCCGCCCGCTGCCCCGGAATTCGGGCGCGACACCATCGATGAGTTGACGCGCCGCATCGAATCGTTTCTGCTGGAAAACGGCCCCGAGAAATTTCGACAATTGGGGCTTTCCACGTTCTGCAAAATCTGCTTACAATCGATGGCGTACTCAGGTGAACGAACGCATGCGTCGCACACGTGCGCTCGAAAACCTCGGACGAGTCGCCGGCGGTACTGAAAAGATTTTGGCTCCGACGCGCCGTCCAGTCGGTCGGCAATTCGGTGAGGCAGCGGTCCTGCACTCTCCAACTCGGGAAGGATTCGAATCTCATGTTGCACTTCACGTGCGATCTGTGCTCACGAGAGCTGAGTGACGAGCGATATGTCGTCAGGATCGAGGTCTATCCCGGCTTCGATCCCGAAGAGGTCGACGAAGAACAGCTCGATGCCGATCATTTGCAGGCCATCTCAGAGGCCCTGCAGGAAGTCGAAGAAACGGGCAAGCTGGAGTTGGAAGACTGCGGCACCAAGGCGTTTCGCTTCGATCTCTGCCCGCGCTGCCACAAAAAGTTCGTCAAGGATCCGCTCGGGCGCGACGCGCTGCGGCGTCTGAACTTCAGCGAGAATTAGGAGCTGGAGCAAAGACAGGTGTCTCTGCCAGCTCCGACTGCCTCGCCGCCAGTCTGACTCGCTTTCTTGCGGGCTTTCTCGGGACGGCGTCATATGATCGCTCGCGGCCGCTCCGTTGCTCCCAAAGTGCGGGGTCCGCGCCTTCCGATCCCGTTCGCGAGCCGCAGCGTTTGGGTGTTGGTGATCCTGTGCCTGCTGATCGCCGGTCGGTTTCGCCAAGCGCCCGTTCATCCTTCGCCCGACTTTCGCTTCGAGGCGGATGTCCCCCGGCACGTCGAGCGGGTGATCGACGGCGATACGATCGTGCTCGAAGGGCACGTCCGCGTCAGACTGATCGGCGTCGACACGCCCGAGACGAAGCATCCGCATAAGCCGGTCGAGCCGCTGGGGCCCGAGGCGACCGAATTCACGCGAAGCCTCGTCGAGGACCGCGACGTCAAGTTGGAGTTCGACCGCGAACGCCGCGACCGCTACGGCCGCGTGCTGGCCTACGTCTATGTCGAGGGCAAGCTCCTGAACGAAGAGATCATTCGCGCGGGTTTCTCGCGGGCCGAGACGCACTACAAGTTCGAGCGCGCGATGGCTCTGCGTTTTCAGCGTGCCGAAAACGAAGCCCGCGAAGCCGGTCGCGGAATCTGGGGCCTGGCGCCCGCGGCCTCGCGTTGACCGCAAAAAACTCTTGCGCGGTTGGGTAGCCGGTTTGTCTCCTTGTTGACGATGTGTTACGTTCGCAGTCGATTTCCGTTCGCGATTGACCCAACGCGGAAAGAGAAGCGCGAGACCGCTGATGGCCGAATCGAAAACAATCTTCAAGAGAATTCTCGACAAGGAAATCCCCGCGGACATCGTCTACGAGGACGATCGCTGCCTGGCGTTTCGCGACATCAATCCGCAAGCGCCGACGCACGTGTTGATCATCCCTAAAAACGAAATTGTCTCCCTAGCTGATGTCCGAGAGTCCGACGCTCCGCTGCTCGGATATTTGCTGCTCGTCGCGCCGAAGCTGGCGTCGAAGCTGGGTCTGGCAAACGGCTATCGTGTCGTCATCAACTGCGGTCGCGACGGCGGGCAAACGGTCGATCACCTGCATCTGCACTTGCTCGGCGGTCGCTCGATGAAATGGCCTCCCGGCTGAGACCCACCTGTTTCCCCCCCTCGAGAATCCAACATGCAGGCCCAACGCAGACTGGTGGTCGCCGGCTTCGTCGCTCTGACTCTTGTGGGAGTGCTGGTCGGGGGAAAGAGCGGGGAAGAGCGCACCTCCGGTCTACGCATGGCCGACGCGGCCAAAGAGTTCCTTGCAAAGCTCTCTCCCGAGCAGCGGGCTCAGGCGACGTTTCGATACGACGATCCCGAGCGTCTCAATTGGCACTTCATCCCCAAGCCACGAAAGGGAATTCCGCTCAAAGCTCTCGACTCGGCGACGCGCATGACCGCCCGCGCCTTGATCGCGACGGGACTCTCAAAACCGGGTTACGAGCAGGCCGTTAACGTCATGAGCATGGAGGATGTGCTCTATCTGCTCGAGACGGACGACTGGGCGGCTCGCCGGCAACGCCGCGATCCTCTCAACTATTATCTGAGCATCTTCGGCACGCCGGGCGAAAAGGGGGAATGGGGCTGGCGCCTCGAAGGGCATCATCTCTCGCTCAATTTCACCATCCAGGACGGACGTGTCGTGGCGAGCACGCCGGAGTTTTTTGGATCGAACCCATCGCAGCTCGACGCCGGCCCTGGCCGTTCGTTGCGTCCGCTTGGGACGGTCGAAGACCTTGCGCGCGAGATCGTCCGCACCTGCACTCCCGAGCAAATGAAAGTCGTTCTCATCGATAAGAAGGCTCCCAACGAAATCTGGAGTGCCAACAAACTCCAACCGCTCCTCATGCCGGACGTCGGACTACCGGCGTCGGAAATGTCGAAGGACCAGCAGACCCTATTGCGACACCTGTTGGCTGAGTATCTGAAGGTCTGCCCGGCCGACATCCGCGCAGAGCGCGAAGCTCAGCTCGAGGCCTCAGACTTCGGGAAGATTCGGCTCGGCTGGTGGGGCAGTCTCGAGCGCAACGCGAGGCACGCCTACCACCTGCAGGGACCGACATTCCTCGTCGAATACAACAACACGCAGAACAACGCCAACCACGTTCACACCGTATGGCGCAGCACCGCTGGCGATCTCAATCAGCCGCGTGGACATTAGCTCGATACGCAATGTGACGACGAACGGCACTTGCCTCGCCCACGTCGTGCGCTCTTGCGCCGCTCACTGCGCGATCCGGCCGTTGCCAGGTTTTCGGAGGCGGATCACCCCGAAATACCTTCCGAACGTGGCAGTTCCGGCAAGTTGACCGGGGCTGTCGCCAAATTCAGGCTCGCGATTTGCTCAATTAGTGGTTGCCGGCTGACAGCCTGATTCGCCGGTGGCAGTCGGGCTTCTGCGCGTTATGGCAGGCCTGCGGAGAACTGGCCGCAACTTAGCTCGATAGGCGGGTGATCTATGTCTGAAGCAGACGACGTCCAACAATTGGTTCGGTTGATCGATCCCCGGCTTACGAACGACCAGACCGATCTATACCGGCGCGCTCTCGAGCAATTTGACCGCGTTATCCTTCGCCGGGCGCTGGAGCATTCCGAGGGCAATCTGACGCGGGCCGCCGCACTTTTGGGACTCTCTCGCGTGACATTGCGCTCGAAGCTCCGCGCACTCGGGCTGTCAGCGGGGAAACCAAACGTTGCGGAAGAGGGAGTCGCCAATCCTGCGCGTGCAAACAATCCGGGCGAAGCGACGAATTCGAATCGTCATCCGACGGAACATGGGCCGCAGACTCACACGCACTTTCCCCAGCCTCCGGGCAAGCCACGAGAAGTTGGACAGGACCTGACCAGGCAGGATAAGCCGGGATCGGGTTTCTCAGAGCCGCACCTCGACGACGCAGCCCGACGCGAAGCAAGTGGGTTCCACAACATCCAGTCGCACAAATAGTTGCGACATCGCTTGAACCGCCGTGCTCACGCTGGAACGGCAGTTGCGTCACCCCAGGTGTGTTCCGGAAATGAACGCATCCTTTGGGAGGCACCGCCTGCCATGAGACGCAAGCATTTTGGCAGCATCCTGTTCGCGCTGTTTGTCAGTCTGATCGTCGCGGTCGGATTCAGTCGTGGATGGTTTGAGATCTCGAGCAGCGAAGACCCGACTCGCAACCAAGTGCATGTCAACGTGACACTCGATCGCGGAAAGTTTCAGAGTGACACCGAAAGTGCCATCGACAAAACCAAACGAGAGGCGTCGCAGCTATCGGACTCGATCAAGCACGGACGTCCGAACTAAACAGTGCGTCCACGACAGACCGCGCCGGCACACCCTTTGAGTTCATAGCTGAGTGGGAAGCTCCCCGCGGTGGCACCGCGAAATGAAATTCTTGCCAAACGATTTGGAAACATCCGTCTCCAATCGTCTGGAGATCTCGGGCCGGATGGTGTTTAGCCGAGCCCAAAAGTCGACGCGGCCGCGAGAAATGAGTCGCTGTTGGCGAACCCCCATGCCCGACGCGAAGAACCGCTGACCAAGTCGGAAATCGATTCGCGAATCGACGTTGAAACGCGCCGAGGCGCGATCGGCACTCGGGCGCGGGCACAGGAAAACAGTGATCGGCACGCAACGAGCAGGGGATTGCGGCCGCCGATGATCCACGACGGAGGAACCAGGGAGGCTCCCCTGCATCGGGAAACTGACATGAGCGTATCTCAAGGCGATAGGGGAACAACTGCCTACAAACCCGAGGAGATGGTCTTTCATCCCTCGTCGAGACGGACAGTCGGGGCCGAGCTCGAGTTGATGCTTCTCGACCCACAATCGGGCGATCTGGCCCCCGGTGCCGTCCGGCTGCTCACCACGTGCGCCGAAGAATCAATCGAGAATGTCTCCGCCGAACTGATGCAGTCGATGATCGAGCTGAAGACCCGCGTCTGCCAGAACGTCGCAGACGTTCGGGACCAGGTCGTTCCTCCTCTGCGGCACATACGCAACATCGCCCGCTCGATGGGCTATCAGCTGGCGATGTCGGGGACACACCCGTTTCACCGCCCGTCCAATAGCGCCGTCTCACCGTCTGAGCGCTACGAGCGATTGGTCGAGCGGCTGGCGTATTTGATCCATCAGCGCGTGGTGTTCGGACTGCATATCCATGTCGGCATGCCCAACGGCGACATGGCGCTGGGCGTGATGAACCAGCTCGTGCAGTATCTGCCGCACCTGCTGGCGCTCTCGGCGAGTTCTCCGTTTTGGCAGGACGTGGATACGGGGCTGGCTTCCTGCCGCACGGCTCTTTATCGCACGCTTCCGCATGCGGGCGTGCCGCGTTATTTTCCCCGCTGGAAGAATTTCCGCTCCTACTTTCGCGTCATGCGTGAGTGCGCGGCCATCCAGTCGATGAAGGATATCTACTGGGATATTCGTCCGCGGCCCGAGTTCGGAACGATCGAACTGCGCGTCTGCGACATGCCCGCCACCTTACAAACGACGTTTGCGCTGGTGGCATTGGTCCGATCTCTGGCGATCGCCAGTCAGCGTCTGCTCGAGGAACGGCCCCAAATGCAGCGGGGCGACATCCGCCGGCACTGGATCGCCGTCGAGAATAAGTGGCTTGCCACGCGTTACGGACTGGATGCCATCTACATCCGCACGCCGGCCGGCAAGCGACGGCCTTTGCGGCAGGACATCGCCGAACTGCTCAATCGGCTGATGCCGATCGCCCGCGAGACGGGCGACGACGCCTTCTTGTCGACTTTCCTGCCGCTGGAGAAATTCGCGTCCGGTGCCGACCGGCAGCGTGGGCTCTATCGCAAGTTTGGCAGCGCGCGGCCCCTCGTCGATGACATGGTCGCCAGTCTGTCGGCCGAGTTGGACGCAGACACCGCCGCCGGCGGCAGGTCGTCAGCTGATGCCAAGGGATCAGGGTACACACCGATCGTGGCCACCGAGAGCAAGGGCAACCGGACTTCGCTCGAATCGAAACAAGGCGTTTCCAAACAACCCGCCGCGACGCCCAGTGCGTCGACCCCTCCGACGGCGGGTGCGTCCAGCGGCTGCGCACCGATCGACTTACCCGGGTATCATTTGATCCGGCCGTCATCGGCGGTCGATCGGAACCAGCCACTGGCGGCAAGAGGATAAACGATGCCCTCGATTGAACCGTTTGCCGTGTTCGATTGCAGCCTGTCCCGTATGCCGATCGGGCGCAGCTGCTCGAATCTGCGCGAGCTGCTCGAGGCGATCCGCGCAGTTCCCGATATGGTGATCGAGCACCACATGACGCGGTGCGCGCTGGAGGATCACTTCGATCTCTACGAGTTCCCGAACGATCTGGCCCGTTGGTGCTGGGATATGCTCGGTGACCACGTGCTTGCTGAAAAGCTCGGACTCGTCGATCCGTACGCACACGCGTCGATCGACTCACTCCGCGCGGAACTCGTCAACCTGATCGAGGAGCGCGTCTGGGAGCTCGATCGGACGCCCACCTGCCAG
>DASZIA010000408.1:0-27640 GCA_035949535.1 Planctomycetaceae bacterium | reverse complement strand
CCGAGCGCTCGATAGACGTTCCCCAAACTGTTGTAGAGTTCCGGACGTCCAGGGTCGGCATCGATGGCCTGACCGATGCGGTCAACCGCGGCGACATGCTCCCGCTTTTGAAACGCGATCACACCCAAGAGATGCAGCGCGTCGGCATGCCTCGGATCGACGCGCAACGTCTCCCGGCAGGCCGCCTCAGCCCGGGGCAGGTCGCCGCTGCGATGGTGCTCGAACGCCGTTTGCAGAAGATCGGAAGCGGCAACCACCATGTCTGGTCCAGCGCTGTTGACGACCTGCCAGTCAATCGCGGCACTCAAAACGGCGCCGGATGGCGCGCGGCGAAGCCACACAATCTGTATCGGCGTCGCGGACTCCGGCGAATGAAGCGACCTTTTTGCGTCTCAGTTCGAGACGCTTGTTCCGAGCGCACTTTGCTCCGACTGCTTCGGTCGCGAAGGTTTGCCGCCTGGATGTGACCCAATTGACCGCGGCACGCTCAGGCTGTCGCAAAGACGTAGAGCTGGGCTTCAGTCCCGTCACGCGAAATGCCGAGCGCGTGCGACGTGATTTTGAACCTGGCCTCGCCAAGCCGGGCGAGCCACCATTCGGGCTTTTGGACGGTCAAATGCAGTGCCTCGCCGATCAACTGGGGCCCGAAGACATCTTTGATGACGGCGATCGAAAAGAAGGCCAGACGCCGGGTGCTCTTCCGCAAATTCGACAGCACGCTGGAAACGCGATCCGGCGGAATATGCTCCATCACGTCGGCACAGATCACCGCGTCGTACACTTGCTTGAAATCGTCCGGGTTCCACAAACAGCCGATCGTCAGCACGCGGTCCTTGATCTCGGCGAAGCAGGGATCGAGGCAGTTGTCCGTGATGTCGAAGCCGTGCACCTCGAATTCGCCCGGATGGTCCTGCATCAGCCGCCACATCAACTTGCCCGAGCCGCAGCCGGCGTCGAGGATCGTGTGTACCCCGTGATCGCGCAAGGCGTCGAGCAGCGGCAGCCGATCTAGGGCGTCGGCGCCGGGCGAGTAATTGCGGTACTGGTCGAATTTCCAGACCTGCTCGTATTTTGCTCGTTCGACTTCGGCTAGAGGATCTGACTGCGCAGGGCTAGGCGGAACAAGGATGGCCCGGTTCGCCGTGAGCGAATGTTGCTTTGCGTTCCCGCCGAAGTCGCTCTTGGAGGCTCGCGACGTGGCCAAGAGCTTGAGCTGCTCCCCGACTGCCTCGAACGATGGACCCCAATCGCCGAAGGCCGCCTGCCGCACGAGACGCATCGACGGATACCAGATCGTCTCGTCCGTTCCGAGCAGCCAGCGCCAGGTTGGCGCGAAGGGAAGCAGGTTCCACACTGGCACGCCCAGGGCGCCCGCCATGTGTACTGTCGCGTTGTCGACCGAGATCACCAGGTCAAGCTCGGCCACTTGGGCGGCGAAGCCATCCAGGTCCTTGAGCGGATCGATGTCGCTCCAGTGATGCAGCGGGGCACTCAATACGGTCGCGGCCTCCTGCAGTTCGTCCGCCGTCGAGCCGTATTGCAAGTTGACGAATTTGACGCCGGGAACGGCGAAGACCGGCTGCCAAAGCGCGAGTTCCGTCGAGCGGCGTCGATGTTGGATGGCCTTGCCTCCGCCCCGCCACGAGATGCCCACCTTCAAACCGTGACCCAGCTCGGCGAAACGGCGGCTCCACTGACGGCGCTGCTTGGGGCACGCCGCCAAATACCGCAAGCGTTTCGGAAAACTCGCAACGCTGCGCCGCAGAAAGCGAGGCAGGCTGCCGGCCGGACATTGCACGGTCACGCCCGAAGCCTCGACTTCGTCGTTAAATAGGGGACGCGCGAAAACCTCGGCGAGCGGAAACGATCTGGCAAAGAGTGGAACGAGCCGCGGGTCGCATTCAATCAGACACTGTCGCGACAGCGCCAGCACGTCGGGCACGCAGGAGGCGAAAAAGATCTCGTCGCCAATTCCTTGCTCGCAATGAATCAGGATCGTTTGCTCGGCAAGATCGCTTCCGTTCCAGGCGGGGGCCGTGAACTCGCGCGGCGTGAGGTCGTAGCGCCAGCGCGACTCGTATTCGTCCCAACCCTGCGCATAGTCTCCCTTCAAGAGCAGCGTGCCGGCTCGGTGGAAATGGGCCTCGGCATCATCGGGCCGCAATTCGACGGCTCGATCGTGAGAGGCCAGAGCTTCTTCCAGCCGACCCTGCAGCTGCAGGACGACGCCCAAATTGATGTGGGCCTCGGCGAGTTCCGGCTCCACATAGAGCGCCCGCCGGTAACAGGCCGACGCTTCGGTCGGTTGCCCGATGTCCTTGTAGACGTTGCCCAGGTTGAAATGGGCCTTCGCGTTGGCCGCATCGATTTGTAGCGCGCTTTCGTAACAGGCGATCGCTTCTTCATGTTTTTCGAGAGCCGTGTAGGCCGATCCGAGGTTATTCCAGGCGGTCGCGTCGGTGTCGTCGATCAACAGTCCCTGCTCGTAATAGCTCGCCGCCTCTTCGTGCTTTTCATTGATCAGGAGGCCGTAGCCGAATCCAAAATATGCCGCCGCACAATTCGGATCGAACTGCAGCGCACGGCGAAACAATTCGTCGGCCTGCTCGAATTGACCGAGCGCCTGGAGCTGCGAACCCCGAGCACACCACTGTTCGGGCGTTGAAGCGACCGGCACGCTATTGGGCGTGATCGACTCCGGATCGTCAGCGACGCTCGCGGCTCGATCGCGACTCGCCTGCCGAATGGTCGCCTGGTTCATTTGAGCCTCGGCGTAGTCGGGGCGCAGCACCAGGGCTCGCTCGAGAGCGACGAGCGCTTCCTCACTCTTGCCCAAGGCGTCGAGTGCCGTGGCCAGGTTGTTGTGAGCCTCGGGGATCTCCGGGTTGAGTCGAATGGCTTCGCGATATTCCTGGGCAGCTGCTTCGTATTGCCCGCACCGGGAAAGCGCGTTGGCCAGGTTGTATTGCAGACTGGCGGAACGCGGCCGGCACTCGACGGCGCGGCGATAGCTGTTGACCGCTTCTTCGGTCCGCCCCTGCGCCGAGAGTAGGGCGCCGCGATTGTTCAGTGCCTCGACGTAGCCCGAATTGAGCCGCAGCACTTCGTCGTAGGCATGAAGTGCCTCGTCCGGCAATCCGGCCGCCTCGAGTGCCATCGCCAGGTTGTAACGCGCGCCAAGGAAGCCCGGCTCGAGCCGCACGGCTTCGCGGAAGGCGGCGATGGCTTCGTCAAATCGGTTCAGCGCGCGGTAACACGCGCCCAGGTTGCTGTGATACAGGGCCGAGCCGCCGCTCTTGGCAATCGCCTGGCGAATGAAATGGACGCCGGACGGATGATCGGATTTCTGATGAGCGGCCACACCCAAGAGATGCAGTGCGTCGGCGTGCCCAGGGTCGATGCGTACGATCTCACGGTAAAGCGCCTCGGCTTGCTCAATTTCCCCCGCCTCATGATGTTTGATCGCGCGATGCAACGACTCCGAGACGGCAGCCATCGGATTCCCTTCCGCCAAAGAAAACTGCGGGCGACTCAACCCCCGGAGGCGGCGGGGTGAGACCACCTCCACTTGCCCGCAACGCGCCCCTAGCGCAGCCCGCGCCCGTACTTATCCTGTATCGGTTGCGCAAGGTCTGCGGATTAGGCGATTATTGCCGGTCAGCTTGCCTGACGTGGGATTCGATGCGAGCTGCGTCGCTGCTGACTTGGTTTCGAGCCGTTGCTATTCAGCCGCCGGCTGGGTATCGGCGGGCGACATGCGCGCGGGGTCTTTCCTGTAAATCAGATAAGAATAGACCACCAAGCTGATCCCACAGGCGAAGTCGACCGTGATCATCACGCCCAACATCCATGCGTTCTGCAAGATCGCCCAGGCGACGGCCAGCAAACCCATCACGATGAACAGCCAACCCCCCAGTCGATGGGTCTTTGTCCACGAGAGTTTGCTCGAGAGCGTCCAAGGAGTGCGCACGCCGACGAACCAATTGGGGCGAATCTTCCCCATTACGTTGCCTAAGACAATGAACAGGACCCCAATCGCCAGCCCAATGACGGTGTTCATGTCGACGTGGTAGCCCAGCGAGACCAGTACGCTGACGGCATAGATCGCCGTGAGAAACAACATAATCATCAGGCGAATGAGGTTGTAAGCGCCGGCAAAAGTCCGATAGTTGGCCTTGCCCGGATCGAACAGCGGCAACACCAAAAGCAGCAGGTAGAGTGCGAGCGAGACAAGGGGCAACAACAACAGCCCCTCAAACTTCCCGCCGTAGCGATCGACTTCGCCCCGCAAGTTCCAATGCACGGGAATGCGGTCCGACGCGTGCGACCAGCACAACGCCGCGACGAGGAACATGGCCGCGATGGGCAAGAGTTGCACAAGTTCGATGCGCCAGCTGCGTTTCATGTCTTGGCCTTTGATTCCGATCCCTTGCCGACGGCGAGCAGGTTCATCATGGCGGCCAGCGCTTGTTCGACGGCCGAGACGTTGAGGCTATAAACGACCGTCGTGCCGTTCTTTTCCGCGACGATCAGGCCGGCGTGTTTGAGCACGTTGAAGTGCCCCGACAGGGTCGACTTGGCCAGCGGAAAGCGGTCCGCAATCTCGCCGGCTGTCATGTCGGAGCTTTGCAGCAGCCGCAGGATTTCGCGGCGCGTCGGGTCGCTCAGGGCGTGAAAAACCTCATTCATCGGCACTATTTCCGTATTTCGCTAATTAACGAAATATATGCGGCAGTCCAGAGCGAAGTCAAGAGTCCAATGGAATCGTCCGGCGCAACTACGGTGCGGGGAAGACTTTAGCGGGCGGCGTGCGGCTCGGCAACGAACGGCGGAAGAAGTCGCAGAAGTTCCGCCACAGAATGCCGTCGATGTCATGCTGCGAGTAACCGCGGCGCGCCAGAATCTCGCCGATCTTGGGCAAGTTGGCGATCGTGTCGAGATCGTGGGGCGACTGCTCGGTCCCAAAACCGCCGTCGAGGTCGGTCCCCAGCCCACAGTGCTTGGCGTTGCCGACGAGCTGGCAGATGTAATCGGTGTGATTCACGACGTCTTCGAGCGACACGGTCTCGGGCGAAGTGACGCCACGAATCCATCCGGGCTTGAGCATCCAATTGTCGAACGACGCTCCAATTACCGCCCCGCGCGCGACGAGCGCCTTGATCTGCTCATCGGTCAATTGGCGATCGCCCGGCACGAGCGATCGGCAATTGTGATGGCTGGCGAGAACGGGTCCGCTAAAGATCTCGAGCGCCTGCCAGAACGACTTGTCCGCCAGGTGAGTCGCGTCGAGGATCAGTCCGACGCGTTCCATTTCTTTGAGTAGGGCAGGCCCCTGTTCCTTCAGTCCGCCATCGCTCCCCGTACCGTGGCAGTAATAATCGGGGCCGTAGTGCGCGGGACCGAGCGCTCGCAATCCCGCGGCGAACCATTCAGAGACGTGCTCGGGACGCAGGATCGACCAGCTTCCTTCCATGCTGAGAATGAAACCGATCGGGCACGTCGCGGAATCTTTGTGCCACGCGCGGACGTGATCATCGAGCGACTCACGATCGGAAAGCTCCCGCAGATGTCCCGCAGCCACCATCGCCCGGTAATACGCGAGCTGCCCGCAGCTTGCCGCGAACGCCGCCTCGCGGGACTGGTAGAACGTGAGGGCCTTGTTCGCGCGGTGCAGCCGCGGCAACAGCGTGCAGACGATTGTCCCGACTCCGCCACGGCGCAGCTCGGGCCACGAAACCGTGTTCGGGCCCGAAAACGCCCCTTCAAGATGTTTCTCGAATTGCCGAATTTCGGCGACTGGCAGCATCAAGTTGCGGTTGTAGTCGCACGCGTTCCAAGCCATGTCGAGATGGGCGTCGAAAATCATCGTCAGGAAATCTCCAACAATCTTAAGAGCCGCGCACGGGAAGTAAGCGGCGTCTTTCTGGGTACCACTCAGAGCCGCGCGCGTCAGCAAGCGGGCTATAGACCGTCGGTTGATACCCCGCTCCCTCACGGTCGCGGCTCTAATTAATTCTCAGTTCAGCTTGCATCACTCACGGCGAAATTCGGCGACCGCGGCAAAGGCCAGCGCTGCCCAGCCGACGAGAAACAAGACTCCGCCGAAGGGCGTCACGAACGCCCAATACTTGTCGCCGGTCAAAGTCAGGGCGTAGAGGCTGCCCGAAAAGAGGACGATTCCGAGGAGAAAGCACCAACCTGCCAAATCGAGCGCTCGCCGTCTCGTCGTGCGGCCCGCCGCTAGTCCGACCGCAAGCAGCGCCAAGGAATGGTACATCTCGTATTCGGCCCCCGTCTTAAAGTCCTGCAGGTACTTCCACGAAGCGGGGATCTCGAATCCCGCAGCCGTCTTGGGGGGCAGGTCGCGATATCTCTTGGCGAAGTAGTCGTCCAAGCCGTGAGCAGCAAACGCTCCGAACGCCACAGCGAACCCACCAAGCACAGCGCCGATCCGAAACCAAGGAAGCGAAGGAAGCATTCGCTTGTTATCGCGGATGACGGTCGTTCAGGGTAGAGAGACCGATCAAAATAGAGCGCTCAGCCGGCGGCCTTCGGCCAGCCGCCATGGGCGTCCGGTGATGTCGCGGATTTCGTGCAACGGGTCGACGCCGAACGAGGAAAAGATCGTCGCCGCCAGGTCGCCGGGAGAGACCGGGTCCGTCGCGGGATAGGCGCCGATCTTGTCGCTGCTCCCGACGACGCGCCCGCCCTGGATTCCGCCGCCCGCCAAGATCACGGAATACACATGCGGCCAATGGTCGCGGCCCGCGCTGTGGTTAATCCGTGGGCTGCGTCCAAACTCGCCCTGAGCGACGACCAGCGTACTTTCGAGCAGGCCGCGCGCGTCGAGGTCTTCCAAGAGAGCCGAGAGCGCCTGGTCGGCCGGCGGCAGCAAATGATCCCGGTGACGGGGGAACACGCTTTGATGGCTGTCCCAATTTGCGTCCTGGCCGTTGTGGATCCGGTCGTTGACGTTCACGAATCGGACGCCCGATTCCACGAGCCGCCGCGCCAAGAGCATGCTTTGCCCCAGCGTGTTGCGGCCGTAGCGGTCGCGAAGCGGTGCCGGCTCCTTCGCAATGTCGAGGCTGCGACGAACGGCCTCGGATCGCAGCAGCGCGAACGCCTTGCCGTAATACTCCTCGACCGATTTGCGGCCGCGCGTCGACGGTGGGCTGGCCGCCTGCCGATCGATCACCGACATCAATTTGTTGCGGGTCTTGAGGCGATCGGCCGTGACGTCGGCCGGCAGCTTGAGCGTCGAGACGTCGAACTGCGAGCCGTTGGGATCGTCAGTGATTTGAAACCGCTCGTAGGAGGGCCCGAGAAATCCCGCCGTCTGCCCCGGCAGCTGCACGACGTTGTGCATCACGTGCGGCAGCGCGACGTGCGGCAATCCGATCGGCGACTCGGGCATCAAATAGCTCAGGACCGCACCGTAGCTGGGGAAGCTTAGCGCGTCGTCATCCAGCAACTCGAGGTCGCCCCGCAACGGAGTGCGTCCACACATGGCTTCGACCGCGGCCGCGTTGTGGTTCGTCATCGGGTGGCGCATGCTGCGGACGATGGACCACTTCTGCGCCAGGCGAGCGAGCCGCGGCAGGTGCTCGCAGACCAGGATTCCCGGGGCGGCGGTGGCGATCGGCGAGAATTCTCCCCGGACCTCTTTGGGAGCCGACGGCTTCATGTCCCAGGTATCGATGTGGCTTGGGCCGCCATAAAAGTAGACAAAGATGCACGAGCGGATCGGGGTACCGACGGGTTGTCCTCTCCCGGCCGCCAGGCGGGCTCCCGCCGTCTCGGCCCGCAACAGCATCGACGGCAGAGTCAGGCCCAGAGCCGCACCGACTCCCGTCTGCAAGAAGGCCCGCCGACTTGAAGTGGCCGTTTCCCCGTCGAAATCGACTTGAGACGGCCTGTTTGAGGCTCGGGAGGTCGCCGTCATCAGTGCATTCCTTGAGTGTCGGCAGGTAGGTGAGCGGCAGGCGGGCATAGGCAGGCGGAGCCGAACGCATCAATCAACGTTAATAGGATATCAATGCGGCCAACCGGCGCAAAGATTGTCGGGCTCCCCATACGAGGTACGGCGGGCGGATATGCTGAATTGAGGTTCACGTCACACGGCGTCTGGAACTCAGAAGCTAACGCAGTGCCCGGAATCAAAAAGTCGCGAGTCGAGAAAGCGATCATCAAACGGATCGAGCTGTGCCGCGTTGCCCCTGGTCAGAAGGTGCGCCTTGCGGACTACGACACCGAGTGGGGCGGTGGCGAGCTGCGCGATCGGTGCACGAAGGGGGAGCTCGAGTCGCTATTAACCCAGGATGCGACCCGTTTAGCCAAGGCCCAGGACTTGCTCTATGCCGCTTCGTCCTGGGCCTGCCTCATTGTCTTTCAGGCAATGGACGCCGCCGGCAAAGACAGCACGATCAAGCACGTGATGTCCGGCGTCAACCCGCAGGGGTGCCAGGTCTACTCGTTCAAGCAGCCCTCAGCGGAAGAATTGAATCACACCTTCTTGTGGCGATGTTCCAAGTCCCTGCCCGAACGGGGGCGGATCGGCATCTTCAATCGCTCGCACTACGAAGAGGTATTGGTGGTCAAGGTGCATCCCGAATTCCTGGCCGCGCAGCGAATTCCGGGCGCCAAGCCGACCAAGGAACTCTGGCAGGCACGCTATGAGGACATCAATCACTTCGAGCAGCACCTCGACCGCAACGGGACTCGGATCCTCAAGTTCTTTCTGCACGCCTCCAAGGAAGTGCAACGCGAGCGGTTCTTAAAACGGCTCTCCCATCCGAAGAAGCATTGGAAGTTTTCGCCCCAAGACGTGCAGGAACGCAAGTATTGGGACGACTACATGCGGGCGTATGAAGCCTGTCTGACCCACACGAGCACCGACTGGGCCCCGTGGCACATCATTCCTGCCGACCACAAATGGGTGACCCGAGCCCTGGTGGCGGAGATCATCGCGCGGGAAATCGAGAAACTGGATTTGCACTACCCGCAAGTCGACAAGGAACATCGCGAGCAATTCCGCGAGGCCCGCCGCCTGCTCCAGCGGAAAAGGATTTAGCAGCGGCGCCGTCGGACCACCTGCCGCCCCTGCGGCCATTCGGGACGCTTTGGCGCATTTATGCCGGTTCCAACGGTGCTGCCGACCCAAGCTCACCGGGCCGGTGCGACAATTCTTACCACGCTCAATTTTCGCCGCTTGGGTGTCCTCGAGGGTCCCTCGAATCCTCAGACGTGAGCTAGGTTTGTCGTGCGGGACGGGCCAACCGCGCCGGCTGCGCCGGGAGTGCGCTGCGTCCAAATCGCCTTGCCGAAGTGTTGAGGATAGGGATGGGTTCGCCCGTCGTCGAGACCGCCACCGATCTCAAGCAGCTTTCCTTAAGAGCGCTGGTCGCTTACGCGGTCCGCTGCGCTCGGCGGGTGCAATCCGAATATGCGCCCGACCCTGACAATCCCGAGGCGGCTGCTTGCATTGAGGCGATCGAGAACGCGATCCAGGTCGCCGAGCAAGTCGCGTGTGGCGAGGAGCCGAATCCAGACGTCTTCGCACAGGCCGAGGAAGCGGCCGTCAAGGCGATGATTCTGGTCAGCGGGGAGGAGAACGGAAACTCGGCCGCGGCCTACGCCGCCAATGCGGCCTATGCGGCGATCGATGCGGCGGCAGCTGTGCGATCGGTCGCCGACGGAGAGGATCTCAAAGCTGCAGGCGAAAAAGTCGCCGACGCCGCGGCCATCGCCTTCGACGCGGCATCCGCCATTCGGGACGACGTTCCCCGGGCGGCCCGGCTCGATTGGGAGATGCTGCATCGGATGCATCTCGGAAAGTTTCCGGCGGTCGGCGAGAAGGTCAATCCGGCCGAAAGCGGCATCCTGGGCCCCCTGTTTCGCAAAAGTGCCGGCGGCACAAAAAAGAAGGCGGCCAAATCCTCGTCCTCGTCGCCGTCGGCCGGCGCTGCTGAGGAAGAGGCGAAGTCGGCCGAGCCCGCTAAACCGCAGGCGGCACCGTCCGAAGAGCTGGCCGCCACGTTCAAGCTGCGAGAAGCGGCCGAGCTGTTGCGGGCCAGGCAGGACGACCTGTGTGCGTTTGAGACCAAACTCGAAGAAGATCGACAGACGCTCGAAACCGAACGCGAGGCGCTGAAGGCGGGTCAAAGCGAACTCGAAACATTGCGCGCCGACCTCGAACGTCAGGCGGCCGCGCTCGACCTCGACCGCGCCCGAGGGGTTAACGACGCCCAGGCCGCAGAGGCGGCGGCCGAGGCAGCCGCACGGCTCGAGCAACGTCAAAAAGATCTCGAACAAAGCCAATCCCAGCTCGAAGCCGAACGCGCCCGGCTCGCCGAAGAGCGCTCGAACTTTCTGGCGGAAATCGAGCGGTTGCAGAGCGAAAAGGCCCAGCTCGAGAACGAACGCGAATCGCTCGGGCAAAAGGCGGCCCAGAGCGAGACGGCCGAGGCGGACCTCCAGCGTCGCAAAGAGTCGATCGAAGAGGAACGGGCCCGCGTCGCGGCCGAACGTGAAAAGCTCCTTGCCGAGATCGAACGGCTGCAGGGCGAAAAGGGAGACCTCGACAAAGAGCGTGAGTTGCTCGGTCAAAAGGCGGCCCAAAGCGCGAACGTCGCCGCCGACCTCGAACGCCAGAAAGACGCGCTTGAAGAAGAGCGCGAGCGTCTGGCGGGCCAGCGCGAGTTATTCAAGGCAGACTCGGAAAAACTCGCGGATCGTTCCAAGGAGATCGCCGACCGGGAAGGGCACTTGCGGGCTCTGCAGGCGAGGCTCGACGAGGAGCGAACCACGCTGGTTGTCAAGGCGGAACAGACCGAGCGCGCAGCCATCGAACTGCGGGAGGCCTCGGAAAAGCTCAAACAGGAGAGGCAGCAGCTCCGCAGCCAGCAGGACGAGCTGCGCACGCGCCGCGACGAGCTTTCGGCCGCCGAACAGGCGCTTGCTGACGACAGAGAGGCGCTGCATAGCGAAGTCGAGCGATTTCGGGCCGACGTCGAACAAGCCGAGGCGACGCGCGAGGATTTTGAGGCCCGTGAGCAACAACTCCAGGGTCGCCAGCGCGATCTCGACTCGCGCGAGTCGTCCCTCACCGACCGCCAAAAGCAGCTCGACCATACGCTGGAGAGCGCTCAGGCCCGAGAAGCAGCCTCCGCGAAAGAGCGAGCCGAAACCGAAAAACTCCGCCGCGAACTCGACGAACGCCGCCGGCATTTGGACAAGGAACTGGCGGAATTCAAACTCCAGGCCAACCATGTCGCGTCCGAGGCGGCCCGCATTCAAGCCGAGCGAGACGAACTACAGGGCGCCCAAGACGACATTCGCGACCAGCGTGCTGCGGTCGAGTCGGCCCGCCAACATCTCGAGCATGACCGCCAAAAGGCCCGCGAGCTGGCGAAAGAGGTCGAGCGAGACAAAAAGAAATACGGCGAGCAGCGGGCCCAGTATGAGGCCGATCAGCGCCTCCTGAAGGTCGCCCGCGAAGAGCTCGAGTCGGCCCGTTCGGAGCTCAGGCAGCAGAACGAGAAGTTCGAGGCGTCGCGGGTCGCCTACATGGAGGAACGGGCGCAGGTCGCCAAGAAAGAAGCCGACATCCACAAGGCGCTCAAACAGCTCCGCGACGAGCGCAAGCGATTGCAGCCGGGCGATGATGCACTCTCCACCTGGAGCCTGACGCAAACTCCGAAGGAGACGGTGGCCGATTTGCAAATCCTGCTCGGCCGCCTGCACGACGAGCGCACGCGGCTCAAAGTCGAGCGCGAGCAGCTTGCGCAAATCTTTTCGCTGATCAGCCGCACGGGCGGGCTCGGGGGTACACGCACTACGAAATCCGGCTCGCGGCAGGACCAGGGACAGCACATCGACGGTCCGCGGCTGCGGATGATCCTCGAACCGGGAACGGCATCGTCATCCAAGTTGGGCGACCTGTTGAGCGAACTCTCGCTGCTCGACCGACTGCTGGGCGGGCCGGGCGTCGAGTTTGTCGTGAGGGAGTGCCGCATCTGGCAACTGTCGGCGCTGGCTGCTCGGACCGACCAGTCGACCGCAGCGGCTCGGCCGGACGCAAACGCGGGGACACCGACCGATCGGTCGTTCGTCGAGATCTATGCCATTCCGCAAAAGGTCGGCTCGAACGAAGGGAACCCAAAATCCAGCGCGTCGCACTGGGACCGGTTCACGGCGAGTCTCTTCATGGTCCTGCGACTCGATGCGGGCCAGGCAAACTACTTTGATCTGGCGGAACCGGCTTCCCGCGAACATCCGTCGTATGTGCTGGCAGCCGATGCCGCTGTTCGAACGAGCCGCAAACCCAAGCCCAGCGAGAGCGCGGCAAGCGCGAGCACCGCGGCGGACAAATCGACTGCCAAAGAGGCGTCGGTCGATGCAATCAATCAGCAGTTGCAGCGGATCGAAGAGCTGCGACGCAAGTTCGAGCGAGAAGATTCGCTGGTCCTCGAGTTGGCACCGGCCGTCGAAGTGACGAACGAGCAGACTGCGGCCAAACCCGCCGCGGCCCCGACCGTCAGGAAGTCCAAGCGCCGCCTGGCGCTCAAGTCCGGAATCGCCGCTGCCGCCGCGGCAGTTCTCGCCGGGATCTGGTGGTTCTTCCACGGCTTCTAGGAACCGCAGCCGGTCGTCCGTGAAGTCCGCAGCCGCTAGTTCGTCTGCGCTCGGCGCAGGGCCTCGGTGGCCAGGGCCGCCAGAGCGGATTGGTAGGCGGTGCGATACAGCTCTTGCTGCCAGGCCAGCTGTTCTTTCGGCAGTCCCTGCAACAATCCTTCCGGAACAGGAGCGAAATTGGCTGGCGGGGCGAGCGGATTGTGGCTGGGTTGGTTCTGCGGCATGGTCTTCTCCGCGAGCGGTTCGTCATCCGTGGCCTGGAGATAAGCGCTGATGCGGTTGGTCAACATCTTGATGCTCCTGCGACGCCCGGGCGTCGACATCCTGATGCTCCTGCGACGCGGGGCGTCGACCGGCAGACGTCGTCGATCTGTCGGCTTACTCAAAACCACTCTCTGTCAACCTGATCTGTCCAACTGAAAGTGCCGCATCCTCACTGCGGGTCCGGCAGCAACACTGTGGCTCCGCAAAAAAAACGAAGCCCGCGGAGTGCGTCCGGGGGCTCTTGGTGTTTCCTTAGTCGAGCGCGAGCAATCCGTCACCGCGCCGCGAGAGCCCCGAAAAGGTTCCGGCGACACCGACACAGGCGCAGGCACGGGCACGCGTTGGTGAGGGTGCAGTCCATATATAAATTGAGTCGTCCGCCGCCGCCCCGACAACGCAGTTTTGTCGCTAATACCGCTCGGCTTAGGTCAAATCCAATTGCAAGTGCCCGCTCTAAAAGCTATAAGTCCTACGGTCTACCATCGTTGTGGTGACTAAAAGGGAGTTTTTGCCACCCCGGCTTTTTGGGTTGGCACGTGTCGGGCCTCGGCGCTACCGACCGAGCGTCGGCCGGAGCGCGACGGAGTTCCTATGCCGGTCTGCGGGTTGCGCCCCCCAGAGGCGCGGCTCTCTTTCGACCGGCCCTTGAAAGGAGTCGAGTCAATGTCCAGTACGATGGTCTTGGAGCGGGGACTGTTCTTTGGTGGCGCGTCGGCCGTCTCGCCTTCCACGGCCGGCATTCCGGCCGGTGCCCCGGGAGCCGGATGGTGCGTCGTTCCTCGCTGCACGATGAAGATCGAAAAGTGCAGCGGCGGGTTCAAAATTCACTGCCACTGCGAGGACGACGTCGCCTGCCACACGCTGCACCACCTGTGCGACGCCCTGGCCGGCGGCCTCTGCTCGTGCTGCTGCACGCTCAATGGCCTGTGCGTTTGCCAGTGCAATCTGACCTGCGGCATCTGCAAGTGTGAAAACACGAAGGATGGCTGCTGCATCACCTGCACGAGCGGCGACAAAGCGTGCTGCGCGATTCTGCAATCGTGCTGCGCGACCTTGCAATGCTGCCTCGAGCAAGGCTGCTGCTGCTACGTCTGCTTCAACAACACGCCGTGCTGCTGCGGCACCTGCTAGCGCGAATCGCATTCGCGGACTGAAATTCAACAGACGAGTCCCGGGCCAAATTGGTCCGGGACTTGTTCATTCTTGCACCCTCGCGTGCCCCGCCCCCTCTTTGACCCTCGCCCAGTCCGCTGGGAGAGGGCCGGGGTGAGGGCTCGCCTTTCGCGTTCCGTCCCGGCGTTCTTCGACCTTGGACCTTGGACTTTGGACCTTGGACTTCCTCGTGTCCCGTCCCACGGTTCGAGTCCCGTCCCACGGTTCGAGTCCCGTCCCACGGTTCGCGTCCCGTCCCACTGTTCCAGTCCCGTCCCGCCGTTCGAGTTCCGTCCCGGCGTTCTTCGACCTTGGACCTTGGACTTGGGACGTTGGACTTCCTCGTGTCCCGTCCCACGGTTCGAGTCCCGTCCCGCTCTTTCACCCTCGCCCGTCCGCTTCGGATGGGAGAGGGCTGGGGTGAGGGCCCGCCTTTCGTGTTCCGTCCCGGCGTTCTTCGACCTTGGACCTTGGACTTTGGACCTTGGACTTCCTCGAGTCCCGTCCCACGGTTTGAGTCCCGTCCAAACCGGATCATTGAACCACCAAGACACAAAGGGCACCAAGTTGAACGTAGCGATCTTGGCTTTCTTGGTGCCCTTGGTGCCTTTGTGGTTCCAATCTGCAATCCGTTGGGACTTGGCGCATCCCTATTCAACGATCGCGTCCCGTCCCACGATCGTGTCCCGTCTTGCCGGGGATCTTTTCTTCCCTTAGTGAAAAAGGATCCCCATCACCGGCGGGGATCTTTTTTTCGTTCCCGCCGGGGATCTTTTCCCCGGCGACCAGAAGTTGACCGTCAGACGGCGACCGAAGCGGATTCTTAACCACCAAGACACCAAGAGCACCAAGGACAGTCCGACGCGGAGAGCGGACACCCTGTTAATTGTTGGTGTTTGGCTCTCTTGGTGCCCTTCGTGCCTTGGTGGTTCAAATCTCTGGGACTGATTGCGACTCCTATCGTTCAAAACAACGTCCCAACCCCCCGCGCGGACCCTGAACCTCTTCCGCACCCAAAAAAAAAGGGGGATCCCGCAATTTTACCACTAAAGACGGCGGTCGCCGACCCCGAGTTTCCATGCGCGTGGAAACAACTTCTGAAATTCTTGCCCCCAAGCCCGCGACCCGCACCCGATCCGACCCCTCTTCCGGCTGCGGAGTGTTGGCACTCCCAACCCCCCCTCGTCGCGGAGGATCGCGCCGAATGCCGGCGGTCTCGCCGGCAAATCGTCCGGCGTGGGGCTAGTCGGCTAATAAGGTGGCAGGAGGTGCCACGTTTTACAGGAGGGTCAAATTAGTCCAGAGCCGGCGGCGGCGAAAACTTGCGAAGGGACGGGTGAGTCCGCCGTCCAAGCGGTCGGTCAGGCCTGCTAAGTAGTGAGGAGCTGGCCTCGGAACTCGCCCGATGCCTGCGCTGCCGCCCCTCCAGAGTTGAGGAAAGGGGGTTCGAAACCCTTGCCCATGCTCTTTCGCCCCGCTCAGGGACTCCAATACGAGGCTTATGTGGGGTGCTACCGCTGAGCCGCTTCGACTTCTGCTGCTCTTGGTTAACCGAACCCGCGGACCGGACACCGGGAGCCAAGCGTTCCTTTTCCATTCACCCAATCGTCACAATTGTTCGCTAATCGCATAACTGCAACCTCGTTGCGGGTGTCGCGATAACACCTTTTACCGGGCCGTCAGCTTCTGTATGATCGCTTGAACACCATTCGACGCAGAGACACCTCCAATGCCGATCTTGAACCCCAAGCGCCACGTCGCCCTCAACGGGCGCACGTATGTAATCTGCGAACTTCTCGGCTACGGTGGCTCTGGTGAGGTCTATCGCGTAACCCAGGACACGGCCTCCTACGCGCTGAAGCTATTCTTCCCCTTCTACGACCTTAACCTCTTCGGAGCAACTGGTCTAACAGCCAAGATCCGCGACTCTATGGCCTTCCAACGCAGCGAGCACGCCTTCCTCCTGCGCCTTTCTCACCCGAATATCGTCAAAGTCCATGATGCGGGTGACTTAGTCCTCCAGCAACGTGAACAGAAACGACTTCCGGTAAATGGCGTGACCACCCTTCCCGTGCTCCTCACGGAATACATCGATGGTTCTCCGTTAAACGACGCAATCTCGCATTTTGACCTAAATGCAGATCAGATTACCCATCTGTTGCGGCGACTCGCTGCAGCACTTCATTATCTCCACGACACCTGCAACTATATGCACACCGATCTAAAGGCTGCAAACATACTGATTAGAAAGGTGGATCACGAGCCAATTCTCATTGACTTTGCACTATGCAAAAACCTCAATTCGATGGAGGTCGATTTATCACAGCCCACAAGACTCATTGGCGACTGGGACTTGTTTCCGAAGGAGCTGCCGACGGATCACCGCCTCAAGGCCTTCAAAACGAAAGATGGGACTCGCCAAACTCTTCGCGAGCTCGCGTTTCCTACGCTGGACCTCTTTCAGGTCGGCAAATTGATCAAGGCGATTTTGTCGCTGCTCAGTGGCAGGATGAATGACCGCGACATTGTATACTTGGACACGATTGCTGACGCTTTGACTCGCTGGGAGTCAGCCGCAGCTTGGACAACTCCAGATCTAGTGTCGCGCTTTGCACGCTTAGGGGAGGAGCACTTTAGTGCGTTTGGGGTGCCCGAGCTAAGCGCTCCCACGTCCACTGAGCGCATGATAATGATCCCTCCGTCGATCGGAGTCCCGCTCACGCGGCGCATCGAGCAGATCATTGACACTCGCTCATTCAGGCGCCTCTCGCTGATTCATCAACTGTGTTTGCTCTCCCTTGTATATCCAGGTGCCGACTACAAGCGAGCTGTGCACGTGCTTTACTCATATAACTTGACGCGCGAGCTCGTGTCACATCTATATACATCGCCATTATTTCGTATGTTATTTGATCGGCGCTCTGCTCAACAGCTCCTGGTAATGGCTCTACTGCACGATATCAACCATTTTCCATTCTTGCACGTCTTTCAGGAGAGCGCCATCCCGGGGTTGGATCGGGTTGGAGTCGTGGATCTCTTTTGCGATGGCGAGGCCACCGGAGAGCGTGCCGCGCGTAAGCCGAGCATTTACGACCTACTAAACGACGTTGGGATCGACCCCCCTCGGTTCAAGCGGTTGGTGTTCAGTGGCCACCATGAACAGATCAACGAGATCGACGCAGTCATAAGTTCGATCTTAAACTCGGGCGTGGATATCGATAAGCTGTCGTACCTGTTTCTCGATGGGTATTTCACTGGCGTGCGGTACGGCGGCGGAATCGATTATCCTTGCATTTTGAAAGCGGCCACGATCGTTCGCGTTGGAGGCGATGAGAGGCCCCATTTGGCCTTTGGCGACCGGGCGCTTCAGGCGACCGAAAATGTTGTGATGACGAGAGCGTGGAACTTTCGATCGTTGTACTGGCACCATACGAATCGGGCCTTGATGGCAATGGTCCTTCGCGTCGTCAGAAATCTTTATGTTAAGCACAAAAGAGACGTAAAGGAGTATTTGCTGGATACAATGTGGCTTAACGACGTTGACGCTCTCAAGTATTTGGATCAGCAATATGAGAAACAGGTACATCAACCATCAATCGTCGCGGGGATTGTCGCAGAGCGGGGCAAATTGTATCGTCGGCTGTATACAGTCCGAGCGGGCTTCGGCGACGACGTCGACGACGCGCTGTATCGGGACTTGCGACCGTTGAGTCTCGACGGGGAGCTAGAGCTGTGTGGCGAGATTGCTAAGGCGCTGAGAGGGTTTCTGCGCGGGGGAGGTGACAGTGCCTTCGAAATAGACCCGGATGAAATCCTGATCGATCTGCCGCGTCGGGACATGGACAGCGGAGGTCCCGTGTATTTGGTGAGAAGTGACGGAAAAGCGGCACAGTTATCGGAACTGTCGGAGCCGGTGCGATCGATAAACAGCAGCTACGAGCGCCTTACCAAACGGATTCGCATTTTCATAAGCCCGAGGCTGGCTTCGGTTATCAACAAGGATGCGCGAAAGGAGCGGAGAAAGGAGATACAGACCTTGTTGGTAGAAACGCTGAAAGTCCGCGGCAAGGGGAGTACGCAGATTCGATAGGAGTCGGCCCATATTCGGTGGAAGGGCCACACTGCGGCGACCGAAGTGGCCGGCAATCGGCTTTACGCCGTGGGCTATATCTGACGCCCCCCTGTGGGGGCTTCGAAGGCGGTGATTGCCGACAATCCGTTCGCCGAATTCCCGGACACCTCGGATAATTCGCGCCTCGACTCAGCTCGGCGAAGTCGTATGTCGGAATCGACAAAGTCGATGGGACGCCGGCTCACCACCTGAAATTCAGCCAGGACCAAGTCGACTGGGGAATGTGGGTCGCGGCCGAGGGAAAACCATTTATTCTGCGAATGACGCGCAGTGCCGAGATCCCAGGCGGCGGCAAGTTGAACACCAACGAAATCTACAAGCACTGGACGATCGACGCAGCGGCCGGCAAAGACGCGTTTACGTTCTCGCCTCCGAAGGACACCACGAAGGTCGACGACTTCGGGGACGCGAACTGACCGACGCGATCACCGCCTCCGTTCGTGGGCTTGGAAGAATCTTGTTTTGAGCCCTTATCCCACTGACTCACGCCAGTGGCCAGAAGAGCGTCACCCCTCCAGGGTGAAGGCACAGAGCGGCGGTGCAAGTCGCCAGGCGGCCTTGGCGAGAGGCACCGCTTTCATCAGAACTTGGGCAGCTTGATGGTCTTGCCGACTTCTGAATAGCGAGGGTCAGCAAAGCCCTCGACGAAGTTCATTCCGAAGCCGACGCCCAGTTCATGTTCCGCGCGGCGCGCCCAGGGGGTGCCGGCGTGCTCGGTCAACACCAGCTGAAAGAGTTCCCGGGCTCGCTTTTCCTGTGCGTCGATCTCCTTGAGATTGATGTTCGTCTGCAGGACCTGCTCGTCGTCCGGGGGGAGCATCTGACGCCGGCGCTGCACGTTCCAACAGTTCGTCTTGGGCGTCATCGGGGCCGGCGCCGCCTTGGCGTGCTGGTCGAGAGCCAAAAGGAACTGGAACAGCCGGACGCGGTACGCGAGGCATTGTGCGCAGAGGAGGTCGTAATTGGCCCGCCAGCGCTGCGACGCTTCCCCAGCTCGGGTGGGGTGAACGTCATCCAGAAGCTTGACGGCCTGGTTGAGCAACACCATCGCTCGCACGGCTTTTTGAAATTCGCCATGCGCCACTTTCTGGAACGCCGCATTTTCGATGGGGTAGTTCCACTCGCGCAGATTGAGCTCGGGATCGAGATGCGGGTTGAGCGTGCGGATGACGCTCCAGACGGCGCTCCGCAATCGGCTCGCGCTGCGGTTTTCTTCGTACTCGCGGCGCGTCACCAGGTCGGGTTGGTATTCCAGTAAATGCAAATACTCGAGCCGCCGCTTTTCGTTGGCCCCGGCACCGCTCAAATGCTGCTCGTCGTCTGGCAGGATGAAATAGATGCCGCCCGATTCGCTCACCAGCCGCGCGAGTTCATAAGGTGCGGCGCCGCTGGAAAACGCGTCGTCGCGACCGTGCAAGCCGTCCCATTGCAGACACTCCGGCAGCGCCGTCTCCGGTCCACGGCTGATGGGCAGCCAATGGGTCAATCCGTAGACCGGATCGACCCAGCGCATGTGGGCCCAAGGGTATCCGAAGATCGCTTCGCGCCCGAGAACATAGACGGGCGAATGGCTCTCACGCACGCGGGCGATCAGTTCCTCGAGATGATCCCAATCGTCCCCCGATTCGTCGGTGACAATCACGAAGACGAGCCGGCGCTTTTGCCGTTTTGCCTTTCCGCGATATTCCTCCAGGCACGCGCGAAGGGCGGCCGCCGTGTTCTCGATTCCCGATTCATCAACCGAGAGTTCCTCGATCGCTCGCCGCACGGCGCGAAGATCGCTCGTCGGCCTGGCAATCACCGGATGGATGTGTTCCCCAAACCCGACGACCGCTGAGACGAGCGGATCGGCCTGCGCTTTGCCTTTGGTTTTGACTTTGTCCGTACGACTGCTGGCAACCTGCAGGCCGATCTCCTGATAGACCTTATTAATGTCGCGGCGGATCGCGGCCTGATCGTCGCGCATGCTCCCCGATTCGTCGAATAGCCAAACGACGAGGACGGGCTCCTCTCGCATCAAACGAATCAACTCCTGTGCGATTCTCGACAGGGCCTGCTCGTAGTTTGCCGCGGGGGCGGCCGGCTCTCCTTTGCCAACGATCGCGCCGAAGTCCTGCGTGAGTACCTCGGAATGCCCGGGCAAAACGGACAGCCGCAGTTTCGGCCCGGTCGCCCGGTCCAGCTGAGACGCGGCTTCCACGCGGACCGTTCGCGAGGTGGTCCGACCGATTCCGGATCCCGAGACGGCCGACGAGATACCGCCAACAGGACCTTCGCTGAGTTGCTGGCCCGCGTGATCGCTCGATTGCACCTCGGTCGTCAGCATGGCGGTCGATTCGACGAGGACCTTTTCGTCGACCGCGTCCCCGGTATCAACCGCTTCGACCGTGACCTCGGGCGCTGACGCGACAAGATGCAGCCGCGCAACGAAGAGCAAGGCCAGCACGGCGACGTGCATACACGTCGACGCGAAATAGGACCGTGCGGACCGCCGGCGAATCAGCTCCCGAATTCCTCCCGATTTCAATTGAATGAGATGTTGCAGGAACTTCACGGTCGCACGCGCTCGTGGTGCGTCTAGTCAAAAATGTCGGGCTGAGGGTGGCTGGGGTCGGCGTCTTCGCCGCCCCCAGTGCTTCTCTCTCTGGGGGCGAACCGAAGACGGTTCGACCCCAGCCACCCCACATTTTGCGATAGACAAATCACTCGACTGGGTCAAAAACGGTTCTCACAAAACTCCGGTCACTGCCAGTGCCGGCTAAATTCACGAGCGGATCCGGAAATTCGTAGTCTGTGTGCTACTGCTGAGACGCTTCGGCTCAGCAGTGCTCTTGAAGACACTGCTGAGCAGCGACCGCTCAGCAGTGGCACACAAAGGCAAAATTCGTTGGCAATTCCCGGATACCCTCAGCTAAATTTACACGACTCGGCAGCAGGATCCGCCGCTACTTGAGAATAACGGCGCCCAATGTCTTGTGCGGCGCATCGGCCGTGGGCGCCAAAAAACGGGCATCGTCTTGATCGTTCGTCTGGAATTTGAGCGCCGCACCGGTCTGCCCGCCACTGGCAAAGAGATCGATCTGGCCGTCCGGTAGAGGCGTGTCGACTTTTCTGCTGGTCCAGTTCCCGGTGATGGCGCCCTTGGGGAACCGTGCCAGGAGTCCGGCCCGATCGGACCCCCGCTCCACGAACATCTCCGAATTGGCGACAGCGTCGAAGAGGTTCCGCTGAACAGTCAAGTCGATGGTAGGGCCGGGGGGCGTATCGCGGAAGACGATTCCCCGATCCAATTTGTGGAATGTGTTGTTGACGATCGCGAGGTCCTTTACCGCAAGTCCGTCACGCTCAAAAAGGATGCCCACGGAAGCTCGCGAGATGATCGACTCCCGAACAGCGATCCCGACCGCCGGACCGTTGAAGGCAATGGCCGACTCGAACGGTCCGAATAAACGGCAACCCGTGATGGTGAGATTGGACGAGGGATTTATCCCCTGCTCGAACCGCACACCGGTGCCGCCCGGCCGTCGGCGGCGAAGCACCAAATGGTCGAGAATGCAGCGCGACTCAGGCCGTTCGAGCCCCATCGCACCATGCACGAGAATACTCGTATCACAGTCCCCGCCGATTTCGAGATTGCGGAGCCTGGTGCCAACAAGGTAACCGGAAAGGTCGATCGCCGCTTTTTTTCCGGCCGCGTCGATTTCAAATCCGTCCAAGGAGAATCGCTCGACGCCGTGGAGGCGAACGACCGGCTCGTGGTCTGGAGGGGCGAGAATCGCGGGGACCGGATCGTCGCAGATGATCCGCAGTGCCTTCGGAAAATGGAAATCCGAGTTGTCGATGTCAATCCTCTCGGGGTACGTGTGCCAGCCGGCGACCTTGATGGCGCGCGGTTTCCCGGTCGAGGTCGAAAACAGAACGTCGTGCGCATACGATTCGCGAACAAAATCGATGGCTTCACCGATCGTCTTGAAGTGTCCTCTTGGTCCAACGCGAATATCGCCGTCGATCAGCGGGCGTGTTGGCGCTGGGGCGGCCGCGGGCCCCGGCACGGCCGCCAGCTTGGCGGATTTCTGCTCGATCGGGTGCACCGGGAGGTCCTTTTCCCGAGAGCCGTACCACACCAGTCCCCCGACGGCAGCGACCGCGGACGCCAGGACCAAGGCGATGATCTCGAGGCTCAGCTTCGGGCGCACTCGCAGAAACCACGGTTTTCGACGACGCCGGCCAATCACCGTGTCGATCACTGACGAATCGTGTTGATCGATCCGGAGGACCTTCAGGACGTCGATTCCGACGGTTGTTGCTCTGCTCTTGGCGGAAGTCGGCGGAGGCGTACTCCTCTCGGACGGCGTCGAGCCCTTTACGAGCGCCGTCGAAGCCTCCGACGGCCGCGCTCCGTTGGAGGGGGAGGCATTCGACTTCGACGAACTGTCGCTCGGTTCGGCCGACGTCGAGCCCGTTCGGATCGCGGCCGATGGTGCAGCGCTTACCGGCGACGGAGTCTTCGCATCCGTCGAGCGGTTGGCCGTCCTTTTTTCTAGTGCGTTGGGACTGCTCAGCACGGCCGGGTTTTGTCGGAGCCATTTTGGATCAGCATGCTTCACGAGTGATTTCCGCAACTCGTCCGAAACCTCATCGGCCGTCCGATAGCGGTCGGCGGGCTGCCTGGCCATCATTCGACTCAGAATCTCTGCCAGGTCGGCCGGCACGTCATCCCGGATTTCCCGGATCGAAACGGGCTGTTTCGTTGAGGGGCTGATGAGAGTCTGACGCGGCGTTCCCCCTGGGAACGGCGGAAGTCCGGCAAGCAGGAAGTGAAACGTGCATCCCAAGCTGTAGATGTCGGTCCGACGGTCGACCGTGCCGCCTTTGACAAACTGCTCCGGTGCCAGAAAGTTCGCCGTTGCCAACGCTTGCTCTTTTTCGATCGGCGCCGGAGTCACGTCGTTGAACAGCTTTGCCAGTCCGAGGTCGAGGATCTTGATGATATCACCGCGGGCCACCAGCAGATTGGCGGGCTTGACGTTACCGTGGACGACTCCGCAACTGTGCGCATAAGCCAGACCGTCTGCCGCTTGTCGAATGTAGTTGGCCGCCTCGAGCGGCGGCATTGGCCCCATGTGGGCCACCCGATCTTGAAGGCTGTCTCCATCGACGAACTCCATCACGAACAAATGGACTTCGTTCTTTCCGTCGAGCGCCTTATCGACGTCGTAGGCTCGGACGATATTCGTGTGCTCGAGCGCAGCCACGACCCGAGTTTCGCGTTGGAATCGAGCCGGATCGACCGCGCCGCGAAGGTTTGTTTTCGGCAGCACTTTGATCGCACAGCGGCGCCGCATCAACGAGTGTTCGGCAAGATAGACGGTGCTCGTTCCGCCGCGCGCCAGGACCGAGAGCAGGCGATACTTCCCAAGAATGAAGCCGCGGTGCTTTCCTCGTAGGAGCTCTTTGGCTTGCCATTGAGTCAGAGTTCCGTTGCGCACGAGCGCAGCAGCGATCGCCTGAGGCTGACCGACGTCGACTCCCTCCTTGCCGAGCTCGACTACAAGAGAAGCGACGCGATCCTCGCTGACGAGCGCGCTGCGTTGCAGACAGCGGAAAAAAGTGTCGGGCGTCAGCTGGAACGGCATACGAACTCGATCGGACTTGGATCGGCGTGGCCTTGGCATTGGTCGCCAAGAGCAAGTTTTCGCCGGGGTTGGCGGCTACCGAGGACGTCGTCGTCGACGCGATCCGGGTCGGCGTTCGGTCGCGGCGCGCGTGCAAAGCGGAAACAACCCGCAGAACATTTGGTCCGCGTCTATCTGACCAAAAACGGTCCGCGGGTTGAGCGAGCGTGGGAAAAGTCCGCGGCCACCCTAGGTTCTGCAGAGATGGTCGGGGGCTCACGAAAAGGAGTTTTGCGAACGGTAGCCTACCGCCGACAGTCAGCCCGCAACCATTGGTAGATCCCCCACAAGAAGGAATTTCGCGGGGGTAAACGACGTTGCTCTCGAGAGAGGACCGCGAACCATCCCTTCACATCCCGCGACGCGACAAAGAGAGTGGCGGACAACCCGGACGACGATTGAGCTTTCTTGGCAGGGCGGCCCACGCACGTCGAGATGGCCATTACACGGAAAGCGCCTTGGCGATCCTCGAATCGCGATCTGCACGGTTTTCGTTCAAATGGCCGCGGAAGCTCGATTCGCTGCCTGCCAGGGCAGTCGCTTTGAGGGACCAGTGCCCCCGGGGCGGATCACCGGTCGTGCGTGGCTCATCTTCTGGCCCTGGGCGCGATTTGGCTGGGTGCGCTAACTACAATTCTCGGGTTGTTCGAGGTTCGCAGCCAGTTTCACCCTCTCCCATTTTGATGGGAGGGGGCCGGTGTGAGGGCCACTCGAGTTCTTCTCAGCCCGCGACGCTTTACGATTCGGGTGGCACTGGCGGCTTGTCCGCCAGTGGGCTCTTGATACGCAACAAAGACGGCGGTCGGCCAAGCCTAGGGGTCTGAGAATTCGATCGAGTTGGAAGCCGGCTGCGATCGCGATAAACAATTGGGCTATTCTAGTCGCAGAGCGGTGGCTTTTTCTCCGTGATGCGAGGGCACTGGGGAGCCATTTCACGATTGAGATCGATGTATTCCCTCCATTTTTCAGGGACATCGTCTTCGTAGAAGATGGCCTCGACGGGGCATTCCGGCACACACGCGCCGCAGTCGGTGCATTCATCCGGGTGGATGAAGACCATGGATTGCCCTTCGTAGAAGCAGTCGACGGGGCACACGACCACGCAATCCGTATACTTACATCCGAAACAAGGCTCGGTAACGACCATCGCCATGGTTCACTCCCTCACGGGGCTGTTGAAAGCTCTCATGAAAGTGAATGCGATTCGGAACGCTTGGTCGGACAAAAAATCCAGAAACTTTCAGGTTTATTTTTTTTCGTACCACGCGCCATGCAGGAAGCCAATTCAAATCAAGAACTGCTGATCGCCTGGCGGCAGGGCGATGAGCACGCGGCGGAACTTCTTGTGCGGCGCTACATGGTGCGGTTGACCGCCCTGGCCCGCAGTCGGCTATCCCGCAAGCTGGCTCGACGCCTTGATGCCGAAGACGCCGTGCTGTCGGCGTGGCGAAGCTTCTTCGTCGCCGCAGGAGACGGTCGAGTGAGCGTTCCAGAGGATGACAATCTCTGGCCGCTCTTGGTCACCTTGACCCTTCGAAAACTGGCTCGCCAGGCGGCCAGACACACGGCCCAGCGGCGCGGTGTTCAAGCAGAGCAGAACGTCGATCGCGAGGATTCTTGGCAGACAGTCTTGTCGCGCGAACCCTCGCCCGATGAAGCGGCGCTGGTTGCGGACGAGTTGGAATCACTGATGGCATCTCTTGAGCGGACCGACAGAGAGATCCTTTCTCGTCGACTTCAAGGGCAAAGCGTGGCTGCCATCGCGGCAGCCATGGATGTCACCGAGCGGACTATCCGGCGGAATCTCCGGAGGATTTGCGAGCTGTTCCGCAGTTTGCACGGAGAGACCGACGAGCCATCCCTCTCCTTTCCGAAGGACGGCGCCGCTCGAGATCCGAGGGCGCCTCTTCAAGGACGCGCCGCTCCGGCGGTCGTGACCTCACGAACGGCCCTCACTCCGACTATCCAATACCACGATCTTCGATTGCAAAAACTGATCGGACAGGGGGGCTTTGGCAAGGTCTATCGAGCCTTGAGAATCTCTGATGGAACAATGGTTGCCGCCAAGTTTCTTAAAAAGCGGTTCTGGAGGGATCTTCGCTGCGTTCAATGCTTGCTGGACGAGACAACCCGAGTGAGCGCGCTTTCTCATCGCAATATCATTCGCCACTTTGGATGGGGGATTTCTCCCGCAGGTGTTCCCTTTATTGTGATGGAATGGGTCGACGGGACCGATGCGGAGCGCTGGAGACGAACGTGCCACCCGTCGCTTCGGGACGTGATCGAGTGTTGTATAGCCGTGGCGGACGCGCTCACGGCCGCTCACGCAGTTGGGATCATCCACGGAGATGTCACGCCTGCGAACGTCCTGCGACGGACAGACGGTAGGTCTCTGCTGAGCGATTTCGGTTTTGCGCAGTCGCTGCAGGATCCTCAACGAGCGCATTTTGGCGGAACACTCGGCTTCCTGTCACCTGAACAGATTTCCGACGCATTCGGCTCTATCGGCCAGTGGACCGATGTGTACGGTTTGGGCGGACTGATCTATGCATTGATGACGGAGAGTCCGCCATTCACAGGTCGTGATTTGCCCGAGGTTTTGGCGAGCATCGTTTCCGGCAGACCGCCGGTGCCGCCCGATCGTTTGGCATCTGAGATTCCCGAGGATCTCAACCGCTTGGTTCTTGCCTGCCTCGGCAAAGAACCGGCCGAACGTCCCGCTTCGACGGCCGACGTGCGGGCGTCTCTTCAACTGATCGAAAACCGGATTCCGCGCTGACAATTCGCGAGCCGCGACAATTCGCGAGCCGGTGACAATTCGCGAATCAGTGCCGAACCGGTTTGCATCAGGCCGACACGCCGACGAATTGTGGGGTGGGCCAGCGAGTGTCTTTCGCCGCTCAGTCGATTGTGAATCGTGGGCTTCGATGACTCGAATTCAGCCGGAGGAGCGCCATGCATGGCACCCGGCGTTTTCGATACGAAAACTTATCGACCAATAAAGATAACGTCCAGCATCTGCTGGCCGCCGCCAGGCGCGGCTTCGCGCGTGATCACGATCACATGATCAGTCTTTTCATCCAGCGTGCAGGTTTTGGCGCGGGGTTTGGTTTTCACGGTCTCTTCCACGGCAAATTCCGTGGGGCTGTTTTCCTTGATGACGCTCAGCGTGCCGTTGCCGTGCGAACTAAAGGCTTCCATGGTGTGAGGGTTGAACACTGCACCGTCGCTGCCGCCGGCCAGAGGTAGGGTGGTGATGATCTTGCCGTCGACCGCACTGAGGATGACGCAAGTAGGCGTGCCCCCGCCCCGTCTTTCGCCGCGACACATCGCGAAAAGAATGTGGTTCTTGGTATCGATTGCCAGGCCCGCCGGCCCATTGCCCTTTTCGCCGAGGTCGAAATGGCCGGTCACTTTGAGGGTTTTGGCGTCCACCACGGCGATGTGGTGCGCGTTTGCCACGTCAAAATAGAGATGTCCCTCGCCGTCCGTGACGCCCTGCTCGACGGCGGCATTGGCGCCGTTCGGGCCGATGGCCTCCACCTTGGCGACGATCGAACCGTCCTTGGAATCGACCACGAGTAGATTGGGCGCGCGGTGACTCGAAATAATAAAGTGGTGAGTCGGGGCGTCGAAGGTGTAGCCGTCCGCACCCGGCGCCGGAAGGGTCTTGATCGCTTCGAGTGTCTTCGTGTTGAAAAAAGTCGCGGTACGGCCCGAGACCAGACCGGTCTGGTTTTGCGGGTCGATCGCGACGCCATGCCCGGACGCATTGGCCAGG
>DASZIA010000407.1:0-2149 GCA_035949535.1 Planctomycetaceae bacterium | reverse complement strand
GGACCCCGAAGTGCCCGCGAAGGCTCGGCGCCGGCGGTTTCCCGCGGCGTATCGGCTCCGGATCCTCAAGCAGGCCGACGCGTGCAAGAAGGCCGGCGACGTGGGGGCCTTGTTGCGACGCGAAGGCCTGTACTCCTCGCTACTGACGAACTGGCGTCGCCAACGGGATCAGGGCGCGCTCATCAGCATGCGCGCTCGGAAACGGGGGCCTACGGGGCGGTCGATCGATCCGCGCGTGAAGCAGCTCGAAGCCGAGAACGCGCGGCTGCTGCGGAAGCTGCAGCGGGCGGACACGATCATCACCCGCCAAAAAAAAGTTGCCGAGATCCTGGGGATCCCCCTGAGACCCCTCGACACCGACGAGACCGATTGATGATCGCCATTGACGCCGTCGCGACCCACGGCCAGACGTCGGCCCTCTGTCAGAGCATCGGGATCGCGCGGGCCTCGCTCTATCGCCGTCGGCAGCCCGCGCGGCCGGCGGTCTCGGTGTCCGATCCCCGGCCGTCG
The DNA here is from genome assembly GCA_035949535.1 of Planctomycetaceae bacterium. Classification (GTDB taxonomy): domain Bacteria; phylum Planctomycetota; class Planctomycetia; order Planctomycetales; family Planctomycetaceae; genus DASPSM01. The sequence continues at coordinate 1,639 of DASZIA010000407.1, read as the reverse complement.
CCGCGCGCCTTGGGGCCAGCCGAACGACAGGCCATCCTCGACACGTTGCACAGCGAGCGGTTCGTCGATCAGTCGCCCGCCGAGGTCCATGCGACGTTGCTCGAGGAACAGACGTACCTTGGCTCGGTCCGCACGATGTATCGCGTCCTCGCCGACGCGCACGAAGTCCGGGAGCGGCGCGATCAGGCGCGGCATCCCGCTTACACCAAGCCGGAGCTCGTGGCGACGGCGCCGACGCAGATCTGGTCGTGGGACATTACCAAGCTGAAGGGACCCGCGAAGTACGTCTACTTCTCCCTCTATGTGATCCTCGATCTGTTCAGCCGGTACGTGGTCGGCTGGATGGTCGCGCGGCACGAAAGCGCCCGTCTGGCGCAGCGCCTCATCGAAGCGACGTGCGTCAAGCAGGGCATCGGCCCGCATCAACTGACGATCCACGCCGACCGCGGGGCGCCCATGCGCAGCAAGCTCGTCACCGAACTCTTCGCCGATCTCAGCATCGACGCGAGTCACTCGCGGCCGCGCGTGAGCAACGACAATCCGTTTTCAGAAGCGCAATTCCGCACGTTCAAATACCGCCCGGAGTTTCCGGATCGCTTCGGCTCGCTCGAAGACGCCCGCGCCATCTGTCACGATCTCTTCGCGTGGTACAACGACGCGCATCATCACAGCGGCCTGAACTATCTCACGCCGGCCGACGTGCATTACGGTCGCGCGGCCACCGTCCTCCAAGTCCGCCACCGCGCGCGCCTGGCTGCCTACGCCGCTCATCCCGAACGATTCGTCAATGGGCCGCCACGACCCGAAACCCTGCCCACGGCGGTTTGGATCAATCCGCCGCCGAACACGACTGGCCAGGATGCCCCACGATCGACGATCGTCACCCCGAACGACCCGCAGCATGGGGTGATCGCAGGGCCATTCTCGATCGTGGGAGATCGATCGATCGCGCTCGTCAACAGCGTGGAGTCGCTACAGTAAATGCTGAATCAGGTTGTCTCACCGGCCTTGACACGGCCCGAAGCTGAGAGTCTGATCCGAACGATAATGCGACACAAGTCAGCGCAGCAGCCATGAGATGGATCGCTCCCAGCGTTCTAATGGCCGTGATGGTCTTCGACGCGCAGACGCCTTGACGTCAGTGGCACGTTGGTCTATATCACTCAGCTGTACGGTCCACCGCTTCCGGGCGTCACGGCTGCGGCGAATGGCTGCAAGGGGCACGCAGGTGGTCTACTCCAAGATCCGTTAGCGAGCACGAATAGGCACCTGAATGTTCTCGCAGCAGCGCTTATTGAGTCGCATCCGGGCGTCCGATCTTTGTCAACGCGACGCACCCATGCCCACTGCGTGGCAAGCAATTGGCTGGTGGGAGGCTCGGCGGGTCGCGTTCAACCTCATCGTCGGAAGTGCTGGGACAATCTCCAGCGTACTTGTTTGCGTTGTCGGGCTCGGAAGCTACTTCCTCTTTGACAGCGATTTTGGTGTACCAGATCCCCCCTTGTTCGCCCTATTCGCCGTCGTGATTTATGCCATCATGGCCAACGCATGCTACACCGGTGGGTGGGTCGCCGAACTGGTGATTCGCAAAGCATGGCCAGAGCAAGCGGATCGGTTTGCGGCGTTAAGCTTGGCGCTT
>DASZIA010000406.1:0-12041 GCA_035949535.1 Planctomycetaceae bacterium | reverse complement strand
GTCAGCAGCAGGCCGATAAAGCTCGGCGAAGCGAGTCCCGCGCGTCCGCGCGGCTGGGAATTGTCCGAATTCGCTTCCATATTCGGCTGATTCGAAGAGGGCGATGGCTCGGACGAAGACCGACGGGCGGCGCTCGAGCGGTCTTTAAGGATTTGTGTGCTCATGCCCCTGCAGGCGCAAAGGACCTCGAAGTATCACGCAGAAAACGGACCTAAACCGCCCCCAGTCGCCTTAGATCGACGCTGCCAAATCTATTTGTGCGGTCAATCCCGAACAAGGCGGATGCTGGGCGGAGGGGCGATCCGTCTTATTCCTTTTATTCCTCAGGGAACAAAGGTGAAACGGCCGCGGTTGTGGGTGGCCAACGGCTTGAGCGACTTTTCGGCGCGCGGGTCGCCGATCGCAATTGTGTTCAGCTCGACAACGCTCTGCCGCAGAGCATTCAAGTCTCCCTGCACATCGCGGGGAAACGTCCCGTCGGTGAGCAAGTAAACCACATCTGGCCTGAGGCCCAGCGCCATCGTGAGAGCCGGACGCGGATCGGTCAACCCCGACGCCGGGACGGAGGCGACCCATTCCAAAAATCGCTGCTGGTTCTGGGGGTAGGCGTGTTCCATCGCGTCAGCCGGCATTGGAATGGCATGTTCGTTAAAAAAGATGATGAAAAACTGCTGATCTTCCGTTAGGCCCAGAATCGATTTGGCCAGTTCCAGTTTCAACTGACCGAAACGAGTTTTCGCCTCGCCGAGGTAGGGGTGATTCATGCTGGCGGACGCGTCGACCACAAACACAATTCGACGCCCCGCGGCTCCCAGACCAAAGAAACTGGCTTTACGACCGCCTCCGCGACCCGAGCTACCGCTCGTATCCCCGTCGGTGGGTGGTCCGTTTTGACCGACCGACGCCCCCACGATGTCGGCTAATCCGCCACGCGAACGCGAGTCACCCATCCATTTCGATCCAAGCGGTTGCGCGTGGACGGCGAGGCGAATCCGCAACGAGCGACTGTCGGGCCCCGCAGGGGAATTTGCTCCGTCTGCAAGACCTTTGGCACTGCCGATCGCTGCGGCGTCGGATTTGTTGTCGGCAGTGGCTGGTGCCAACTCGATCAGGCGTGCCGGGGCCAAAGGTGACAAATCGCCGATTTCGGCCCCCGACATGGCGACTTCCAAAGTGTCGGCCTGCCTGCCCGCGCGCATTTCAACCGCGCACAGAGCCGCGACGACCAGCACCAGGGTATGCAGCGCTGCCGAGGCCGTGATGGCGTTACGCCACGGTCGGGAACTTAGTTTCGGCGTCAAATTGAGTGTCGGAGACACGTGCCAAATGATCTGGAAGAGAATCACGGCAGGTCGGCAATCTCGCGTTGAATTGCCGAAATTTCCTATTCTTCTTGTTTTATTATACCGTCCAGGGGGTTGCGAGTCGCACGGTGGCTAATGCGCAATGAGATTTCGGCCCGCCGAAGAAAGGTCGTTAATGCGAATCCGGCAATCCGGTTATGATGATTGCATCGCCCTTGTGCCTGAAGGCAAAACGACATGGATCAAAGCACACCGACGTCCGCAGCTCCCACCGCGGTGAGCGCCCGCCCAAAATCGGGCGCTGCCACAAATCCGCACGGCGCCAAAATCGAGCCGGGAATTGGGGAAGGGCCCGTCCTCTTCTTTGACGGCGTGTGCGGGCTGTGCAACCGCTTTATCGATTTCGTAATCACCCGAGATCGAGCGGCCGTCTTCCGATTCGCCCCGCTCCAAGGAGAAACCGCCCGCGATCACCTCCCGGAGGCCGACGTCCGCGAGGTCAACACGATGGTTCTGCGGGACGAGCAGGGCGTGTTTCGCAAGTCAACGGCCGCGGTGCGAGTTCTCATCCGACTCGGCGGCGTGTGGCGGATCCTCGGAGGCGCGTTGTGGTTGGTGCCTCGGCCGCTGAGAGATGCCGGCTATTCGGTCGTCGCGCGATACCGCTACGCGATTTTCGGCAAGAAGGAAACTTGCCGCATGCCGACGCCGGCTGAGCGGGCACGATTTCTTCCGTGAGTGCCGTCCTTCTCAACACCGCGACGCGTCTGCCGAAGGTTCGCGTTAACTGTCTCAACGTCACGCAGCGTTGATGAACGAAGCCCTCACCGTCCGGCGTTGGTATCGCGTCTTTCCTGCGGGCGCCTGCCTGGTGCTCTGCGCTCTCCTCGGTTTTGTGCTGTGGCTGTGCCTGGCCGCGCCCGGCGCGCTGGGAACTCTTTTGCTGCTCGCGTTTTCGGTTGGGTACACAGTGGTCATCGGATTGCTGCTTGTGCACTTCCTTTTCTGTTGGCGACATCGGCTGCAATTTGAAAACGGGCGGATTATCAGCCGAGGGCTATTCGCGGTAACCGAGATCCGCCTGTCGGACGTCACGGATGTCAGATGGCTTGCGGACGGCCTGGGTGGCGTTGTACTCGTGACGAATTTCGAAAAAGTGACAATTAACTTCGCTCGCTATCCGCCCGACGCATCGGTCCGCATCATCCAATTTCTCCGTGAGTTCTTCGCCACGTCGATACAGCGGGACTGGGATCGATTCTGCCTCCGAGTCGCCATTCCGCTACGAAACCCAGGCAGCGGGACCAGGCGGTCGGAAGTCCTGTTCTCCCGCGCGCAGTTTGATCGGCTGCTCTCATCGGTTTTTTTCGCCGACCTGGCGGTCGCGGCGTTGTATTGGCCGGTCGGGATCCTCGGTAATTGGACGATCACGGTTCTGCCGTTGGCACTGACCGGTCTCTTTTGGATCACTGTTCGTTACCTTGTTCCGCTCCGGCTCACGACCAAGGTCGGCTGGTTTCCACTTGCATTATTTGTCGACGCACTTGTTGACCATCTCACTTGGTCCTTCCGTTTGTTCGGTCTCGTCATGCTTTGTTGTGGACTCCTTTTCGGAGGAATTGCGCGCGGGCTCCAACTTTCGATCACGGTCCTTGTGATCGCAGGCGTTCTCGAGTTGTTTCGACGGTCGCTCAAGCATTGGAGGGATTACAAAGAGCAGCGAGCTTACGATCTTGCGCACTCCGAGACGGCCGTTCGCGAATGGGAGTTGCTGGATCGCATGGACGCCGCTGCTGCAACTGGAGAAGGCCTGGGATGAATGGGTCAGCGAGGGAACTGTCGGCGAGGCATACTTTGCCCAAACCGACGGCTCTGCCGTCGTCTTATTGATGAGCCCGAGAATCCAGGGAGCTCGCCTGCGCATGCCGCCTCCGGCGGACCGCTTACTTCGTGCGCGGCTCTTTGCGGACTGAACATGACGGCTTGATTCATTACACTACGATCTAGCGCATCGACAATCTCATCTTGACCGTTTGCTAAGAACAGGGAATCGTTGCCCATGTCCATCGAGTCGAAAGGCGTGACCGGCCCCAATCCGACGGCTGAGGAAGTCACCGAGTCGCGTGCCCCCCAGTCGGCCAAGCGGAGCCGGCTGCCGCGGTGGGTCCGCGTCGGAACTCCCATCGCCATCCTTGCGGCCGGAGCCGCCGTCGAGGCGTTCATCTGGAACAAGTACGAGGGCGACGGCACCTTTCAGGTCATGCTCACGTGGTACACCGTTCCCATATTCGTACTCGGCCTGCTCATCTGGTGGACGTTTCTTTCGGGATTGCGGTGGAGCACTCGGCTGGCCGGGCTGGGCCTCCTCGCTGTAGCCGCTGTTGCCTTCGGATTTACCTTCCGACTGAAAGAATTCACAGGCGACATGGTTCCGCATTTTCAGGTCCGCTGGCAGCGGTCGGCCGAGCAACGGGCGGCCGACTATTGGAAGCACGAGACGAGCGAAGTCGCGACGGCAGCGCCCGCTTCGGGGAAAGCCGGGGAGGCCGTTGTCGAAAAACTGGAGATCGGCCCGCAGGACTGGTCTCAGTTCAACGGGCCTCGCCGTGACGGGCGTGCGGACTCCGTGCGGGTTCGCACGAGCTGGCAGGAGGAGAAACCGCGAAAACTCGCCGACATGGATCAGCATCCCCCGCGTGAGCTTTGGCGCCATCCGGTCGGGGCGGCGTGGTCCTCGTTTGCGGTCGTGGGCAATTTTGCCTTTACTCAAGAGCAGCGCGAGGCCGACGAGGCGGTCGTTTGTTACGACGCGCAAAATGGCAAACAAATTTGGGCTCACGTCGACCGGGACCAGCGCTACGATCAGGCGATGGCAGGGATCGGGCCCCGCGCGACGCCCACAGTGTCCGACTCGCGCGTGTATACCTTCGGGGCCACGGGCATTCTGAATTGCTTCGCCGCGCGGACGGGAGTCGTGCTCTGGTCGAAAAATGCAGTTGACGAGGCTGGCGTCAAGCCTTTGCAATTCGGCATGGCGGGGTCGCCCCTGGTCTATGACAACCTCGTTGTGGTGAATCCGGGAGGTCCGCGCCAAGCGATCGACGGGACCCAGACGAGCGGCCGCGCCGTGATCGCCTATGACCGGCTCTCCGGAAAGGAAGTCTGGGCGGCCGGCGATTGCCAGGCGGCTTACTCCTCGCCCACTCTTGCGACGATTGGAGGCGTGAAACAGGTTGTGATCTTCGATGCCCTCGGCGCGGGAGGACACGACGCCGCCACGGGCAAACAGCTCTGGCGCACGCCCCTGTGGACGAACGAGTTTCACAACAATTGCGCGCAGCCGATTGTCGGCAAGGACGCCGGGGGTGAGGGAGCCGTCTTCCTGAGCAGCGGCTACGGGACCGGCAGCATTATGTTCGACGTCAAGAAATCAGGAGACAACTGGGCCGTCAGCGAACACTGGCAGGCGCCGAACAAGTTCAAGCTCAAGTTCAATTCGGGCGTGACTCGCGACGGCGTCGTCTACGGATTGGACGAAGGCATCCTGGCCTGCTTCGACCTTTCGACCGGTCATCAACGCTGGAAGCGCGGGCACTACGGCTACGGCCAGGTTCTGCTGTTTGAGAACGTGCTCTTCGTGATTTCCGAAGAAGGGGACGCGGTGTTCCTGGAAATCTCGCCGAGCAAAGCCCAAGAGGTCGCCCGCTTCCACGCCCTCGATGGCAAGACCTGGAACCACCCGGCCTACAGCAACGGTCGCCTTTACCTCCGCAACGCGGAAGAGGCTGCCTGCTACGACCTGGGGCCAATGCAAACGGCTTGGCGATAGCCGCCGCGGGCGGTCCGCGGAGGCTGGGTGCACGAAGTCCCAGTAAAACGTGACGCGGCTAGCCCGCATGAGCCGCCTTCGGCGGACGCTTACTTTGTGCGCGGCTCCTACCGTGGCGGCGCGATCGCCTCAAGCTCTTGTTTTGCCCGACACGTTGGTCATGGCGTGGGGGCCGGGCGCGCTGACCGGCGGCTTCCCCGCGAATTCCAGATTGAATTGGTAGTCCTTTTTCCCGGGCGCCTGGTGCTCGATGACGAACTCCAGAGTCTTGGAATTCACGTCGGGGTCGTTGTAGAGATTGTTGAGCTGATCGGGCCCAATGAAGTTCCCTTGCCCCTTCCTTCGAAGCACGGCAAAAAGCAGAACGTAGTGTCCCGGCTCGATACCGTCCTCCGTGAACCGGAAAGTCCCGTCTTCTCTGGCGAGACAGTGCGGCCGCTTTCCGACCGGAAGGTCGGGTTTTTTGGGATCATAGAGCATGAGGACCAGATGTTTCCTCTGCTCGTCGAAAGTGGGCGGCACCCCGTCGATGGTCACGGTGCCGGCAATTGGATAGAGGGAGGTCCCCGTCATCCCGGCAGTATCAAGCGCGATTTTGATCCTTTGCTCCGGTGACTGGCGGCTGGAACAACCCGCGGCGGCCGCGAGCACCAACAGCACTGACCACTGCCAGCCACGCAATTCCCAAGCGTTTCTCGCAATCATCATGGCGACCCCTGTTTGCTCCGGAATGCGCATTCGAGTGAAAGTTTTGCGAAACAGAGAAGCCGAGGAACACTGACGGGCAAATCGCCCGCCAGTGCCGCCCAGCATTGGACGAAAGTCTCGCGGAGGCGGAAGAACAGTGTGACGAGTCATTCGCCTCGAGGCCGCTGTGACTTTAGAAGTTGTCCGTCACCGGCTTGTGTCCCCTGTAGGAGAACAGCCGCTGAAACACGACGGCACCAATGTTCTCGCTGATCATCCGCGCCGAGCCGTCGCACATCGCGACACCGCCCGTGCCTGGATGAAAGCTGTAAATCACATTCACGCCGTTCTCGTTGGTGCAATTGAAGAAGCAGGTTGGGTTTGTGCCGCCCGAACGCCCGGTTCCGGTGAAGTTGCTGCCGGTGACCGTGTGGATCCCGTTGTTCCAGCAGCCCCAACAACCGCCGGGGTTGGTGTCCCAGTAGCCAATCCCGCAGGCGCAGAGCCACCAGGGGCTTTCTTGGCTCTTCGACATCGCGGTCTTCACGCCGCGGATCCAGAGATCGGGCTTGCCGGCGTTTTCAGTGCAGAGAACAGTTGTCGAGGTCCCGTCGACGACGTCGTCGATACTCACGCCCTGACTCCGGAAGTGGCCTTGGCCTCGAAAGCAGAACAGAACGCCGCAAGTGTTCAGGCAGCGCGTGGCTGGCGTGTTGATCGTGCAACAAATGTAGGTCTGCAGGCAGTGTTTGAATTGGCCGACCGCATGGTAATCCGCGGCGCCCGACAGCCGAAAAATATCTTGATAACAAGGGCCGGGATGGCAGCAGGGAATGGCGCCGCAGCAATTCCCGAACATGTAGTTGTGTTCGCGGAACGGGTTTGCGGTCCGCGGGCTCGACGGGCAGACGTACGATGGGATCACCTGGGCAACCGGCCTTTGCCCCGCACACGGGTCAAAAGCGCACTGTTGCGGGTTAATCGTGTTCTTGGAGCAATCCCCGGAGTTGTGAAATGTCCAGACTGCCTTGTAGCCACCGTCCTTGCAGCCGCACACCTTCCAGGGGGAGTAAAGGGGCGCGTTCTCGCAGAGCTTGTTCCAGACGTTTGTCGCTTCCTCGAACGGCAACAGCATCTCGAGCCACTCATGAAAGTTAAAGTCCATATGGCAGCCGTGGTATCCGCAGCACCAATTGCAAGTGCAACTCCCAAAGGGACAGGAGCCACAAGGCGAGCCTTGGACAAGGATCGAGTACGGGGGCGTGAACAGCCGGTGGACGTCGTGATAGTTGTGCTCCCCGAGTGCGATCTGTTTCAAGTTGTTACGGCATTGCAACCGCCGGGCCGCTTCTCGCGCCGCTTGCACGGCCGGCAGCAAGAGCGCGATCAAGACCGCGATGATCGCGATCACGACCAATAGCTCGATGAGCGTGAAACCCTTTCGCCTCGTCGTCATGGCTCGTCCTTTCCAAGAGGGAGAACTGATCCAAGAAGCGCTGGGAATGAAGCGATGATGGCCCGGGGGGAGGGGGGGCGCGGCGTCAGCGACCTCCGCAGTTGCGAAAATTTAGGCATTCGCGTTTTCACAAGCCAATGAACAAAAGTTGGAGCGCGAAAGCAAACTCAGACTGTGAGAAACGTGCAAGAATCCCCGGAATTAGCCTGAACTTCACACTTTCGATAAATGATCTGAATGATCGCAGCCGCTTTCTGAACAGGTGCGCCCCCTCGACATTCGCATGAATAACAAAACATTGATGCACCGCGCGCAACGCGATCTACGCACGTGTCCTGGGGCGGGGCTCTGGGCCGCCGGCTGAGCTGAATTCAGGGCGCTTAGAGCGACGCGTCTACTGCTGTAGACAGCAAGAAGAAAGAAAAAGAATCAGACCGCCGACTCTCCGTCCAGCGGAAGCCTTGGAATTGAAGAGCCGCGCCCGAAGTAAGCGTATTTTTTGCGGGCTAGCCGCGTCGCATTTAGCGACACTCACGCAGCTAGCCTGCAAGAGCCGCCTGCGGCGGGCTACTTCGACTTGGCAGCTTTGGCGTCGGCCGCCTTGACGTCGGAGATTTGCTTGGAAAGCTCTCGGGCCTTTTGAGCGGCTTCTTCGGCTTTCTTGGTCGCTTCGTCGGCCGCCTTTTTGGCTTCCTTGGCCTTTTCGGCCTGGGCCTCGGCCTGCTTCTTCGACTCTTCGGCAGCCTTGCGGGCAGTCTCGGCCGCTTTGGCGGCGTTGGCCGCCTGCTTCTTCACGTCGAATTCGTCGACCTGAGCGACCGCGTCGGCGACGGCCTTTTCGGCTTCCTCGACCTTCTTCTTGGCGGCCGCCATCGACTTCTTAGCGTCGGCCGCCTTCTTGGCAGCCATCTCGTGCGAGGACTTCTTAGCGTCGACAATTTTTTGCACCGCTACGAGGATCTTTGTCACGTCGGCAAGTTCGGTCTTCGCCGCTGCCGCGGCCGTCGCGGCGCTTTCAGCCGCTTTCTCGAGGTCGGGCAACTTCGCCGCGGCACTTTGAGCCGACTTCTTGGTTTCGGCGACGAGGAGCTGCGCGTCCTCGAGGGCCCGACGGCGTTCGAGCGCGGCACGACGCAGGTCGAGTTCCGGATCGGGCACGATTTCAATGCCGACGATCGCCCCTTTCAGCTTGTTGATCTCGTCCTGTGACGCCTTGGTCTCCCAGACGAACAGCTTCTTGAGCTTCTTCAATCCGGCCAGCTGCTCGAGGCCCGCGTCGGTGACGCTCGTCGCATAGAGATTCAGATATTCAAGATTAGTCAGTCCCTTGAGATGGGCCAGGCCGGCGTCGGTGATCTTCGTCCGCTCCAGATGCAGGCGGACCAGGGATGTCAGCTTGCCGACCGTCTCGAGCCCGGCGTCGGTCACGTCGGTGCCTCGCAGATTCAAGTGCACGACGTCTTTCAAGTCGGCCAGCGGCTTGAGTTGCTCGTCGGTCACTTTGCCGCCGCTGAGGTGATACGAGACCTCCAGCCGCGGATCGTTCTGCGCGAGCTCCATCACTTGCCCGCCCAACTCCTTGATCTTCGCAATCGCCTTCACCTCAGCCGCTGCGCGTTTGGGCGTTTTGTCGTCGTCGGCCTTCGCCGCTACGCAGGCTGCCAAGATCACCAGTCCGGTCGTCAGAACGAGAGCGCGTCGCATGACCAACATTCCCCTGACCCGTTTCTCTTTAAGACGCGAGAAATTCGCCCGCATTTGCATAGGAGGGGAAGTTTGCGGCTTTCCCCCCGCTCCACCAGTCTAACACGCCGTTTGACCCGAGTGCAGCGATCACACCCCCTTCCCGAGCAGTCGGCGTGAGCTAGGAACGGATTGCCGAGCCGAATACACCTCATTCGTCCGCGCCAAAGCTCCCCTCGCCCCAAATAGGCAAATTCACTACCGTACTCGCCCGCCATCGAGCGACGCGCCGGCCAGATGGTGCGAATCGGCCGTGGGCGCGACGCATTCGATCGAACGGGGCAGGGGGGTTCTCGCATGGCGAGCGAATCGCGGGCTCGGCATTTCGACACGCCGTTTCACATTCTGGGGCGGTGGGTGCTGGGCTTTGTGATCACGGTCGGCGACCTGTCGCTGTTCACCGCGCGAATGTTGCGGTGGATGGTGCTGCGGCTCCCCAAGCGGGCCGTCTTGCTGCAGTCGTTTTACCAGATCGGCGTGCTGAGCGTTCCGGTCGTCGTCAACACCGGCGCCTTCATCGGCCTGGTGCTTGCTGTCCAAACGTATGACCAATTGCACTTGATGCGGCTCGACACGCAGCTCGGCGCGGTCATCAATCTCTCGCTGGTCCGGGAGCTGGGCCCCGTGCTTGCCGCGACGATGCTCGCCGGCCGCGTGGGGAGCGCGATGGCGGCCGAGATCGGCACGATGCGCGTGACAGAACAAATTGACGCCCTGCGCACGCTCGGCGCCGACCCGATCCAGTACCTGGTTGTGCCGCGGTTTCTCGGCTGCTGCTTGCTGATTCCCTTGTTGAGCGCGCTGGCCGATCTGACCGGCGTGTTCAGCGGCTGGTTCATCTCGACCCAGATCTTCGAGATCAACGACTTCCACTACTGGCTGCATTCGCGGCAGACGGTCTCGGCGTACGACATTTACTGCGGGCTGCTCAAGAGCATGTTTTTCGGAGCCGCGATCGCCATCGTCTCGTGCCATCGCGGCTTCCATTGCAGCTCGGGAGCCCAGGGGGTGGGGCAAGCCGCGACGCAGGCGTTCGTGACCTCGTTCGCGGCGATCCTCGTCCTCGATTTTGTGTTGGCCATTTTCATGAACGATTTCTACTACGTGCTGTGGCCGTCCGCCCTCGGAGGCCCCTGACGATGGGAATCTTCCGATCGCGCAAAACGACTGGGCCACCGAGGGCCGCGTCTTCGATTATGGGACCGATGCCGGCCAGGCCGCACCCGGCGGGAAGTCCTCCGCGTGCCTCCGGGTTGCCCCCGGTGATCGAGTTGGCAAGCATCACCCAACGCTTCGGCAGCCAACTCGTGCTGCGAGACATTTCGCTGACAGTTGAAGAGGCTGAAACGCTCGTCATCATCGGAGAGAGCGGTTGCGGCAAGAGCGTGACCCTCAAGCTGATGATGGCCTTACTCGACCCGACAGCCGGCAATGTTTTCTGGCGCGGCCGCCCTGTCGCCGAGATGCCCGAGCGACAGCGGGCCAAGCAGCGGCTCAGTTACGGCTTCCTGTTCCAGGGCGCCGCGCTCTTCGACAGCATGAGCGTCTCGGAAAACGTCGCCTTCGGCCTGCGGCAAAACACCGACCTTTCCGAAACGAAAATCCGGGAAATCGTCCGCGACCGGCTGCGGGAAGTCGGCTTGAAAGAAGTCGTCTGCGAGCGCAAGCCGGCCGATCTGTCCGGTGGCATGAAGAAGCGGGTCGCCCTCGCGCGGGCCTTGGCCCTAGAGCCCGAGGTCATGTTTTACGACGAGCCGACGACGGGTCTCGATCCCGTGATGAGCGACGTCATCAACGAGCTGATTCTCCGCACAAAATCGCGCGGTCGCGTCACGAGCATTGTCGTGACCCACGACATGCGCACCGTCGAGCGCGTGGCCGATCGCGTAATCATGCTGCGTCCCGCGGCGCTGCTGAGACCTGAGGAACCGCAGATCGTTTTCGAGGGTACCGCACACGAACTGGTGGAATCGCCCGACCCGCGAGTCGAGCAGTTCGTCAATGGCAACGCGGGAGAGCGGATCGAGGAACTTTCGCACCTGTGAGATCGGGTTGCGCTGTGCCGCTACCCGACACGGCGGGGATCGCGGAAGACCAGTCAATTCGAAAGAGACCATGAAATGTCCGAGCGTCAGTTGCAGTTTCGCGTGGGCCTCTTTGTGAGCCTCGCTCTGGCCTCGATCGCCGGTTTGATCTTCCAGTTTGGCGAGATCCAAAGGTATCTCCGCCCGAAGTACACGGTGAATATTCGCTTTAAATCGGCCACCGGCATCGCCGTCTCGACTCCCGTAAGGCGCAACGGAGTCCTGATCGGCAGCGTGACGGCCGTGCACTTCGACGACGAAAACGGCGGGCTGATCGTCCGTGCTTCGATCAAGGACGGCGTGCGCCTCTGGCCGGACGGCCGCGTGCGGCTCGTCAGCTCGCTGTTGGGCGACTCGGCGATCGAGTTCCTGCCGGGCAAAAGCAAGCAGGCCTTGAAGGACGGGGACACGGTCGAAGCCGAGCCGGCAGTCGATCCGCTGAACGTGGTCGCGCGGATGGAACAGAACGTGGCCCTGTTGATCGACTCGTTCCAGCAGACCAGTCACGAATGGCAGGCGGTGGGACACAATCTCAACAACCTGCTCCAGACGAACCAGGGCAATCTGCAAACTGTTGTGGCACGCGCGGCCGAAGCTCTCACCGACGTCGCCCACACGATGAAAACCGTCGATCAGACACTGCAGGACGCGAGCCGGCTGATCGGCGACCCGCAAACCCAAGAAAACCTGCGCAAGACGATGAACGCGCTCCCCGTTCTGGCCGACGAAACTCAACGAACGGTGGCGGCCGTCCGCGCCGCCGTACAAAAGATGGACGAAAATCTCAGCAACCTCAACGCGGTGACGGCCCCGCTGGCCAAGAACGGTGTGACGCTGGCGACGCGCATCGAGAACACGCTGGCCAACGTCGAAACGCTCAGCGAAGAGCTGACGCAGTTTGCCAAGATGGTCAACAGCCCGGAAGGCACGATCCACAA
>DASZIA010000405.1:0-23786 GCA_035949535.1 Planctomycetaceae bacterium | reverse complement strand
CAGTCCCGTGTTCCGTGTCCCGTCGTAGGGTGTGACCAGGCCGGCTTTTGCGGCCGCAGGCACACCATTCTGCCGACCATGTGTCCCGTGGCAGCCCGTTCGCGCCAGGGCGCGCTGGGTCAACTACTCTGCGGGTCAACTACCTATTGAAACAATGTGACCCGACCCACCGGCCAATCTCTTACCGCGCCTAAAACTGCAATCCCCGGCTATCGAAAACGGTGTGCTGTCCCGTCCGAGTCCCAGTGTCCCGTCCCAGTCCCAGTGTCCCGTCCCAGTCCCAGTGTCCCGTCCCAATCCCGGTGTCCCGTCCCAGTCCCGGTGTCCCGTCCCAGTCCCCGGTGTCCCGTCCCAGTCCCGGTGTCCGCCGGGCGCACCGCGACCGTTACGCTGTTGCAGGTCCTTGATCCAAAACGGGCTCCCGGCCACCACCCTGTGGATGGTCAGCAGGCGCTCTTAGATCCATTTTACCAGAGACAATGCAGTCCCGATCACGGATTTCGGATCCGCGTAGAAACGAAGTGCGAAATTTCGACGCTTCCGACTCCACCGCTAGAATGGCGGCATGAGCGACGAACGGCACAAATTGGCGGCGTGGATCTGGCGGCCAGTGCTCCTGCTGTTAGTGCTGTACCCGCTGTCGATCGGCCCAGCGGATTGCATTCTTGGCCGATGCAGCGGACATCCCCAGATCAGCGCGGGACTGCACGCGGCCTATTATCCCATCAGTTGCATCTGCGGAAAATCCGTAACGCTGACGACCCTGCTCGGCCATTACCTTGTGCTGTGGCATCGCGCTGTTGGCGACCCGGTGCGCTGACGCTGAACTCCCGTGCCAACGCTGAGCTGACGGCATGAGCGACGAATCGAAGAGGCCGGACGTGAAGGGATGGGGGCGGCACGAGTGGGGAGTGGTGGCCTTATTGGCCTATCTGTGGAGCTGGCTCCTGCTCTGGCACTTTGCTGATGCCCTTCCAATTAGCACTCCCTTAGCGTGGATTGCTTTCGTTGTCTACTGGCCGATCCTTATGGTTGGCCGGTTGATCCTCTGGATCCAATGGCATCTTTGACGGAGCTGATCGAACTCGAGTGCCAATCGCGAAAAACCGTGATTCAAACGAAGTGCGAAATTCCGACGCCTCCGAATCCACCGCTAGAATGACGGCATGAGCGACGAACCGAAGAATCGATCGCGGGCGTGGATCGGATGGGCGCTCGTGTCGATTCTGGCCCTTTATTTCCTGAGCGCCGGGCCGGCATTCCGGCTTTGGAGTGAGGGCTACATTAGTTCGCGCATTGTGAATGGAGTCTACGCGCCTCTTGATTGGGCGTATGACCATTCCGCCGCAGTGCAGCCGATTATTGACCGGTACATGCGAATCTGGGCGCCGTCGGACCCTTAAACTCCTGTGCCACTCGCGAAAGGCGACGGCATGAGCGACGAACGCAACGACCGAATTCTTGACAACCGCTGGCAACCCATCGCCGACGTGGACGTGAGCGAGCGCCGACGAAATTGGCTCAAGCTTGCGGTCATCATTGCCGGCATTGTGGCGTTCGGGATTCTTGACGCACTCGTTATTTTGCGATGAACTCCCGTGCCAATCGGCAACTTTCGTCCAGATGCGACCCCACTACCGGCTCGGGCCGCCCGGCTGGGAAAGGCGCAGTGGCAAGATGCAACCCTCCAAGCCCCGGAGGAAAGCGACAGGTCTCTGTTACTACTCCCACCGATAGCCGCGGTAGTGACCTTCGACAGCTGCGGCCCTTCGAGGACCGCACGACCGATCAGAACGGCCAGGCCGAGTAGAGCTTGGCACGTTAGGGGGGCGGGGGCGCTCCGCCGCAGCGGCATTCGAGCTTTCGTCATTCACGCTTTGATGCGTTACGGGTCACGCCAAATCGTGGTTACTTCGGCGCCGGATTCCTACGTTGGCGTCTTCCCAAGGGCTCTTTCGAACCGTCGTCCCGAATCCGGTATTGTTCCCGCGTTCTTGCGTCCCAAACAATCGTCCCGGGCTTAAAGATCAGCGCAAAGTCGCTGTCCTTGAGCGGAGCACCAATTGCGGTCTGCACATCACTCCCGCGGTCGCGTTGCTCCAGGCCCTGTTGTTTTGAGTACCAGCTCACCTGGAACGCCTTGGGAACCCACGCAATCGCGTCGCCCTTGCGATAATACTCGATGCTGCCATCCATATAGCGTTTGCCCCCAACGTAGCCCTCAAAGGCGACTGGAACGAAGTCACGCTCGCAGTCGAGATCGACGCGGAGGTGACCATCATCGATCTGGATACATTCGTGTCCATCGATGGTTTTGTGGGCGTTGGACAGCTTCAGATCCTTCCTTTTCAGCGTGGCGAACGGTTCGGCAATCGGACGAAAGCAAAGCCTCAAAGGTAGATTGGATGAGCAGATTGCATCGTGATTTCCCTTTTCCTTAAGAATTCCACCGCGCGGCGTTTTCTCGCGCACTAGATACCTGCTCTCGTTGCCGTCGTATGATGACACGCGCTCGACCAATGACACGGCTCCGCGACCGAAACTCAAGATTTCACTGCTGTATCGCATTGAATCGCCGCGAATCAGGAGCTCGCTTGGAGACGTGAATCCGTTTGGTTTCGACACGAACTCTGGACCGCGATACCACTGAGTGTGATTCCACCGAAGCATTAGGGAGGCGGTGAGTTTTTGGCGCGCCTCCATCGCATCGATGACCGCGGCAAGCGTGACGCGCTTGGGCGAAGCCTGCTGGGCATGCAGGGGAAGGGCGCACGAAAGAGCCGATAAAAAGGCAGCTAGAAAACGAGCGCGTCGTTTGAACTTGCGACACCACGCCGCGCGGCACCATCGCCTAAGCGGGTCGTTGGGTGCCCTGCGAAGAGGATGCCTACCAGGTAAGGCTGAAAGGGCCTGTCTCACGAGTTACTCCCATTCGCGCGGAGACTTCGGGTGAGTCGTCGCGTGGAGTACCTGAGCGTGGCGAATTTCTTGAGTGTTTCGTGCCCCCTTTGTCATTCCTGCTTCGTCATTCCGGGTTTTCAGATCAGAACGGCCAGCCGGAATAGAGCTTGGCGCGAAAGTCATGCCACTCTTCGCGGTGATTGGCGCCGTCGGGGCGTTCGACCATCTCGCAAATCCATTCGTCCATGCGGCGCAGCCGCTGGGACATCAGCGAAACGACAATCTGCGTGATCTTGTAGGCCGCGGTCGGATTTTTCGTGTGCAGTTGTTCGTAGCTCTCGCGCGTGATCCGCAGAACTTTCACCGCCGTCGAAGCGCGAACCGTCGCGGAATGCGGCGCCTTCTGAAAGAACGACATTTCCCCAAATGCCGAGCCCGCTTCGAGCGTGGCGAGGGTGTGTTCCGTCGGCCCCTTGTTCTTCTTGACGACTTCGCAGGTCCCCTTAAGCAGGATCCAGAGCGCCTGCTCCGACTTCCCCTCGTGCAGGATGACGTCCCCCTTGGCGTAGGAACGCTGCTCGAGTAAAGCCAAGGTGCTTTCATATTCCTCGGCCGTGAAGCCGTCGAAGATCGGTGAAACAACGGAGGTGGCGTTCGTCATGGACGGCCCTTTTTGGAGCAAGATCGTTTAACAGGCAGGACGAGTGTCACCTGTTCCAGCGCTGGAAAATTTGAGGCAATTCGCCCCGACGGTGAAACGTGTCCGAAGTTGATCATGAGATTCCCGCCAGGACCGTTGCGCGGCCCACGCGGCCGATTCCGAGCAAGTAGGCTGCCGTTCGCAAGGAAACCCGCTTGTCCTCGGCGATCTTCCAGACTTTCTCAAAGCTTTCAAGCAGAATGCGGTCAAGCTCGGTCCGCACGCGGGTCAGGTCCCAGCGAAAGTGCTGCCTGTTTTGCACCCACTCGAAATAGCTGGCCGTCACCCCTCCGGCGTTGGCGAGGATGTCGGGCAGCACCAGCATTTTACGCTGTTCGAAGATGGCGTCGGCGTCGATGACGGTCGGGTTGTTCGCCGCTTCGACGATGTAACGAGCCTGCACGTCCTTGGCATTGTCCTTCGTGAGGACTCCGCCAAGCGCGGCGGGAATGAGGACATCGACCGACAAGGTCAAGAGTTTTTCATTCGTAATCGGTTCGCCGCCCGGGAAGTCGCGGACGCTGGGATGATCGCGGGAGAACTGCAGGACGGCCGGAATGTCGAGGCCTTGCGGATTGAAGATGCCGCCGTCCTTATCGCTGACGGCGACGACTTTCATCCCCTTGGCTTGCAGGAACTGCGCACAGTAGGAGCCGACGTTCCCGAAGCCCTGGATGGCGACGGTCCTTCCGACGATCGGCTGCTTGACCCGCTCCAGCAGAGCCGCCGTCAAAGTTGCGACTCCGCGGCCGGTCGCTTCTTCGCGTCCTTCCGATCCGTGCAGCTCCAGTGGTTTGCCGGTCACGCAGGCGGGGTTGAAGCCCTTATATTTCTGGTACTGGCTCATAAACCAGGCCATCACTTGTGCGTTGGTCCCCATATCGGGCGCCGGGATATCGCTGTCGGGCCCGACCATGTCGTGGATGGCGTCGACGAATTTGCGCGTCACCCTTTCGAGCTCCCCCTGGCTCAGCTCCTGGGGATTGATCGCGATTCCCCCCTTGGCACCGCCATAGGGAATGTTCACCACCGCGGTTTTCCAGGTCATGAGCGTGGCCAGAGCTCGAACCTCGTCCGCATCGACTTCGTGGTGATAGCGCAGTCCCCCCTTCATCGGTCCCCGGGCGCTGTCATGCTGCACGCGGTAGCCGATAAAGGTCGCGATTTCGCCATTGTCGAGCTCGAGGGCCACTTGGACCTTGAGTTCGCGCTCGGGAATCAGCAGCAGGGCCTGCATGTTTTTCGACAGGCCCATCAGATTGGCGGCGTGATCGAAATAGCGGACTGTCGTCTCATACTGGCTCATCGAAGCTCCCTCCGGCCTCGCGAACTGACGGCTGACTTTCGCTGATGCCGGATTTTATTGAAAGCGCGAGTTTGAGTGAGAGCTCTCGGGGCGAGCGAATGGAATTCCAAAAACGGCTCGGCCCGCTTTCGCGGGCCAAAGGTCGACTAACCTCCCGTGACCTGAATCATTCTATTCATTTATTGAACGGCGTTCACGATTCAATCATTCTAGCGATTCAGTTGGGCCCGCGAAACGGGCTCCCGATCGTCCTGGGCGTCCGCGCGTCGGACTTCGGAAGCTCTTAGTTGCAAGGTGTCGCGAGCCGAAAGCCGGCGGTCCGGGCGAATTTGGCCATTCGCCCGCCAGGGCCCAACCACGTTCGTGACCAGGAACCGTCCCAGGACGCGAGCATACAGATCATGCCCTGTCGCTGAAAAGCGAGCAGCGCTCTCCCGGAACAGTCGTTCAGAGTGCTCGGAGCCGGTAAACGCCGGCGAAGCATCGCAATAGAGGATATTTTCCCGCTGCGAATAGGCCGAGAGCGAGTCGAAGGGGAGCCGGTTTCTGTACAGGACATGCTCCTGCAGGCCGGCCCGCTCCCGCACGCCCGGACCGTTGCTGGCTTCGGCCGAAATCTGCCACGGACAAGGCACAACGGCCAGCACAAACTCGGCGTTCGCCCGGTGACAGGCCCCCGCCATCTGGCCGAGAACCTCGAGAGTCTGGTCGACGTAGACCGACCAATCGGGCGCGTCGTCCCGCAGCCAGGCGTAGGCACCTTGCGGCGCATCGATGTCGCGCACGTCCTCGGCCTGATCCTCGGCTCCGAGCAGATGCCCTACCCCCCGCTTAGCGTGCTGCCACAGCAAGAGCCGCTCGACCCAAAAAACCTCCGAGGCAGTTCGCTGGCGTTCGAGCTCGGGGTGAGGGCAGTAGAGCGGCTCTTTTCCCTTCATTCGCACAGAGCGTCGGCAACGGTGATCTTCGGCCACGTCGGACATGTCGAAGTTGAACACGACCAGATCCGGAGCCAGCGCCAAGAGTTTGTGCCTGAGAGCCAGGAACGAGAGCAGCGGTCCTGTTTGCGGACAGCCGGCGTTGATCACTTCCAGGTCGACCGAGGTGGAGGTCGGCAGCTGTTCCTTGAGCCGCGCGCAGAACGTTTCGTTCTGATTGGTTTCCGGAGCGAGAGTCGATTCGTCTCCCAGGCACAAGATGCGATACGTTCCCGGTGGCTTGGGGACTTCGACCTCGGGTCCACGCAGTCCCAAGCTATTGGTTCGCCAGCGGACCTCGGTGCCCAGGTCCGCATCGGTCACGGTGACGTGCACGTCGGGCTTTAGACTGTGATGCACCGTCCACGAAGGTGAGCAGGCGCTTTTATCAGCGCGGCACACGGCGCACTCGGCCCACGACTCATACACGTGCAGCCCAAGCTCGGTGCCGCAGACGCAGAGCCCTAGTGATCCGATTGCCAGAATGAGGTGCTTGAGAAACGCGAGACGCGAACGGACCATCCTTGGCCGCTCCAAACGGTCCGGGCCAAAAAGGGGTCGGGATTGTAGAGGGCCTGCGAAAGGCAAGCAAGACAGGTTAGAAAAGCTGGAGGGCAGGCTGTGCCTGCCGTCAGTTGGCGAGAATTTGTCGGCAGGCACAGCCTGCCTGACCTCAAACGTGGTCGATCTCGTGGAAGTGCTCTGCGGCCCGGCAGTGCTGTTCATCGATCTCAATCCGGTCGACCAGCGGCTTAATCATCGTCAGCTCCTTGACTCGATCGGTGACCTCAAACAACTCGCGACAGACTGCATCGGCCGGCATCCAGCCGCCAACTCGCTCGGCGCCGCGCTCCTTCGCAAGGGCGATCACCGCTGAATACAAGTCGCGCTCGGTTTCATCGTCATCGTCCAACAGCGACACGTCTCTTATGACGATTCCGTGAGGCCTGATCCCCAACCGGACATAGCCCGACGGCTTCCCTTGGATCAAGAAATAAAACTCGTCCTCGGGATTTTGAGCTAGCAAGTAGCGCCAATAGTCGCTCGAGCGAGCAATCGAGAGCGGAAACCTGCGATGAACGCGGTCGTAGAGGTCAATAAGAGTGGACAACCTTTCGGCCGGCTGAAATTGACGCAATTCGCACATGACGGGGCGTTCGGCTTTCGATTCCGCCGGACCCACCCATCCCTGAGCTGCCGCGCAACGCCGGTAACCGAGCCGCTCGTAGTACGCCGGCGAGATGTCGGAATAGAGCAGGCTGAATGTCTTGCCTGCCTCGCGCTCCTGACTTTCGGCGAACGCCAGGACGCGCGGCGCGAATCCGCGACCGCGAAACTCTGGCAATGTGTGGACGGCGCCGACGGCGCAGGCCGGTTCGATCACGCCATCGAGACGAACTGACACGTGATAGCAGCCGCAAGCCGCGACGACGCGGCCAGCGAGCGTGCCGACGTACCAGGTGGCGTTGGCGTACTTCGGATTGGCCAATCGTCGACGCAAGTGCTCTTCGGGGTCCGGGTCGACGGGCCACACGTCGTGAACGTTTCGAAAGGCTTGTGCTCGCTCGTCCGCGCTGGCCTCGTGCAAATCCAAGTTGTCACTCATGTCGCCTCGCGCTGTGGCAGGTCATCCAACGTTCGATCATAATCCGACGTCTTAAGAGCCGCGCACGAAGTAAGCGGTTCTTCGCGTGTGTTTAGCCTCGACATTGTCGCGAAAGCGCCCTCAATGAAATCGCCCTCGGCCACAGCCCTCTTGCCTCCCATCAATGCCACAGCCGCCGTCCGACTGGTGTCCGAGATGATGGCCGTGCCCGGCCGTAGCGGACAAGAGCGGAAGATCCACACGGCCGTCCGCGACAGATTGAAGAGCCTCGGAGTCTCGTCGTCGGCCATTGTGGAAGATGCGGCCCAAAAACGCAGCCCAATCGGCGGCGAATGCGGCAACTTGATTGTGAAGCTGCCCGGAACGGTACGTGGGCCGCGGCGCCTGTTGATGGCGCACCTCGACACGGTCCCGATTTGCGTCGGCTCGCGGCCCGTTCGCAAAGGAGATCTCATCGTCTCCAAGGATCCCAAAACGGCCCTCGGCGCCGACGACCGTGCGGGCGTCAGCGTTCTGTTGACCGCGCTGACCGAAATCCGCAGACGAAAACTGGCACATCCTCCGCTCACCTTCGTTTGGCCCGTCCAAGAGGAGATCGGCCTGCTCGGCGCTCGCTTCATGGACTTGAAAAAGCTCGGCGACCCGCAACTCTGCTTCAACTGGGACGGTGGCCCGTCAGATGTCGCTACGGTCGGAGCGACGGGGGGTGTTGAAGTGAACATCCGGATCTTGGGGGTCGCCAGCCACGCCGGAGCCCGGCCCGAGCACGGGATCAGTGCGGTCGGTGTCGCCGGGATAGCCATCGCCGACCTGGTAGCCGGCGGCTGGCACGGATTGGTCGTCAAGGGGAGCCGAACGGGAACCAGCAACATCGGCATCGTTTCGGGGGGAGACGCCACGAATGTGGTCGCGCCCGAGCTTGCGATCAAGGCCGAGGTGCGCAGCCACGACCCGGAATTCCGCAAGCGGATTATTGCCGCTTACAAAACGGCCTTCGAGAAGGCGGCCAAATCGCTCAAGAATGACGTCGGTGCGACGGGCCGCATCGAATTCAACGTGTTCGAAAAGTACGAATCATTCCGCATCGCCGACGACTCGCCCGTGGTGCAAACCGCAATGCGGGCGATCGAGCTGGCCGGTAAGACACCGGCGATTCGCACCACCAACGGCGGGCTGGATGCCAATTGGCTGACCGCGCGCGGCTTCCCCACCGTGACACTAGGATGCGGGCAGCAGGACGTCCACACGGTGGCCGAAAGCCTGCACATACCGAGTTATCTCGACGCCTGCCGCATTGCGCTCGCGCTCGCGACCGCTGCCGTCTAAAACCCTTTTTGGCGGCTGCTATTCTCGAACGGCGGCGGAAAAAATAGAATCAGTCGCTCGGTTTACGTTTGGAAAGCGCCGCCCGCTCTGCTATTTTTTAAGCACCACTCCTTTTCACACCGGCATCGAGC
Source organism: Planctomycetaceae bacterium (assembly GCA_035949535.1). GTDB lineage: Bacteria > Planctomycetota > Planctomycetia > Planctomycetales > Planctomycetaceae > DASPSM01. The sequence goes on along the minus strand of DASZIA010000405.1, from coordinate 14,839 downwards.
GTATGGCAATGGCGGAAGCAGCACTCCTTGAAGATTCGCTGGCGGGACAGCGGCTCCTGGTCAATCGGCACCTCTCCGACTACATCGATCGGCTGGGCCCCGAGTGTCCCGATCGGCTGCGAGAGGCGATGGCCTACAGCCTATTGGCAGGGGGTAAGCGGCTCCGGCCACTTTTGACGCTGTTGGCGTGCGAGGCGACCGGTGGCGATCCTCAAGCGGCGATTCCCGCGGCCTGCGCGGTCGAGATGATCCACACCTATTCGTTGATCCACGACGATTTGCCCGCGATGGACGACGATTCGCTTCGCCGTGGCCGGCCGACGTGTCACATCCAGTTCGGTGAGGCGCTGGCGATTCTCGCCGGGGATGCGCTTTTGACTTTGGCATTCGAGGTCCTCGCGTGCGATGTGCGCCCGCCGGCAGTAGCGGCAGCCTGCGTTGCCGACCTCGCGGCCGCCGCGGGAGCGACCGGGATGGTGGCCGGGCAGACGGCCGACTTCGAGGCCGAAGGGACCGGCGTCGCAGGGATCGAGCAACTTCAAGCCATCCACCTCAGAAAGACTGGACGTCTGTTGCGTTCGGCCCTCACAATGGGGGGACGGATCGCCGGGGCATCGCCGGAAACGCTTGCCAGCCTCTCCCAATACGGCGAAAACATCGGTTTGGCCTTTCAAATTACCGACGATCTCTTGGACATTGTTGGCGAACAAGAGAAGATGGGAAAAGGCGTGCGCAAGGACGCCAAGCTTGGAAAGTTGACGTATCCGTTTCTGCTCGGGATTCAGGAGAGCCGCAAGCGGGCCCGCTCACTGATCATAGAGGCGTGCCGCGCGCTCTCGGGCTTCGGCGAAGCGAGTCAGCGCTTGGAAGCGTTGGCGCACTTCGTCCTAGAGAGAGACCATTGATGAAATTTGAGATTCTTCCCGGAATTGATTCCCCAAAGAATCTGCGCTCGCTCAACGACGAACAGCTTGTCCGGCTGACTGCCGAAATCCGCGAGGCCTTGTGCAACGTGGTGTCGACACGGTCGGCCCACTTTGCCAGCAACCTTGGAGTGGTCGAGCTGGCCGTCGCGTTGCATCTGGTCTTCGATTTCTCCAAAGACCGCCTGATCTGGGACACGGGTCATCAGATCTATCCGCACAAGCTTCTCACCGGACGCTTTCGCGAGTTCGGGACAATCCGCCAGAAGGGCGGACTGATGGGTTATCCCAACCCCGAAGAGAGCGCCTACGACTTGTTCATGACGGGCCACGCTGGCGCCAGCGTCTCGACTGTGCTGGGACTGAAGGCGGGCGACGACCTCTTGGGCGAAGACCGCCGCGCGGTGGCCGTATTGGGTGACGGTGCCCTTCCCTCGGGCATCGTCTTCGAGGCGATGAACAATGCGGCCGGTCTCAAGAAGGACATGGTCGTCATTCTCAATGACAACAAAATGGGGATCTGCCCGCGCGTTGGCGGCTTGGCCCAATACCTCGACAAGGCACGCGTCGCTCCGTTTTACGACGGCCTCAAGCGCGACATCTCCTGGCTTCTCAATCGACTGCCCGTCGTCGGCGAGCCGGCCGAGTCGATGCTGGGACATTTTAAAGACGCGGTCAAAACCTTCCTGCACGGTGGAATGCTCTTCGAGGAAATGGGTTTCCGCTATATCGGCCCTGTCGACGGCCACGACCTGACGAGCCTGCGGAGCTACCTCGAGTTGGTCAAAAACCTCAAGGGCCCGGTGCTCTTGCACGTCTTCACCGAAAAGGGGCACGGTTTCGAGCCGGCGTCTCTCGATCCGGTGCAGTTCCACACGCCGCCCGTGTTCCAGCGCGACGAGAACGGCGGGATCGTCTCTCTCAAAAAGAGTAGTAAGCCTGCCTACACCGACCTGGCAAGCGAAGCCGTTCTTCAGGCCATGCGCCGTGACTCGCGCGTGACCGTGCTCACGGCTGCCATGTGCGAGGGCAACAAACTCCAAAAGATTCGCGACGAGTTTCCCGAGCGCTTCTTCGACACGGGCATCTGCGAAGGGCACGCGGTCGCCTTCGCGGCCGGCATGGCGAAGACGGGTTTGCGGCCGATCGTCGATATCTACAGCACCTTCTTGCAGCGGAGCTACGATCAGATCTTCCAGGAAGTTGCTCTGCAGAACCTGCCGGTGACTTTCTGCCTCGACCGGGCCGGCCTCTGTGGTCCCGACGGGCCCACACATCACGGCGTGTTCGACAATACTTACCTCCGCGCCTTCCCGAACCTGGTGATGATGGCTCCGGGGGACGGACAAGAACTGGGGCCGATGCTCGACTTCGCACTGGGCTTGGATTGCCCGGCCTCCATTCGATATCCCAAATGCAACGTCGAAACGGTTGAGCGGGCCGTCGCGCCGATCGAGCTCGGGCGCTCCGAAATCATCGAGTGGGGCATCGACGGCACCTTTGTGGCCTTCGGCGCGCTTTTGGGCCGCTGCGTTCAAGCCGCCCGCCAGTTGAGACAAGAGGGTCTCGACGTCGGCGTGATCAACGCCCGGTTCGCCAAACCGCTCGACGCGGAGACCATCGTGCGGGCCGTCGAGCAAACGGGTTTCGTCCTGACTGTCGAGGAAAGCGCCCTGTGTGGCGGCTTTGGGTCGGCTGTGCTGGAGGCGGTGAGTGCCGCCGGTGTCGACGCCAGCAACGTCCGCTGCCTGGGCATTCCTGACCATTTCATCGAGCACGGCGAGCGGGACGAGCTCTTGGCGGACCTCAATCTCGACGTTCGCGGCCTGGTCGCCGCCGCCCGCGCCCTGGCCGACGGCGCGACCGTCGTTAACGACTGACGCGCTGCTTCTTCCGTTGTCACAAAGCCCAGCCTGAGCTGCGACCGCAAAGAGCGCTTGCCGCCGTCACGCGGAATCGACACAATCCCGCGCAATGATCCGGCCCCGCGCAATGATCCGGCAGCCTCTCACCAAAATCATAGTTTTGGCCGTCTGGTTGTGGTTGGCGACCCGAGCGCCCGGTCCCGCCGCCGAGCCAGGGACTTATACGCTTAAGGAATCGCCGGCCGAATCGCGGATCGAGAGCGTCGATGTCCAGGTGAAAGTTTCTGGCACCGCCGAATTCGCGATCGAAAAGGGCCAGTTTCTCGCACACCCGATCGTGGCTGAGGCGAACTTGAAGTTCCGCGAGCGCTGGCTGCCCGGAGCGGGAAGAGACGCCGAGGCCCTGCGCTCGCTGCGACATTACGACTCGCTCGCCACCGAAATTAAGGTCGCCGATCACGCGACTCGTTCGCAGCTCTCGGCCGACCGCCGGCTGATGGTCGCGCAGGGACGCAGCGAGGGAATCCTCTTTTATAGTCCGCTCGGCCGGCTGACGGCCGCCGATTTAGAGCTGCTGCGTGCCCCGGCCGACACCCTGTGCCTCGTCGCGCTCTTGCCCCTCAATCCGGTATCAGTGGGCGACCAATGGGCCCCGCCTGCCTGGGTCGGCCAAATGCTCACCGACACCGAAGCAGCCTCGAAGTCGGAACTGAACTGCACCCTCGAATCGGTGGCCGACGAAAAGGCCAAGGTAATCGTCACCGGAGTAGTGACGGGCGCGACCGCCGGCTCGTCCGGAAAGGTCGAGCTGCACGGTTGGTACCTGTTCGATCTGAAAGCCAAACTCCTCACCCACGCCGAGCTCGACCAGATTGAGGAGCGGACCGTCGGGCCAGTTTCGCCCGGCCTGAAGGTGTCGGCCAAGACGGTGGTCGCCCGCGCTGCGTCGAGCAACTCGGACGGCCTGACCCAGGAAGCGGCTTCGGCCGTCCCGCTCGATCCGCCCGTCGTGCTGACTCGCCTTCGGTTCCGCGCGCCTTGGAACATCGAGATCACCCACGATCGGGATTGGCACGTCTTTCAGCAGAATCCCCAAATCGCCGTCCTGCGGCTCATTGACCAAGGCAGTCTGATCGCCCAATGCAACCTGACTCCGATCCGGTCGGCCACCGCCGGCCAGCATGTGTCCGTCAATCAATTCCAGGACGACATCCGCACCAGTCTCGGCCCGCGCTTCAGATCGATCGAGAAAGCAGAGCAGATTCCCACCGACGATGGGCGCTTTCTTTATCGGGTCGCGGTCGCGGGAGAAGCCAACAAGAGTCCAATCACTTGGATTTACTATCTCTGCGCTGCCTCGAACGGATCGCAGACCTCGTCGGTGTTCGCCGTCGACTCATCGCTGACCAAGCGACTGGGTGACCGCGACCTCGAGATGATGAAGAGCCTCAAGTTCACCGATTCTCCGGTGCAGGCCGATAAGCGTTAAGGGACATCAGTCCAAAGTCCAAGGTCCAAAGTCCAAAGTCCAAGGTCGAAAGAACTGAAATTGGCGATCGCGCAATTCATTTGACTTTGGACCTTGGACCTTGGACTCTCGACAAGCCCGCCAAAATCGGCATGACCGCTACGCAAAGCGCAAGAGGTCCATTGCCGATCGGCCGTCCCGTCCCCGTTCCTGAGCTAGGGTTCAGACGCGCCGGACTAGCTCGGAGAAACCTTGGAGGCACGGAGTGTTGTCGTTCGTTGATTTTGAACTGCCGGCGCGCGTTTCGTCGGCCCTGTTTTGGATCTGGGCCAGTGCAACGTTGATATTCGCGACGGGTCTCGGATTTCTCGCCGGTATCGCCTACGCGAACCGGACGACCGATCGGGGACTGCGTAAAGCGGCCAAAACGCTCACATCGCTCTACGCGCTGGTCTTGGATTCTCTGGAGAACTCGCGAAAGATCGTGGCGCTGCTCGAGGGATTCCCCAAGATGGCGCTGACCCGCGAGCAGGTCGACCAGCTCGACGCCAAGCGCGGCTCCCTGTTGGACGTTGTCGGCCGCATCATCGGCACGCAACGCGATACCCTGGCCAAGCAGGCCGTTGCGCAGACGACGATCCGGCCCAAGCCAAAAGCATTCAAGATGGCCTGGCAGCGGAGCACATTTGATGGGCACACGAATTTGCCCGACCGGGCCGCCTTCGATGCCAACCTGGCGATGATGCTCGAGGCAGGATCAAAGACCGAGCAACGAAGCGGCCTGCTGCTCGTCCGCATCGATCGAATGGATCAGCTCAAATCGCGGTTTGGCATCGCCGGTGCCGATGCCTTCGTAAAAGAGCTGGCCACCGTGATCTCGCAGTCGGTCCGCGAGCAGGACCTGGCCTGCCGAGTGGCGCCCGATTCGTTTGCGGTTTTGATCCCAAGTGTCGACGCGGAAAGCGGGCGAAAGCTGTCGCAAGCCATCCGAGGCGCGGTCCGCGTCCACAATTTCCGGATGCACGACGGCGGCCCCGAGGTGCTCGTGACCGCGAGTTTCGGCTTCACGGCCTGCCCTGCCCACGACTCAGCAGAGGCCGCCCTGAACCGCTGCGGGGATGCCCTGTCCCAATCGACTCGCAAAGGCCGCAACCAGCTGCACGTTCACGAGGGCGAAGCAGTTGTTCACTGTGCAACGCCCTGATGTTGGTTTTTTTGCCGCGTTTCGCCCGCAATTTTGCTTGAAGTCTCCCGCGTGCGATCGATTCGCCGCGTAGACAGTCCAAGGGGCGATTTTGCTCCGGTTTCAAAGCTTGTTTTCTTGCTGAATGCCAGGCGGTCTGCCCGGCAGAAAACGCGTCGTTGGCGTTACGAAACGGTTTAGCAGGCCGAGAGTTCCACCAAAGCGCCTCTTGTCACGTTTGGCCTGTTCCGATACGATCCCTTGGGCGACGGATCGCCAAAGCCTGCAGCCGTTTGAAAGCCGGCAGACCGATTGTCTGCATCCTTTTGGGGAAAATCTCTGCTCGTTCCCAGGGCCGCCTGCGGTGAGTATTCGGACGTGCGGATCGGGGTCGTGGGTGCGAATAAATTTTTCTTCGGCTGCCAATCCCCTTTTCTTTTCTTTCGCCATGGGATGAGGATCTATGCGGTTCCCAGCAACTTCGCGCGCCGGCAGCACTCTGATCGCGGTCACCTTGGCCCTCGCGGCCTCGACGATTTTCGCTCATGAGGCTGCGGAGCCCCGGCCGGCCGAATCGCGAACGGCGATCCTCGTCGCCAAGTTGATCGAAGAAAACCACATCGGCCACGTTCGGATCAACGACGAAATCTCGGTCAAACTCTTCAAGCGCTATATCGAGCTGCTCGACCCCCGCAAGCTCTACTTCACCCAGGCCGACGTCGATGAGCTGGGCCAGGACAAGGCCCGGCTCGGAGACCTGATGAAGCACGGCAATGTCGATTTTGCCTACAACACATTCGACCTGTTCCTGAAACGGGTGGCCGAGCGCAAGGCGCTCGCCGACACGCTCGTCGATGCCAAGCATGATTTCACCGTCGACGAGGGCATGGTCATCGACGCCGAAAAACTTGCTTGGGCCAAGAGCGACGACGAAATTCGCGAGCGCTGGCGCAAGCAGATCAAGTACGACCTGCTGCAGCTGAAACTCGAAGACACGCCCGACGCCGATGCCCGTACGCGCGTTAAGAAGCGCTACCGTCTGAATCTCGAGACCTGGGGCCAGATGGATGACGGCGAAAAGCTCGAGCTGTATTTGAGTGCGCTCACGCACTGTCTCGATCCGCACTCCAGCTACATGTCGCCCCAGACACGGGACGAATTCCGCATCTCGATGGAGCTGCGGCTCGAGGGCATCGGCGCCGCCCTGCGTGAAGAAGACGGCTATACCGTCGTCAAACAGATCGTTCCCGGCGGCGCAGCCGAAAAAGACGGACGCCTCAAAGTCGGTGACAAGATCATCGGAGTCGACAGCAAGGGCGACGGCGAGATCGTGCCCGTCGTCGAAATGAAGCTGAATAAGGTTGTTCGCTTGATTCGCGGTCCGCGCGGCACAAAGGTGCGGCTGCAGGTCAAGACGGCCGAGCATATCGATCTGAAAAACCCGGCCAAGAACAAGAAGAGCCAGGTCGCCGTCTATGCGCTGACTCGGCGGACCATCGAGCTGACCCAGCAGGAGGTCAAAGGGCAGATCATTCAGGCGAGTGATCGGGTGAAAGGCACCCCCGGCCGAATCGGAATCCTCAACATCCCGTCGTTCTACCGCGACTTCAACGGCGCCTCGAGCGGCGAAGACGACTTCAAGAGCACGGCCCGCGACGTGCAGAAGGTGCTCGAAAACTTCAAACGCCAGGGAGGCGTCGACCTGCTCATCGTCGATCTTCGCGGCAACGGCGGCGGCGCTCTGAGTGAGGCGATCGAAGTCTCCGGCCTGTTCATCGAGTCGGGGCCGATCGTTCAAGTCAAGACCCCGGGCGGCGACAAAGACGTCCATCCCGATCCCAACCCCACCGTCGCTTATACGGGTCCGATGGCGGTGCTCACCAATCGCCTCTCGGCTTCGGCATCGGAGATTTTTGCCGGCGTAATCAAAGACTACCGCCGTGGAATCATCGTGGGGGACAACTCGACCCACGGCAAAGGAACGGTTCAGAACGTCATGCCTGTGGGCCAGTCGGGACTGGCCGGTCTCTTCAATCCGGAAGACCGCGGCGCCCTCAAGCTGACGATCAGCCAGTTCTATCGGGTCAACGGCGACAGCACGCAAAACCTGGGAGTTCCTTCCGACGTTGTGCTCCCCTCGCTGTTGGACCACATGGATCTTGGCGAGTCGTCGCTCGAGAATGCACTGAAATTCGACCGCATCGAGCCGGCCGACTATCAGCCGTGGAACCGGGTCAATCCGGAGATGGTTTCCATGTTGCAGCGGCGGAGCGCCGCGCGAGTCGCGACCGAGGCGGAATTCCAGAAGCTCAACAAAGAGATCGGCATTTTCGACGAACGAAAGGCCCGCAAACAGATCTCGCTGAACCTCGAGGCGCGAAAGAAAGAACGGATTCAGGACAAGCTCGAGGAGAAGAAGGCGGAAGAGGTCACGTCGGAGGAAACAACAACCGAGGGTCCAATCTTCGCCTCTGGCTACTACAACAACGAGGTGCTGCGGATCGGCCTCGACTACGTGCAGGTCCTCCACAGCATGGCAACCGCCGGAACAAAATAATCGCCGGTTCGATTGCCGAATTAACAATGCCCCTCCAGCCCCCAGGCTTCGGCCTGCGGGCTTTTTTTGTGTCGTGTCCGCCTCACTCATCAAGCTCGGGCGCCGGTTACATAATGCCGTCATCTGGTCTAAGATGTGTGGATGCCGGCGATCGAAGTCCGCGAGCTGTCGAAAACCTACCGAGTCTATCGCAAACGGGAAGGCTTGCTCGCCTCAGTGGCGGGCCTGTTCCATCGGGAATACAACGCCGTCGCCGCCGTCGACCGTGTGAGTTTCTCGGTCGAGGCCGGTGAGATCGTCGCCTTCCTCGGCCCCAACGGCGCGGGCAAGACCACCACGCTCAAGCTGCTCTCCGGGCTGATCTTCCCCAGCTCCGGCGACGCACGCGTGCTCGGGTACACGCCCTGGAAGCGGGACAATGCCTTCCGGCGCCGCTTTTCGCTGGTGATGGGTCAGAAAAATCAGCTCTGGTGGGATCTCCCTGCACAGGAATCGTTCCGCCTGCACAGGGAAATCTATCGCGTCGAGCCGGCACTCTTTCAGCGGCGGCTCGACGAGCTGACCAGCCTCTTGGAAGTCCGCTCCCTGGTCGGCCAGCCCGTGCGCGAGTTGTCGCTGGGCGAGCGCATGCGGATGGAGCTGATCGCTGCCCTGCTCCACGGGCCGGAGGTGCTGCTTCTGGACGAACCGACGATCGGCCTCGACGTCGTGTCGCAGCGGCGCGTACAGGACTTCCTCAAGTTCTATCAGGCCGAGCGCAAGATCACCGTGCTGCTCACCAGCCATTACATGAAAGATGTGGAAGCGCTCTGCAAGCGGGCCATCATCATCAACCATGGCCGGATCAATCACGATGGTCCGCTCGAGGAGATCCTCGACCGCTTCAGTCGCCACAAGATCATGGATCTGCAGTTTGCCGGGAGCGAGGTCCCGCAGGACCTGTCTCGCTTCGGCACGATTGTCGAATGCCAGCCGCCCCGCGTGCGCCTCGAGGTCCCCCGCCAGAACATTCCGAAGATTCTTTCGAACCTCTTGTCGAACTACAACATCGAAGACGTCGGAGTGCAGGAGCGCCCGCTCGAGGACGTGATCGCCGAGCTGTTCTCTTCCAGCTCAGCGCCGGGTGCGGAAGCCGCCGATCGCGACGCTGCACCGAACCGACCGACAGCGACCGGCGGCACAAGCGATGTCGACGTCGAGGACGAGCAGCCTGTCGACCGTTAACAGGGGATCCCGACCGATCATGATGGCCCAGGCCCTGCGACTGCGGTGGACGATCCTCAAGACCTGCATCGAGGAGCGATTGGCCTACCGCGCCGACTTCGTGTTCGGCACTCTCGTGCGGTTCCTGCCGACCGTCACGCAGATTTTTCTCTGGGGGGCGATTTATTCGGCGGCGAGCGCCGATCCGGGCCGCAAGCTCAATGGCTACACCTACGACAATATGATTGCCTATTACCTGTTGGCGCTCGTGTCGCGCGCTTTCTCAAGCATGCCGGGGCTGGCGGAAGGCATTGCGCTCGAAATCCGCGACGGCACGATCAAAAAATATCTGACGCAGCCGATCGACATGCTGGGTTATCTCTTCTGGCATCGGATGGCGCACAAGCTGGTTTATTACTTCATCGCGACGGTTCCGTTCGCGTTCGTGTTCTGGCTTTGCCGGGGATACTTCGACGGCTGGCCCGATGCGCTGACAACCGCGGGCTGGGTGGCGTCGCTGCTCCTTTCCTTCCTGCTCGGCTTTTTGATGGAGGCCTTGATCGGCCTGATCGGGTTCTGGTTCCTCGAAGTCAGCTCGCTCGTCTTCATTTACATGATGATCACCTTCTTCCTGTCGGGTCAGATGCTGCCCCTCGACTGGCTGCCGGCCGTCGTCACGCGTCCGCTCGAGTTCCTTCCCTTCAAATACCTGGCGTATTTTCCGGCGGCGGTCATGCTGCATCGCTATACGCACACGCAGTTGGCCGTTGAGCTTTTGGTGCTCGTCGGTTGGGTGGTAGCGCTGTTCGTTGCGTGTCGGACTGCGTTCGCGCTCGGCCTGCGGCGCTATGGCGCGTACGGCGGTTGACACTGACGAAGATGGCTTGAGCTGAAAAATGTCGGGGCCTCAACAGCCGGAACATGCCGCAAACGCGACGAACGAACGAGTCTACACGTCGCAATTCTGGCTCGCGTACATCGCCAACTTCGCCTTGGTCGCGGCCAACACTCTGATGTACCGCTTCGCGGAGCTGGTCGCCTTTCTGGGCGGCAGCGAGCAAGCGGCCGGCGCGGTGGTCGGCACCGGCTTCGCGGCCGCGCTCTTGGTGCGACTCGTGATCGGACAAGGCGTCGATCGCTACGGTACGCGCGCGGTCTGGGTGCTCTCCACTTTGTTCTTCATTGGCGGCGCGGCGTCGCTCTTGCTTTGCCACCGGGTCTCCGCGGGGCTGTACCTGGCACGAACCCTCTACGCCGTCGGCATGGCCGGGATGCTGACCTGCAGCGTGGTCCACGTGCAGGATCTCGTCCCCCTGCATCGCCGCACCGAGGCGATCGGCATTCTCGGGACCAGCGGTTTTTTGGCGATGATCGCCGGATCGAATCTTGGGGACGGGATTTTCTCGTTTTACCCGCTGGGATACGCGCGCTTCGCGGCCTTATGCCTGGCGGTGGTCGCGCTGGGCGTATTTTACCTCGCGTGCGTTTTGTTCTTCATGCGCGGCCACGTGCACGTCCATGTGCCGAACTCGCCATCCGCGGTGAAACTGTTGGTCCACTATTGGCCCGGGATGGTCGTGGCCGTCGCGATCACGATGGGGATGGGCTTCAGCCTGACGACCGTTTTCTTGACGCGGTTCGCGACGGAGCGGCACATCGCGGGGATCCGCACGTTTTTCACGGTTTACGCGCTCGTGGCCCTGGTCTTTCGCGTCCCCGGAACGCGCTGGGCTCGCACGATCGGCCGCCACAAAACGATCCTGTTGGGGCTTGCCGGCAACGCGCTCGGGCACCTGTCGCTGCCCTTGGTGTCGCGCGATTGGCAGTTCCTGCTGCCCGCATTGGGATGCGGTTTCGGACACGCGCTGCTGTATCCGGCCATCGTCTCGCTGGGATCGGGAGCATTTCCACGCCGTTACCGCGGACTGGGCACCACGCTCGTACTCGGCCTGATCGAATTTGGAACGGCCGTTTCGCCGCCGATTCTCGGGGCGATCATCGACCATTGGGGCTTTGACGTCATGTTCCCCCTGGCCGCGCTCACAGGGTTCGCGGTCATGTTCTATTACGCCATCACGAAAGCCCGACAGCCCGACAGCGACAACGACCCCGAGCCAGAGGTTTTGCTCGAGGAGCCGGAGTTTGTGCCGTTGCCCGCGCCTGATTCGGCCGCGCTTCCGTAGTCAGAGGAGCAGATCCTCATCGAGCCGCGCGCGTCAGCAAGCGGGCTATCGAGACCGACGCGTGATCCCCCGCTCGCTCGCGGCGCGGCTCGAATGCCGAACGCGGGAAGGACGGCTCACGCGGACCGGTGATAGAACGGCAAGTTAACGACCGTAGCTCCTTCGCGCTTGCCGCGAATGTCGACTTCGACCGACTGTCCGGTCTGGGCCGACCCCTTGTCGATGTAGGCCATCGCGATCGGCTTTTGCAGCGTGGGAGAGAATGTGCCGGAGGTGATTTGCCCGATCTGTCGTCCGTCCTGAAACACGGTCGAGCCTTCGCGGGCGATGCGCTTCCCGGCAAGTTCGAGCCCCACGCGCTCCTTCCGAATCTCGCCGTTCTTGATCCTCAAGAGCGCCGCCTTGCCGATGAAATCGCCGGCATTGAGTTTGACCGCGAACGAGAGGCCGGCGGTCAGCGGATCGGTCGATTCGCTGAGCTCGTGACCGTAGAGCGCCATGCCCGCTTCGAGGCGGAGCGTGTCGCGAGCACCCAGGCCGCACGCCGCCAGACTCATTTCTTTGCCGTCGGCGATCAGCCGGTGCCAGACGTCTGGTCCGTCGGAGGACGCGACCACAATCTCAAAGCCGACTTCGCCCGTGTATCCAGTCCGGCTGACAAGCGCCGGTCTGCCGAAGACCATCGCCTCGCAACCGGAATAGTACTTGAGATCGGAAATCTCGACGTTCACGTGCGGGTGCAGAATGTCGAGCGCCCGCGGCCCCTGCACGGCCAGCATGAAGGTCGCGACCGTCTGATCCTCGACGTGCGCGTGGAACGCGCCCTGGTGGCGTGTAATCCAGTCGACAATCTTGAGGCGGTTCGAGGCATTGACCACGAGGTAGTAGAACGCGTCGAAGCGATAGACGAGCACGTCGTCGAGCACTCCGCCCGTGTCGTTGGTCATGAGCGAGTACCGGATGTCGCCCGGCTCGAGCTTGGTAACGTCGTTCGTGAGCAAATGGTCGAGCAGCCCGCAAGCGTCGTCCCCGCTGAACTTGATTCGACCCATGTGAGCGATGTCGAACAACCCGGCCGCGCGGCGCACCGACTGGTGCTCGTCGATGATCGAGCCGTATTGGATCGGCATCTCCCAGCCGGCAAAGTCGATCATCCGACCGCCGTGGGCCACGTGCCAGGGATAGCAGGCCGTTCGCAACATTCGATCGCTCCCAGCGCCTCACGCAATGGGCAAATTGCGTTCCGCGCGGCAGTCGCCGAATCAATCAAATTTGGGTGGTACTGGCGGCTTGTCCGCCAGTGTCTTCCTCGCGCGTCAAAAGCACTGGCGGGCAAGCCGCCAGTGCCACCCTCCGAACCGTGTTATTTGCCGCCGCCGAGAGTGGACTTCAAATATTCGCGGTTGAGCCGCGCGATGTTGGAGACCGAAATGCCGGCCGGGCACGCGGCCTCGCATTCCTCGGTGACGGTGCAGCCGCCGAACCCTTCTCGATCCATCTGGGCGATCATGGAAACGACCCGCTTGCGACGCTCGGGATCTCCCTGCGGCAACAGCGCGAGATGCGAGACTTTGGCGCTGACGAATAGCATCGCCGACGCGTTCTTGCAGGCCGCCACGCAGGCCCCGCAGCCGATGCACGCGGCCGCGTTCATTGCCAATTCCGACTCGTCCTTGGGCACGAGGATGGCGTTGGCATCGGGGGCATTCCCCGTGTTGACGGAGATGAAGCCGCCGGCCGTCATGATGCGGTCGAAGGCCGAGCGGTCGACGACCAGGTCGCGGACGACCGGAAAGGACCTCGCTCGCCACGGCTCGATCACGATCGTGTCGCCGCTGCGGAACCGCCGCATGTGGAGCTGGCAGGTCGTCGTCTCGGCGTCGGGACCGTGGGCCTGGCCATTGATCATCATGCCGCACGCGCCGCAGATGCCCTCGCGGCAGTCGTGGTCGAAAGCGACCGGCTCTTGCCCCTCACGGATCAGCCGCTCGTTGAGCACGTCGAGCATTTCGAGGAACGACATGTCGGGCGAAACGTCGTCGACCTGGTAGGTCTCAAACCGCCCGCGCGTCTGGGCGTTGGGCTGCCGCCAGATCTTCAAGGTCAGCGAAAGAGTCCCGGACATGATTTATTTATCGCTCCGCTGCATTATTTGTAGCTGCGCTGCGCGAGAGGAATTGCCTCGAAATTCAGCGGTTCTTTGTGGAGCACCGCCGGCTTGTCGACGCCCTGAAACTCCCAGGCGCCGACGTAGCAAAAGTTTGCATCGTCGCGCTGGGCTTCGCCGTCAGGCGTTTGATACTCCTCGCGGAAGTGGCCGCCGCACGACTCTTTGCGGTGCAAGGCGTCGGCCGCCAGGAGTTCGGCGAATTCGAGGAAGTCGGCCACTCGCCCGGCGTGCTCGAGGTTCTGGTTGAACGATTCGCCGGTTCCGGGAACTTTGACGTCGTGCCAGAATTCCTCGCGCAGCTGACGGACGCGCTCGATGGTCGCCTTGAGGCCGGCTTCGTCGCGCGACATGCCGCAGCGTTCCCACATCTCGCGGCCCAAGTCGCGGTGAATGCTGTCGACCGTGCGGTGGCCCTGAATCGAGGCAATCCGCTCGATGCGCCCCTTCGACTCGGCGAGCGCCTGGGCGAAGGCCGGGTGGTCGGTCGAGACCTTGGGCAGCTTTCGTGCGGCCAGGTGGTTGCCAATAGTGTACGGGATGATGAAGTACCCGTCGGCCAGGCCTTGCATCAGGGCGCTAGCGCCCAGACGATTCGCTCCGTGGTCGGAGAAGTTGGCCTCGCCGAGCACGAACAATCCGGGGATCGTGCTCTCGAGGTCGTAGTCCACCCACAAGCCGCCCATCGTGTAATGGATTGCCGGATAGATCCGCATCGGCGTCTTGTATGGGTCCTCGGCCGTGATCTTCTCATACATCTGGAACAGGTTGCCGTACTTCGCGCGGATGGTCTCGATGCCGTCGCGGGCAATGGCATCGCGGAAGTCGAGGTAGACGGCGTACCCGGTCGGGCCGACGCCGTATCCCGCGTCGCACCGCTCTTTGACCGCCCGTGAGGCCACGTCGCGCGGCACCAGGTTGCCGAAAGCCGGGTAACGCCGCTCGAGGAAGTAGTCGCGGTCGGCATCGGGAATTTCGTGCGGCGGCCGCGGGTCGTGCTTTTGCTTGGGGACCCAGACGCGGCCGTCATTCCGCAAGCTCTCGCTCATCAGCGTGAGCTTCGATTGGTGCTCGCCGGAGGCGGGAATGCAAGTCGGATGGATCTGCGTGTAGCATGGGTTAGCGAAATACGCCCCCCGCTTGTGACAGCGCCAGGAAGCCGTCACGTTGCAGCTCTTGGCATTGGTAGACAGGTAATAGACATTGCCATAGCCGCCGGTGCAGAGCACGACGGCGTCGCCCGCGAACTGTTCGTACTTGCCAGTGACAAGGTCGCGGGTGATGATGCCC
>DASZIA010000404.1:0-1950 GCA_035949535.1 Planctomycetaceae bacterium | reverse complement strand
ATATGGCTATTTATCCGGGCGGCTGCCACGGATGTTGCTTGGCTGCCTGCCTTGGGTGCGGGAAGCGACCAAAAGTCTCATCGCAAGCGACCTGCCTTGATCTTGTCGAAGTTGCGATCCATTCCTACCGACACCGCGACGGGGCGGCGGAGAGTGACCCCGCATTCGAGCCCATCGAGGCCGAGCTTGTGAAACAGCCCGTAATCACGGTCCCTACTATTGTCTTGCATGGCGACAGCGATGGCGTCTCGCCACCTCGGTAATCGGAGCGCCACGACCGGATCTTTACCGGCCCGCATGCCGATTGCGGAACATTTCCTCCCACGCGAGACGACCGAGGCAGTGGTGCCAGAAGTTCGTGAGCTTGGCTAGCAGACGAAAGAGTTTGGACGTACCTATCGCACGGTTCTCGCCCTTGCTCAATCATTTCTGCGATTGTGCTTGGTGTCGCCCCGGTCTGCGGGATCGCTGTAGGTGTTCGACACGTCGGCGTTTCCGCCGCCCAGCGATTCGATCTGGGAAGGTTCGATGCATCCGTGGCTCGGCCTGCCGCAGACGATGGAGCACCACCCGCAAGGCCGACCACCAGTCACGTAAACTGCGGGGAACGCTCGATCAGAGAGCGGCGCATGAAAATCGTGCCGATCACGGGAGTGTCGTAATAGGGTTCGATGTGCTCGAAGCCTAACTTTCGGTACAGCGCTATGGCCCCCGCCATTGAGGGGAGCGTGTCTAGCCTCATTTCACGGTAGCCGATCCGCTCGGCTTCTTTCAAGACAGCGTCGACCAGATTCTCCCCGAGGCCGAAGCCTCGCACTTCTGGAGAAACATAGAGGCGCTTCATCTCACAACAGCCGTGAGGCTCGATGGGCCGAAGGCCAACACAACCGACCGGAATGCCGTTGGAATCGCGGGCAAGCAGCAATTCACCAGCCGGGGAAGCATACTTACCGGGCATGGCCTCCATTTCCGCATCGAAACACTGATAGGACAGGTCAATGTCCAGAGAAGACGCATAGGCTCTGAAAAGCCTGACCGTAGCCGCCAAGTCAGTGGCCGTTCTGACCGGCGCAATACGGAAAGAGGGTTGTTCGTTCATGTGGTCGTGGCTGCTCGCTATGGCTACCTTGATCCAGTCGCCCGCTGCGTTCCAGGCTTTAATAACCAAAACGTCTGCTTGGGGTGGGACCGGACGGAAGGTGGCCTGAGATCGCCGCTGACCCCTTTCAAGGGAGATCATATGCCCCACGCCATCATTCGACGAGCGAACGGACGACGCCATGGGGTGGACTTTGGCGACGCGCCCGTTCGTGTCCAGATTTATGGCAGCGAAGAGACCGTGGAGATTTTCATCGAGGCGGATTTCGAGACGCTCCCGGAGGAGCGTCGCCGTTTCGCCCTTCTCAACATTCCCCGCCACCTGTTTAGCGAAGCCACCGCCGCCGCAGCGCGACGTGCCACGAATCCTCGTCTGCATCCTCGACGTGATGAGTAATTTCGGCACGCCGGTTCCTGATTCGCGTCTTGTTTCTGTTCGTGAAGATCCTCGCTAATCGCTTCCGCTGGCCGGGTTCTCTCCGAAACCAACATGGTTCAAATTTTTGTGATAAACCATGTATCTTCTACACGTTCTGCGTGCAGTCGGTTATGATCGCTGAATGTCATGCCATTCCCGTGGGCTCGCGGTCGGCTGTCACGATGACTGCTTCCTCATCGTCGATCGAGTCGGCCAAGATTTTGTCGTGGGGGTCCGAGCCCATACCGGCGAAGTCTCAACGGTCTACCTGTTGGACGCTGACATCGAGAAGCTGGTGCAGTTTTTGTCCCAGAAGAAGGAGACGCATCTCCGCCCGGAGAGGCACACCGATGGCGAGGCGGTGATCGGCTTCTCTGCGACGGGTGAGTGACGGACGACGAACCCTGGAGTGCGACAGCCGGTCGCGATTTTCC
>DASZIA010000403.1:0-6553 GCA_035949535.1 Planctomycetaceae bacterium | reverse complement strand
GATGAAACGAACGGGTTTTCCCTCCCGGTCACGGAGCGCGATTCCACGCGCGAGGCGCCACGCGTCGTCTCCATCCTTGCGCCGCGCCTGGTACTCGGCTTCGAACTCACGACGATTGCTCGCAAGAAACTCATGAATCGCGAGCCCCAGCCGCTCCCGATCGTCTGGATGAATGGCCAACAAGAAACCCGAGGCAAAGTCTGTGGGCGCCGTCAGCGGTTCGTAGCCCAGCGATTCCCAAACGTTGACAAAAGTCGGCCGGCTGTTTTCGAGACACCCATCAGGCATATCGAATTCCCAAATCGCCAAGTTGGAGCCGCGCATCGCCAATTCGAACCGTTCGTTGGCCCGGCGGAAGGCTTCGGCCTCCTGCACCTGCCGGCGCTGGGACACGTCCCGGAAAACGAGGACCACCCCCGCGATGGCGCCACGATCGTCGATGATGGGAGCGCCGCAGTCGTCGATGGCCAGCTCGCGGCCGTCTCGGCTGACAAGCGCCGTGTGGTTTGCCAACCCCACCTTCGTGCCCGACCGGAGGACTTTGGCCGCCGGGTCCTCGACCGGTTGCCGGGTCTGCTCGTTGATGATGCAAAACACTTTGTCCAGCGGCATCCCGACGGCTTCCGCAAGCCGCCAACCTGTCAGCCCTTCGGCTGCCGCGTTCAGAAACGTGACTCGGGCGTGTGTGTCGGTCGCGATGACCGCGTCGCCGATGCTCGCCAGGGTGACTGCGTAGCGGCGCTCACTGGCGGCAATGCGGCGCTGCGATCGGAGCCGCGTTTCGCTGAGCGCGCTGACAGCCACACTAACCACCACGAAGAAGCCAAGGGCAACCGCGTCTTGTACCTTGGCGATCTCGAGGGAAAAACCCAGATCGACCAGGAAGTACGTTGCGGCGAGGCTGCTGAGGACGGTCGCCAACAGCCCTGGCCAGAGTCCGCCGAAGAACGCGGCCAGAAGAACCGTGGGATAGAAGGCCATGTACTGGACCCGCTCGCCGAGCACCGCATCGAAGGGTGAGCGGAGTAGAAGCGTCACTGCTGGGCCCAGCACGGCGATGCCGTAGGCGACCAGCCGGGTGCGTCGTGTTTCGTACATGCCAACCCCTCGGTTGTCGTAATGAGGGCAAGAGCAGATACAATGCCGAGCATACCCGGCGCACGTGCCGAGCGGAGCGCATGATGGCCGATCTGTTGCTCATCGACGATGATGCTGCCCTGATCCCGGGCCAGGTGCGCCAGACGTTCCCTGCGCCGGCTCATCGGGTCGAGGTGGCTGCGACCGCTGCTGAAGGTCTCAAGCGGATCGGTGTCAAGCATCCAGACGTCATTCTCCTTGACTTGGGTCTGCCGGACCAATCCGGGCTCGAGCTTTATCGGCAGATCCGCTGCATCGACGCCCGCATTCCTGTGATCTTCGTGACGATGGCCAAGACGGCTGACGCGGCCATCGAGGCCATGAAGCAAGGGGCCTACGACTATCTCTTCAAGCCGCTCGACCCCCACCAATTACGGCGCGTGGTTGACGAGGCACTCGAAGTGGTGCGACGGATGCGCGAACCCGCTGTGCTGCCTGAGAGCGGCTCGGAAGCGGATGTGGAGGGCACAATCATTGGCTCCTGCCCGGCCATGCGCGAGGTGTACAAGGCAATCGGCCGGGTTGCCGCCCAGGATGTGCCCGTGCTGATCACAGGCGAGAGCGGCACCGGCAAGGAGCTCGTTGCCCGCGCGATTTACCATCACGGTAAACGCGCCGAGTCGCCGTTTCTGGCGCTCAACTGCGCGGCCATCCCGGAGAACCTGCTCGAAAGCGAATTGTTCGGTCACGAAAAAGGCTCGTTCACCGGTGCCGATCGCCGGCGAATTGGAAAGTTCGAACAGGTGAACGGCGGCACCTTGTTTCTCGACGAAATCGGCGACATGCCCTTAGCCTTGCAGGCGAAGATGCTGCGGCTGTTGCAAGAGCAGACGTTTGAGCGCGTCGGCGGCAACGAGACGGTTCACACAGATGTGCGACTGATCGCGGCCACACACCGCGAATTGAAGACGTGGTCGGAAGAAGGAAAATTCAGGTCCGACTTGTATTACCGGTTGAATGTGTTCGCCATCGATCTGCCGCCGTTGCGCGAGCGCGGAGATGACCTGCAGGTGCTCGCACGCCATTTCGTGCGCTGTTTTAGCCGCCATTTGGGCAGAGATGTGCAGGAAGTCGCGCCGGAGACACTTGGGTGGTTGCGCGAGTTCGATTGGCCTGGCAACATCCGCGAGCTGCAGAGTGTCCTGAAGCAAGCTCTACTGCAGGCGCGCGGTCCGACGCTGCTTCCTGCTCACTTACCCCCGATTTTGGGAACCGCAGGCAACTCGCTTCCCGCTTCTGCCTCGACAGACCAAGCCCCGAATCTCGAGGCTTTCATCCGCCAGTGCCTCGCCTCCGAGAACGGCGATCAGTACGCGGAGGCACATCGCCGACTGGACCGTCTCTTGCTGCCCCGCGTCCTGGAGGCAACGGGCGGCAACCAGCACGAAGCCGCTCGTAGATTGGGCGTCGCGCGCCAGACGCTCCGCCGCAGGTTGCAGGAACTCGGCCTCCATTTGACTCGCCGGTTCGAAGACGAGGACGGCGACGCCGTTTAGGACCAACGCTGGATACGGGCGGAAAAAGTCCGACTTCGGCTGCTATCGTCGCGGATCGGGCGCGCACTGGGTCAATTTTGAGGCGACTGTCTCAATAGTTCCCACTCCCGCCGGTGCCCTGACACCGATCGACACACGGTCGCGTTACGTTGAGATCCGCTCAGTCGACTCCGAGACCCGGCCGCATCATGCCTTCACATCAAGGTCTTCGGGGAAAAGAGCTGCGCCGAAGGTCCAACATGAAAATCCTGGAAAACGGCCAAACCACCCGCTGAACGCAATTTGGCGCGCTCCTTGCTTTTGGCCGGTGTCCTGACATGCCCCAACCAGGAGGATGAAATCATGATCACACCCGTGCGTCACACAAAAATGTTTTTCTTGACCCTGCCTGTGCTCGCAATCGCCCTGGCTTCCGCGCTCGTGATCGTGGCTTTCGAGAAAGGGAACGCTCAGGGCCCGGCCACTGCGGAGAAAGAACCCGCTTCGGTTGGTAACAATCGAAACTCAGGCGAGGGTTCGTCCGCCCTCAGGGCCGAAGCGCCGTTCCTGCAAGAAAACGCTACCGCTATGGCAAAAATGATGCACGACATGTCCATCAAGCCGACTGGCGACATCGATCGGGATTTCGTGGACATGATGGTGCCGCACCATCAGGGCGCGATTGACATGGCCAAGGCGGAGCTGCGTTACGGCAAAAACGAGCAATTACGGCGGCTGGCGCAAGAAATCATCGTCACACAGCAGCAAGAAATCGCCGCGATGCGGTTGGCGGTCGGAGAGCCGCTGCCCCCGTCGGTGCCTTCACCAACGACGGTGGGTCAGTCGTCCCCGTGACAAACGAAACTCTTCAACATTCAAGCGAGGAAAGAATCATGAGAAGGATCACTCTTGTTTTGATGGTGCAAGCATCGTTGTTCTGCGGCCGTGCATGGGCTGGGCAGGCGCCCGGGTCGGCTAAGGACGCGGACATTCCAGTGACTCATCACGACCGGGTGTACACGGCGGACCAGTTCTCCAACACGGTTTCGGTCGCTGATCCCGCCGACAACAAGTTGCTCGGCGTCATACGGCTGGGGGAGCCGGAGCCCGCGAATTTCAGTCCTCTCTACACGGGCCAGGTCCTCGTGCACGGCATGGGGTTTTCGCCGGACCACCGAACGCTTGCGGTGGTGTCGATCGGCAGTAATTCCGTGACTTTCATCGACACCGCCACGAACGCAGTGAAACACACCACCTATGTCGGGCGCTCACCGCACGAAGCGTTCTTCACGCCCGATGGAAGCGAAGTGTGGGTGACGGTCCGAGGGGAGGATTATGTCGCGGTGTTGGATGCGAAGACATACAAGGAGAAACTGCGGATTAAGGTGCCCGCAGGGCCAGGAATGCAGATCTTTTCACCCGACGGCAAGTACGGTTACGTCTGTTCCTCATTCAATCCCGAGACGGTTGTCGTCTCGGTGAAGGACCACAAGATCGTTGGCCAGGTGAAGCAAGTTAGTCCGTTCAGCCCGAACATCGCAGCCACTCCGGACGGCAAGCAAGTTTGGCTGACGCTCAAGGACACCGGCAAGACGATGGTGTTCAACGCACAGGAGCCGTTCAACGTGCTGAAGGTCCTGGATACCGGTCCGATCAGCAACCATGTGAACATCGCGCGAAACACCAAGGGGCAATTTGCCTATGTCACGGTTGGCGGAACCAACCAGGTTAAGGTCTTCAGGACGGATGATTTCTCGCAGGTGGCCGCGATCCCTGTCGGCAAACTACCGCACGGAGTTTGGCCTTCGGGCGACGGCAGCCGGATTTACGTGGGACTCGAGAACGCCGATGAGCTTGCGGCAATCGACACCCTCAAAAACAAAGTGATCGCGAGCATCCCCGTCGGCCAAGCCCCGCAAGCCATCGCCTATGTGCCCGACGCTGTGCCGGAGGGTGACGGACGGGACCATCTCCAAGCGCTCGCAATCGCGGGGAAGGCGACACATCTGACACTGAATACAGTCGGGACAGGCGAGCGCACGCAAAAGCCGCCGACAAGCGTCTCTCTCTTTGACCAGGGCCTGGTACAGGTCCTTCAAGCTTCCGTGACAGGCCTGGAGCCGAAAAAGAGCTATGTCCTTGCATTGGCGAAGAATCTCGCGGGAGACGGAGACCTCGAGTCACTACAGGCATTTAAGACCAACCCCGCCGGTGCAGCAATTGTCGACACCGTCGGCCCAATCCGGCAAATCGTTCAGCACGAGAACAACTTGGACCGGCGCTACTTGGTGATTGCGGAAGGAACCCGTGAAAAACCGGGAAAGGTCGTGCAAGTTCAGGCGCCCGGCGCAAGCAAGTAGCAGACACCGATTGGGGACGCGCTGTCTCCAAAGCCCTCCGCCGAGTCCACTGCCAATCCATTTGGCGGTGGACTCGGCATTTCTGATGATAGAAACAGATCGCCGCTTCGCGCCGTACGGCCAGCTGATGTGCCGGTGAAATGCGTGCTGAAAAGGATCGCGTCCTTTTCGAAGCAATGCTCAAGCACCGAGAAGCGAGACAAACGGGCGCGCTCTGAGCCCCGGCGTTTCTCGGTGCTTTCCTAAACGCATCAGCAGTTTTGCAGGTCAACCGCGTAAATTCCCCTAAGTCTGCAGCAGGTGGCAACTGTGTCGTCCTTCGAAACAGCATGAAAGACGAGACAACCTGCGCGATTCGGCACGGCTTCTGCATCGGGTAGCACCCGAACCCACGAAGATCGCGGGGGAGCGCATGAATCCGATCAATTTCGCCTTGCGGCATCCCATCAGCGTGATGATGGTTGTCGTCTCGCTGATCGGCGGCGGCGGGCTGGCGATCTACAGCATGCGCGTCGACATCTTCCCGCCGTTCAATCTGCCGCAGATCTACGTCGTCCAGAACTTCAATGGAATGAGCCCGGCCCAGATGGAGGGGCTGATCGTCAATCAGTTCGAGCTCAACTTCCAGTACGTCGACGGGGTCAAGGAGGTGGAGTCGCGGAGCATCCAGCAAATCGCCCTGATCAAGCTCTCGTTCTACCCTGGCACCGACATGTCGCAGGCGCTGGCCGAGGTCGTCGCCGAGGCTAACCGGGCCCAGGCCAGCACGCCGCCGGGAACGCTGCCGCCTCAGATCATTCGCATGGACGCCGGGAGCGTCCCGATCGGTTATCTCGTCTTGACCTCAAAAAAGGAGTCGCTGGGGACGCTCGCCGACCTCGCCCAGCAACGCATCCGCCCGCTTCTGCAGTCCAAAGTCCCCGGCACGGTCGGCACAGCCCCCTTCGGCTCGAATGCCCGCTCCGTCGTCATCAACGCCGACCCGGATCGGCTGCGGGACTACAACCTCGGGCCGGAAGACCTCGTTAAGGCCCTCGTCAACGGTAACGTCGTCCTTCCCTCTGGCAACCTGTACGTGAAGCAGGAAATGCCCCTTGTGCCGAGCAACGCCACGGTCACCGACATCCAGGAGATCGCCCGGATCCCGATCCAGCCCGGCCGCGACGTTTACATCGGCGATGTGGCCACCGTCTCCGACGGCACCGACGTTAACTTCGGCTACGCGATGGTCGACGGCCGGAGGTCTGTGTACATCCCTGTCGTCAAGAAAAACACGGGTTCGACACTGACGGTGGTCTCCGACATCCACGCCGCGATGCCGAACTTCAAGGCGGTCCTCCCGGAAGGGGTGGATATCCGCTACGTGTTCGACGAGTCCCCGACCGTCATCGAGGCCATCCGCAGCGTTTCAACCGAAGGATTGATCGGAGCGACGCTCACGGGGCTGATGATTCTGATCTTCCTGCACGACTGGCGGAGCGTCCTAGTCGTGGTGCTCAACATCCCGATGGCCCTTCTCGGTTCACTCATCGGGCTGTGGATCACCGGCAACACCATCAACATCATGACCCTCGGCGGGCT
>DASZIA010000402.1:0-6706 GCA_035949535.1 Planctomycetaceae bacterium | reverse complement strand
ATCGACTTCTGCGGGTCGCGGACGTTGAGCCGCACGTGATGAAAATGCGCTGGCTCGTCGGCCGACGCCATGCTCGGTGCCAGTGATCCAAGTGCCAAGATCGAAAGCGCGATTGCCCAAGTTTGACGAATCACGGCTGGTTCCTCGATGTGTTAAAAGCGCGAGACACGAAAGGCACAGACTGTTGTGGACGTGCTATTGCGGGATGCAGCGGCGGCTTGCCCGAGGGTGTCCGGAAATTCGCGGCAGTATTTTGCTCGGGTGCTCTTTTTGGTGTGTAGTGCTCGTCGGGAATGAACAAGCGTAAGACCTCTCGTGAAGAGCACGGCTGAGCCGAAACGTCTCAGCCGTGGCACCAGATCGATTTTCCGGATCTCCTTCGCCTCAATTGAATCAGCAAGAGCATAAACGGAATTTCAGTGTGGATGCAAAGCGCCCTTGGTAGTCAGGGCCGATTTACGTCTGCCGCTCGCCGAAGAAGCGTTCACACTCGCCAGCCAATTCTTCCACCACTGAAGGCGTTTGCGCGGCCAGGTCGTTGACGTCCCACGCGTCCTCGGGTTTGGCAAAGAGCCGCCGTGCCGGCTCGCTTCCCTGCTCTGCCGACCTCTGCACGAAGTAGTGGTCATGAGAGCGAACAGTCTGGATTGTTTGCCCGTCGGCCGCAAAGGCCGTGCGACGTGACTCAGGCTCCTCGTCCCCCCGAATCGCCGGCAACAAGCTTTGTCCCTCGAGGGCCGTCGCGGGGCCCTCGACGCCGAACCAATCGACCAGTGTCGGGAAAATATCGAGCGGTTGCGTTAACGACTGTCGACGCATGCCATGATTCAAACCGGCTGGTCGGATCACCAGCGGAGTGTGCGCGATCTCGTCGGATGACTGCTCCCATTCGTCGCGTAATATGCTCGAGTCGTGCACGGTCAAACCCTGTGCCGCGGTGAGCAGAACGAGTGTCGGGGCGCTCGCCGCCGACTGGTCGATGGTCTCGAGCAGCCGGCCGAGACCGGTATCCAAGAGGGCGATCGAGCCGCCCAGGACCTTGCGAGTGAGCGCGCGGTCGAAGTCAGTCATCGCATCGCGCAGCGCGCGGGTTTGTGGAAGCGCCCCGGCCGACCTCAGCAAATCCTCGAACTGACTATCAGACATCTCCAGCAGCTCGCCGTCGTTTTCTTCCTCGTCCAATTCCGCAGTTTCGTCGGCTTCGTCAGCCTCTACGCACGGAGGCTGGTCTTCGAGCTCGTCGTCTTCGATGTCGAGGAACCTGCGGGCATATTCAATCGGCGGCAGCCAGGGGACAGGCACGCCCCGCGACTTGATCCACAAGAGCCACGGCTCGCTGCGGGAGGTCCGTAACAGGCGCAGATCTCGCTGGGCGCGGGCAACCAGCCGGAAGAAGGGCGTGTCATCCGGCTGCACGTCCAAGCCGTCCGCGCCGGCGACCAGTTCTGTGCACTCGGGGAAGAGCCGCGACAATTCCCTGGCAGATCGGTCCTCTTCCGCGCCGCTTTCTAAAAGGAGACGAACGGCGATTCCGCGGGAAGCCAGAAAGGCCGGCAACAAGTCGCGCGACTGCGGTTCGCCTCTCTGCCGGCACTCGTAGCGACCGCTCCACCAGGCGTGGCGGACCGTGTCGAGCGTGAGCGATTCGGCGAAGTGCTGGTGAAATGTCGCCGACCGCGCCGCCAGCCGATCGAAGTTCGGCGTTTCGATCCAGCTGTTGCCGTAGCAAGCCAGAAAGCTGGTGGGCAGGCGGTCGAAGGTAATGACGATTGCGTTCATTGGGGGGGCGCTGCTCCCGCTGCGCCTTGCGTACGTCACAGCCGAAAAGAGGCTCAGCGGGAGCTTCGCCCTCCCGAGGAGATCGCGGACACGCCAAAATTCCGCAGGATGATGCTCGAGATCGCAGTGTCGGCGATTGCCCCATCGGGTCCGGGGGGCGCGCCTTCGCTGGTCGAGCAGACGAGCACTCCGCGACGTGACGCCTCGTCCGCCGGAAAGCCGTGCGAGCCTTTCACCAGACTCGTCTGCAGCGGTATGGTTCGCGCGGGCATGTCGATAAACAATTCGACTGGGTCGTAGCCGGGCTTGCGGTGGATGTCGACGGTTCTTGCAAATGCCGGCGCCTTGGCGTCGTCGAGCCACCAGTAGTAAGCGAACCATTGATCGGGCTGGGAGATCAGCACGACGTCACCCGCTCGCGGATGGTCGAGATTCCGCCGTGCCCGGTCTGGGCCGGTCAGCACTTCGTGGACGGACGGATCGTCGCGGAAGAGAGCGGCCACCCGCTCGACGTCGGCGGCATCTTTCACGAAGACATGGGCCAATTGGTGATCGACGAGGGCCCAGGCACGGCTCCCGCGGACGTCGAGCAGCTCTGTTCCCTCGTGTTGGGTGAGCGTGACAAATCCCGCCTCACGCAGACGTCGATTGGGAAAGCCGGCGGATCGCACGGGGCTGATGACGTATTCGCTGGCGACGACCCACAGCACGTCGTCCAGGCCGGCTTCCGCAAGGCCGTCTTGCAGCCGGCCGATGGCCGAGTCGAGTTCCGCTGTGGCCGTTGCCGCTTGGGGGCTATCCGGTCCGAACTTCTGGGCCGCGTAGTCGAGGTGCGGAAGGTAGGCGTAAGTGAACCGTGGGCGGAATTTCCGCGCCGCCACGACGGCCGATTCCACGATCCACTGCGTCGACTTGATGTTGGCCAGCGGTCCCCAAAAATGCATCAGCGGAAAGTGACCCAAAGCGTCGCGCAATTGGCCGTAAAGCTCCGTCGGCTTGGTATAGCACCAGAGGGACTCCGAGCCGTCCGGATTGTGAATGGGAGCCGGCGTGCAGATGTAGTCGGCCTCGGCCCCCTTGATCAGCAGCGGGAACCACGCCGCCGAAGTCAGCGACGGATCGTGCCGGTGGAGCAGCGTCCAGATCTGCGGCTGCTGGACCGCCTCGTTCCAGGCGGTCCACATCTCGACCTCACCCTTATCGCGCCAGTAGAAGCCGTTGGCGATGACGCCATGCTGCTGTGGGGCGGTGCCCGTGGTGATCGTCGCCTGGCTCGGGCAAGTGACGCAGGGGAAAGTGTGCGCGATGGGAAGCGTGCTGCCACCTCTTCCCAAGGCGGTCAAGCGCGGCATCGACGTCAGATCGGCGGCGCGAAGGCCGGGAATCGAAAGCAGGACGGCGAAGCGATTTGCCATTCCGTCGGACCGCCGTTCACTTCCTGACGAGGCGGCTTTGCCGATCGCGCCACTCGCTGTCTCGCAGGTCAAACAAGTGGAGTTGGAAGAACTTGAGGATTGCCCCCTCGGTGTCGATATCCCGAAGTCCAAGCAGATCAGTTCCGTGAGAAGGGACATTGACGGCGACAATGCGAATCCGGTCTTTACTCGCCTTGTTCGTTCCGCTCAGTTTCTTGTCGAGCGCCACGGCATCTTTTGCGTCATTCCGATTGGCTTTTCCATACAGCGTGAGAACGGCGATGTTCCAATCGGGATTGCGAATGTCGTTGAGCGCCTCGTTCAGGTTGAGGCCCCTCACGCGCGAGGGAGGCGACAGAAATACGAGCGCCCGCACGTCTTGACCGCGCGGCGTTTTCATGTCGTCGGACGGCGCGTCGTCGTAGGGCTCCTTATTCCAATCGGCGGCGGCAAATGCCGCGGCAACCGCGACAGAAGAACCCGCCCCCACGATCGCCGTCTTGCGCATGTTCAGTTTTTTCAATTGATGCTGCTGCTGAATGAATTTTTTGACGGCTTCGAGGTCCGAATCGACCATCGCGCGGTAATCGGACGCCTGGATCGTCGCTTCTGACCTTCCGCTGGCCGGGCTGCCACCGACTTGCGCCAAGTTTGTGCTCTGCCCGTGCTTTCGCAGGTCGACGGTGATCACGGCGCAACCCCTCTCCTGCAGACGGGAGACTAAACCGCGCGGACCTTCATAAACAAGGCGATTCTGTTTGTCTCCGTGCAACAGCACGACGACCGGAGCCTCCTTTGTGATGGCTTCCCGGTCACCGGGGGCCGCAAAGTACGTGATGTAGATCCCCCAGCCGTCGTCGGTCTGCAGGGCACGCGGGACGCCGGCGCCGGGAGGGTCGGCGGCCAGGCCCCGTGCGACGGAGCTCGAGACGAAGAGCAAGACACAGGAAAGGACAGCCAGCTTCGACAAAAAAGTGTTCCGGAAGGCGGCGAGGTGAATCAACATGGATGACTCCCGACACGGCGGCGGGCGCGGGATCCCGGTGTGACGACGGTGCACTGACGGCGATTGAGCGGATTCTAGAAGCTGCTTTTAGTCTAAGAGCGTGCCGTGGCGCGGTCAATCAGTTCGATTTCGCGCGGACCACGAGCGGGTCGCGTTGACGTGTCGATGCGTTCGTGCCCAGAGCCGCCAGTCGGTCGCTAAAGAGCGGGCACCGCAGAGACCGCTTGAGACTGCGGCGTCACGCGCGGCGGCTCCGCGTGGACCGGGATCTTAAGCGCCCGCGCCTTCTCGGACTTCATCAACCGGATTTGCAGCACGCCGTTTTTCAGCTCGGCCGACACGCTGTCGGCGATGACGGGCGCCGGCATCGGGATCGAGCGCTGAAAAGGCCCCTGCATCCGCTCGGCCACATGCACTGTTCCTCCTGCTGGGGGAATGTGCGTCCGTTTCGGTCCCTGAATGTTGAGCATGTTCCCGGTCAGCGAAACTTCGACCAGCACGGGATCGATGCCGGGCAAATCGACGTCGATCTGCACGTCGGTCGGCGTCTCGATGAGATCGACGGCCGGCGTCCAAGGCCGATCGGCTCCGCGGAGCCCGACAACGTCGAGCGCCCGGTTGCCTTGGTTGAGGGCGGCGTCCAGCCATCGCTCGAACTCGCGACGCAGCCGTTCAACCGATTGGGAAAGCGGTCCGGAAGCTTGTGTATCGGTCATCGCTGGCTCCTCTGGCTCGAAGATTAAATGCGTTCCGAGCGCTCTTCGCGCTCGAGACCGCTTTCGGGTTTTTCCCTCGCTCCTCGCCGGAGCCGCTAAACTCCCGAGCCACTCAGCCGGTGGACGGCTCCGGGTTCACCTCGATGCGTCTTAGTTTAATCTGTGCCGCCTTGGGCAGCACCACCTTGAGCACTCCACTAGTCATGGTTGCGGTAATCCGCTCGTGGTCAACCTCGTCGCTCAGAATAAATGAGCGGAGGAAGTCTCCCACGGCATATTCCTGGTGCAGCGGGCGCGCCTGCGGCGGCACGACGGGATGGACCCGGCCGAAAAGCGTGAGCTTATTGTCCTGCACCTGCAGTTCGAGCGTCTTGATCGAAACGCCGGGCAGATCCGCGTGCAGCACCAGACCATCGCTGGTTTCGTAGATGTCGATGGGCGGCGTAAACAGAAACCGGGGCTCTTCCGTTTCTTGTGGAACCGGATCGGCGTTCTGATGTTCAACAGGAATGTTTTCGGGTTCAGCCATAAGACGTCTCAACCGTCAGCGAACGGATCGACAATTTCAGAAAAAGTGCTCTCAGTCGGACCCCTCGCTGACTCGGATTCGTCGCGGCTGCGACTGCTCGCCTTTCGGAAGGTGAACTTTGAGGATTCCGTCGACGAATTCGGCAGTCATCCCTTCGTCGCGGATGCGCTCGGGAATCGAGAGAGTGCGTTCCCACTCCCCCCGAAATCTCTCCTGCCGTCGATAGCGTTCTTCCGGCACGCCGTTCGGTTCGGAACGGCGCCCCTTGATCTTGAGCAGTCCGCTCCCCATTTCGAGTTCGATGTCCTCAGCCTTCGAACCGGGCAACTCCGCCGTCAGCAAGTACTCATCGGGCAACTCGTACAGGTTGACCGAGGGATACTGCCGGCCCAAGCGGATGCCTTGAAAGGCGAAATTCACGCTGCTGAGTAAACGATCGACTTCACGTTCGAAGTCGTGAAAGGCATCCCAAGAATGGCCCCAACGAAAGACGGGCATAACGGTTTCCTGGCGGCGAGCGTCCGCCAAATCGGGCCGAACTGAAAAGAAGGTTGAAGAATCGCAAAGGCTGTACCGCAGGAGCGAGCGGCGAATTCCCCAGAGAAAACCTGGGTACGTCATCATCAATAAGTCATTGAAGAATAAATGGTTGCGACGATAAACTGATCGAGGGAGAGCGATGCGTGCCGCGCTTGACTCCTGTCAAATTGGCAGAAGTTGAACCGTCAGGAGCGAGCTAATCCGATTGGGTCAGTCGGACAACAGGGTCGGAGCGGCGCCTTCCCTTGGGGCCAATCTGCGACCTAAGCGGGTCCCTATCGCAAAAAGGTTCAAGCGGAAACAATAGCTTGAGGTCGCGTAAAAAAGGGTCCGCGTTATGCCCAGCGCTTTGAACGCACGTCATGCCGCTTATGTGGGAAGCTTCGATCCGCTCACGCTTGGGCACGAGGACATCGTGCGCCGCGGTGCCGGCATCTTTGAGCGGATCACGGTCGGCATCGGCATCAACCCGGAAAAACGGTCCCTCTTTTCGTCGCATGAGCGTCTTGAACTGGCACGAACTGTGCTAGCAGCCCATCCCAACGTGGACGTCGAGTGCTTTACCGGCCTCGCCGTCGACTTCGTGCGCCGTTGCGGTGCAGCGGTGATGCTGCGCGGAGTCAGAACGTTGACCGACATCGAAAGCGAGTTCACGATGTCGCTGGCCAACCGGGTCCTGGCGAATGACATCGAAACGGTCTTTCTGATGGCCAGCGAAAAA